>NZ_JAWHTD010000009.1:0-126132 GCF_032586235.1 Aestuariicoccus sp. MJ-SS9
CACCTCCACATATGGTGAATCACAAAATCCGGCACGTGGAAATCCCATCGATTCAGATTTCAAGGATGACGCTTTAGGAATACAGTCAGATTCGGCACGCGCCTCAATGACGAAAAAGAACGGCTACGCCCGGAATTGGGCGTAGCTTTTTCCGGCAAAGGCCACTCTTGGCCAGTCTTGCATCTGAACCGACCTGATCCGAGGATTTTTCGGCTGATCGCACGACAAGCCCAAGACACCAAAAACCCCGCCAGAGGCGGGGCTATGTCGAAAGTGCAACCGCGTCCCAGTTTTCATTTGACAGCGTTGCCGTCAAATCCGGTATCTCTTCGGCCTCGCGACCTACTTTACCTCTTTTACGCGGTGTGTGAGGCGGGCGTTCTCACCTTACACCTTCAAAATCACTAGCAGCTAATTAGCGGCCAGTCGCTGCATAATCAAGTCCTCGTCCTCGGCTTGACGATCTTCAAGATCCCTTTGTCTCGCTTTTTATCAAGCTCCGACTGAGTGATGAAATAACTTGAGCAGACGTGATAGTAGCCATCCGTTTCGTCTTTCTTAACGGTGAGCGCGACCAGAGCCGCTCCCGCGACCCCGGAAATGCGGCCGACGATTTCGATCTTACCGGGGTTCCTGTGGTCATCACCCAAATATGTAGGCGCAGACAGGATCTGAGACAGGTGCGGCACGATCAAGGGAACATCGTTGGGGTGCCGTTTCAACGCATGTTTCTGGGCAGGCGCAGAGAACTTGACCTCGCCGGGGTCAAGCTCGATCTTGAGGGGCCGGAAGATGTCTTCGTCAGGCATCGTACCGGGAAATATGTCAAACGGCCTGGTCTTTGCCATGTTGCGCCCGTTACTCGATACCACACGTCACGCGGAGGTAGAGCGTTTCGACCATCCACGCAACCGCGATCCCGGCAGGTGTTCCGCCTTTCTTCCGAAGATCTCGCTTCCGGACATGCGAAGACATACGGCGACCAAACGGAATTGATCGAGGTCTTGGATATGAAAGACCAATGGGCCAAGCCCGTTTCCCATCGCGAACAAACTCTGTCGCGCAAAGCGCAACGGGGTTTACCGCTGCCATGTCCCAGGAAAAAAGGCCGCGCATGGCGGCCCCTTCTGTTTGTCTGTCTTGGCCCCCCGGGTCTCAGACCTTGAGGTTCGGTATGATCTGCTTTTTGCGGCTCATCAGCCCCGGCAGCACCACGGTGTCACCGGTGACCGTCGCGTCAAAGCTCTTCTCGGCCACGGTCTTGACCAGATCGTTGGGCACCAGCAGCGTCGCTTCCTCTTTCAGGATGTCGATGACGAAGAGCAGCACCTGATCGACGCCGTCTTCCTTGGCCACGTCGACCATCGTCGCCATCAGGCTGTCCTTGCGGTCCAGCGGGATCTCGGGCGACGTGGTCTCGAGCACCGAGACCCGGAACTTGGTGCCGTCAACGGCGTATTCCTTGCTGTCCATGCGCAGCAGCTCGGCATCCGAAAAGGCGGACACGTCCGACTTGGCGGCGAACATCTGCGCGGCATACTCGGGGATGTCCACGCCCAGATCCTCGGCCAGCGCATGGGCGACGGCCTTGTCTTCCTGCGTCGTGGTGGGCGAGCGGAATTCCATCGTGTCCGACAGGATGCAGGTCAGCATCGCGCCCTTGATGGCCTTGGGCGCCTGCGCCAGGTCCTTGCCGATCATCTTCCACATGATGGTCGCGGTGCAGGCCAGCGGCTCGATGCGGATGTCGATCGGCCCCTTGGTCTCCAGCCCGCCGACCAGCTTGTGATGGTCGATGATGCCACGGATGTCGGCATTGTTGATGTTGGCGGGCAGCTCGGCGGGGTTGTTGGTGTCCACGATCACCACCGGCGCGCCGTCCTCGACATCGGCGATGATCGCCGGCTTCTCGAGCCCCCAATGCTCCAGCATGAACGCCGCTTCGGTGTTGGGCTCGCCCAGCAGCACCGGGCTTGCGGCCTCGCCTTTGATTTCGCTGAGATACCAGGCCCAGATGATCGGGCTGCCGGTGCTGTCGGTGTCGGGGGATTTATGTCCAAAAACCTGAGTCGTCATCTGCATCGTCCTCGTGCATCGGAATGTCCATTCGGCGCGCCTTATAGGCGTGCCGTGGGGGCTTGTCACCCACCAGCGCGCACCTGCGTCAACCCGCCGGCCCCACGACTAGCGCGTCACGCCCGCCACGGGCCCCGAGCCTCCCGGGGGCCGAGATACCAGGCGCGCGCCAACGGCGCGCACCGCTGGATCACAGGTTGTCGGTCACGCGGAATCCCTCGGGGATCGCGTCCACGCCCTCCAGCAGCAGATCGGCCATCACCTCGCCCACCTTCGGCGCCATGCCGAAGCCGATCTTGAACCCGCCGTTGGCCACGTAACGCCCTGCGCGCCCTGGCCAGGGGCCCAGCATCGGCGCGCGGCTGCGCGCGCGCGGGCGCACGCCGGCCCAGCGGCGGACCACCGGCGCGCCGTGCAAGAGCGGCAGCGCCGCGACCGCGCGGTCCAACAGCGCGTCGCATTGCGCATCGGTCAACACCGGATCGCCGAATTCCCGCTCCGAGGTGGACCCGATGGCGACCGTCCCGTCCGCATGGGGCACGATGTGCAGGCCGTCGACAAAGACCTGCGGGTCCTCCACCGCCGCGTGCCGCAGCAGCACAGCCTGCCCTTTCACGCCCACACCCACCGGGCGCGCCAGCGCCTCGGACAGATCCGCCAGCCCGCGCCAGCCCGTGGCCCAGACCACCTGGCCACGGTCCGGAGCGTCGTCCACCACCTCGCCGCCCACCGCGCGCAGCGCCGCCACCAGCGCGCCGCAGGCGCGGGCTGGGTGCAGCCGCGCCGTCAGGCTGTCGAAGACCCAGCGCCCGGTCGGGCTGGCGGGCGCGAAAGCGCCCGGCTCGGACACGACCCGCCAGTCCGCCTGCCCGCGCCAGAGCTCCGCCGCGCCCACGGCGCGCGCCTCGGCCAGGGCCACCGCCGCCGCGTCGGCCAGGGGCTGCAGCCGGCCGGTGCGCCCATAGCCCGCCAGAACGCCGCCCGCAGCCTCGACCCCGCGCCACCAGTCCTCGGCCATCAACAGGCTGTCCAGCTGGAACGCCTTCTTGGCGTTCCAGTTCTCGGGTACATGCGGGGCCAGCGCGCCGACGATCCCGCCCGAGGACCCGGCGCCGGGGCCATAGGGGTCCACGACCCGCACTCGCGCCCCGCGCCGCGCACAGGCCCAAGCCACCGACAGGCCGAAAATCCCGGCCCCGCGAACGGTCACATCGACGCTTGCCATTGGCGTTCAACCCTCGTTATTGCTCGGCCATTGCATAGGACATCCCGCAATGCCCGACCACCCCGACAGCCTGACATGGCGCGACGGTGCGGTGCCGGTCTCGGCCCGCTTCGACGACCCGTATTATTCGCTCGACAACGGGCTCGCGGAAACGCGGCATGTCTTTCTGGCGGGCAACGGCCTGCCCGAGCGGTTCCGCGACGGCTTTCGTATCGCCGAGCTGGGCTTCGGCACCGGGCTCAACCTGCTGGCCGCGCTGCACCTCTGGCGCGAGAGCGGTCAGCCCGGGACCCTGCACTTCACCAGTTTCGAGGCCTTCCCCCTACCTGCCGCCGATATGATCCGCGCCCAAGCCGCCTTTCCCGAGCTCTCCGCGCTCGCCGCCGAACTCGCCCCTTACTGGCAGCAAGGTGCGACCGAAATCGCCCTGCCCGATCTGAATTTCCGCCTGATCGCCGGCGACGCGCGGCAGACCCTGCCGCGCTGGGAGGGTCTGGCCGACGCCTGGTTCCTCGACGGCTTTTCCCCCGCCAAGAACCCCGAGTTGTGGGAGCCCGCCTTGCTGCGCGCCGTCGGCGACCACACGGCCCCAGGCGGAACCGCCGCGACCTATTCCGCCGCGGGCGCGATCCGCCGCGCGCTGGCCGACGCCGGGTTCGAGGTCACCCGTGGCCCCGGCTATGGCCGCAAACGCCACATGACCCTTGCCCGGATGCCCGCCACATGACCACTCAGAACACCCGCCTCGGCATTTGGCTGATGGTGGTGACCACGTTCATCTTTGCCCTGCAGGACGGCCTCTCGCGCCATCTGGCCGGCGAGTACAACGCCATGATGGTGGTCATGGTCCGCTACTGGTTCTTTGCCGCCTTCGTCATGACGGTCGCATCCCGCCAGGCCGGAGGCCTGCGCGCCGCTGCCGCGTCCTCGATGCCCTGGGTTCAGGCCTTTCGCGGGGCGCTTCTGGCGCTCGAGATCAACGTGATGGTCGCAGGCTTCGTCTTTCTGGGGCTGGTCGAAAGCCACGCGGTCTTTGCCTGCTACCCGCTGCTGATCGCCGCCCTGTCCGGGCCGGTGCTGGGCGAGCATGTGGGCTGGCGGCGGTGGGCCGCCATCGCCGTGGGCTTCGTCGGCGTGCTGATCATCCTGCAACCCGATCAGGGCGTCTTTTCGCCCTATGCCGCGATCCCGCTGCTGGCGGCGCTGATGTTCGCGCTTTACGGGCTGCTGACGCGCTATGTCGGCCGGGTCGACAGCGCGGCCACGTCGTTCTTCTGGACCGGCACGGTCGGGGCGGTGGTGGCCACCGTGATCGGCATCTGGTTCTGGCAGAACATGACCCCGCCCGATTGGGGCTGGATGGCGATGCTCTGCATCACCGGGGCGATGGGGCATTACACGCTGATCAAGTGCTACGAGGTCGCCGAGGCCAGCGCGGTGCAGCCCTTTGCCTATTTGCAGCTGGTCTTCGCCAGTGCCTTCGGGGTGTTTCTTTTCGGCGAGACGATCCGCGCCAACGTCGCCTTCGGCGCGGGGCTGATCGTGGCGGCGGGGCTATTCACCCTCTGGCGCGCGCGGCAAAAGGGTTGAGCCGGTCAGCTCTTGCGAAAACGGCACCGGATGCGGGTTCAGGCCGAGCCGCGCGCGGTAGACCGGCAGGCTTTCGGTCACGCGCATGACATAGTTGCGGGTCTCGTTGAAGGGGATCAGCTCGATCCAGTCGACGATGTCGATCCCGCTCCGGCGCGGATCGCCGCGCTCTTCCATCCAGCGGATAGGGCGTGACGGCCCGGCGTTGTAACCCGCCGCCATCATCACCGCGTTGCCGTCGAACCGCTCGGCCAGTTCGGCCAGATAGGCCGCGCCCAGCGTGGCGTTATAGGCCGGGTCGTCGAGCAAACCCGCCAGCGAATAGTCGAGCCCCAGCTTGCCCGACACTTCCCGCGCCGTGCCCGGCATCAGCTGCATCAGCCCGCGCGCGCCTGCACCCGACACCACACGCGGGTCGAATTCCGATTCGCGGCGCGCGATGGCCAGCACCAGTTCCGTGGGCACCGGATTCTTGCGCCCGATCAGATCGGGATGCAGCGCGTAATAGGGCCCCGGCAGCTCGATACCCGACTGCGCCGCGCGCTTGCCCAGCATGACCTGCATATGCGGGCGGTTCATTTCCTCCAGCATGGCGCCCATCTGGCCGATCTGCGTCCGGTCGAGCGATTCCGCCAGATGTGTCAGAAAGCGTTCCGACAGCACCGTCTCGCCCGAGGCCAGCAGCAGGATTGCCGCCTGATAGACCGAGGATTTGGTGAAAGGCGCCGTGCGCCAGTCGGGAAAGGTCTCTGTCCCCGCAAGCTGCGGGTCGGGCGGCAGGCCCCCGGCCTCGGCGGCCAGCAGGCCGTAGAACGAGGTCTGATAGCGCGCTCCTGCGACATAGGCCTCGGCCGCGGCGTCGTTCTGGCCCAGAGCCTCATGGGCGCGGCCGATCCAATAGCCCGCGCGGCCCAGCGAAATCGGTGTCTCGACCGCGTCGCGGTGGTTCTGGAAATGCGCCAGCGCGCGGGCGGGTTCATTGAGAAACCGCAGCGACAGATAGCCCGACAGCCACTCCAGATCGGCGTAATCCGACCCCTCGGTCAGCCCGTGGGCCGAGGCGATGCGATAGGCGCGCGCGGGATCGCCGCCGCGCATCAACTGCCGCGCAAGATCGCGGCGCTCGCGCGCCCAGGCCCAGGGCTCGCCCAGCGCGTCTGCAGTGACCGAACGTTCCAGCAAGAGCTCGATCGCATCGGCGTCGCGGCCCTTGCGCGCGCGCCAACGGAACCGCTCGTAGGCCAGACCGGGATGGTCGCGCAGTTTTTCCGGCACCGCCGCGATCATCGCGTCGACCCCCGGCGCGTTGTTGCGCAGCGCCAGCCGCGCCTTGGCCAGCGCCTGCCAATCCTCGCCCACCAGCGGCACCATGCGCCGGGCGTTGACCTCCCAGCCGCGCCAGAGCGCCATGTCCAGCCGGGCAATGTGATGCGCCCGCAATTGCGGCCGCCATTCGGCCAGCAGCGCCGCCTGTTCCTCGTCGCTCATCGCCAGGGTGCGCCAGGCAATGACCACGTCGGCCTCTGCCAGACCGGGATCGCCCTTGGCCACATGCGCGCGCGCCAGCGCCAGCGCACCGGTGCCGGTCTGCGGCCGGCTGTCGCCGAAAAAGGCCAGAACCGCGTCGTGACCCGCCTCGGCCATGGCGATCTCGGACTTTTCGCGCAGATAGGGCAGCCCGGGCCAGTCGGGATTGCGCGCAAGGAAATCCATGACCTGGCCGGCATCGCCATTGCCCGCGCGCAGGTGGTGCCAGAGGATCACATCCAGCGCGACCTGCCCGTCGCCGCGCGCCTCGATCTGGGCGGCGGCCCAGTTGCCGTCGCGCAGCGCCTCCATCGCGCGGGCCAGCGGGCGGTCCGCCCCCTGCGCCAGAACCGGCATCGCCAGCACACAGAACACCAAGGCAAGAAGACGCGACATGAGCTTGCAATTTCCGTGCCGAAAAGGAATAGACCCATATCAGGATATCGCGCGCGCGGCGGCCTTCAACTCACAATCCCGGGGGGAGCCGCGAAAAGCCGCGCATCATCGCCGGAGCTCCGGCGCAACCGAACCAAAAGGAGCGTGTCATGTTTAAGGGGTCAATGCCTGCCCTGGTCACCCCGTTCAAGGACGGTGCGGTGGATTTCGAGACGCTCAAACGCCTGGTCGAATGGCATATCGAACAGGGCAGCCACGGGCTTGTGCCGGTGGGCACCACGGGCGAATCGCCGACGCTCAGCCATGCCGAACACGAGGCGGTGGTGGAATGCGTCGTGCAGACCTCGGCCGGACGGCTGCCGGTGATCGCCGGGGCCGGGTCGAACAACACCACCGAGACGATCCGCTTTCTGCAACACGCCGAGCGGGTCGGCGCGGATGCGGCGCTGGTGGTGACGCCCTATTACAACCGCCCCACCCAGGCCGGCATGATCGCGCATTTCACCATGGCGCATGACAGCTGCACCCTGCCGATCATCATCTACAACATCCCCGGCCGGTCGGCCGTGGACATGACGCCCGACACGATGGGCGAACTGGCGAAACTGCCGCGCATCGTCGGGGTCAAGGATTCGACCGGCGATCTGTCGCGCGTCAGCGCGCAGCGCATCACCTGCGGCAAGGACTTCCTGCAGATCTCGGGCGAGGACCCGCTGGCGCATGGCTTTCACGCGCATGGCGGCGTGGGCTGCATCTCGGTCACGGCGAATGTGGCGCCGCGGCTCTGCGCGGATCTGCAAGAGGCTTGCCTGGCGGGCGACTTTGCCAAGGCGCTGGAATTGCAGGACCGGCTGATGCCCCTGCATCAGGCGATCTTTACCGAGCCGGGGCTCTGCGGTGCCAAGTACGGCATGTCCAAGCTTGGTCTCTGCGCCGAGGACGTGCGCCCGCCGCTCTTGCCGCTGACAGAACCGACGCGCGCCAAGATGGACGCGGCGATGCGCCACGCGGGCCTGCTGAACTGATGGTGACGGGGCCGCGTGACGGCCCCGTCACCGCCCGGTCACTGGCCCGGCGTCGCCTCCAGCCCCTCGGGCTGTCCCACCACGACGAAATGCAGCGCCTCGGGGCGCAGCAGCCTTTCGGCCACGCGCGAAACGTCGTCCAGCGTGACCGCCGCGACCTTGTCGTTGCGGGTCTCGACATAGTCGAGCGGCAGATGGTCCATCTGCATCCCAACAAGGATATCCGCAATCGGCCCATTGCCGTCAAAGCGCAGCGGATAGGCCCCGGTGAGGTAGGTCTTGGCCTCGGCCAGTTCTTCCTCGCTCACGCCTTCGGCGGCAAGCCGTTCCCATTCGGCGCGGATCACGTCAATCGCCTCGGCGATCCGGTCGTTGGCCGAGGCGACACGGCCCAGGTACAGCGCCGCGTGGTCCTTGGGCACGAGGTAGCTGTAAACCCCATAGGTCAGCCCGCGCTTTTCGCGCACCTCGTTCATCAGCCGCGATTCGAAGCCACCCGCGCCGAGGATCTGGTTCATAACGTAGGCTGCAAAGAAATCCGGGTCGTCCCGTTCGATCCCCTCATGACCGAAAAGAGCGACCGATTGCGGCGTGTCGAAGGGCACCACGGTCGCGCCGGCCTCGGTCGTGACCGCCACATCGGCGGGCTGGGGGCGGCCGGTGGCGGGCAGATCGCCCAGCAGGTCATCCAGCAGCGCGCTCAGTTCTTCGCCGGTGATGTCCCCGGCGGCGGCGACATAGACGCGGTCGCGGGTCAGAACCCCGGCGTGGGCGTCGATCAGATCGTCGCGGGTCAGTGCTGCAACGCTGTCTTCGGTGCCTTCGCGCGCAGAACCGTAGGGGTGATCGCCGAACACCATCCGGTCGAAAGCCGCCGAGGCGATGCTGTCAGGGTCCTTCAGATCCGAACGGATGCCCGAGATCACCTGCGCGCGCACCCGTTCCAGCGCGTCCGCGTCAAAGCGCGGCGCGGTCAGCGCATCGCGCAAGAGCGCCAGCGCCTCCGGCTGGGTTTCCTTGAGAAACCGCGCCGAGACCGACACCGCGTCGTCGCTGGCGTCAAAGCTGAAACTGGCCGCAATCGATTCCGCCGCCTCGGCAAAGCCGCGCGCATCGCGCTCGCCCGCCCCTTCTTCCAGCAACCCGACCATCAGGTTCACCGCGCCACGATTGCCCGGCAGGTCAAGCGACGCGCCGCCGCGAAAGCGCAGTTCAAGCGACACGAAGGGGATCGACGGTTCCTCGACCAGCCACGCGGTGATGCCGCCGGGGCTGGTGACCTCTTCGATCTCGATGTCGGCGCGGGCGGGCAGCGCCAGCAGCGCCGCGAAAAGCGCGGTCAGCAGGTATTTCATTGCGTCACCTCGGTCTCTTCACTCATCAGCCAGCCGGTCACCGAATTCTTGCGGTCGAACACCATGCGGGCGGCGGCCAGGATGTCGTCCTCTGTCACGGCCTGAAGCACGTCGGGCCAGGCCTGTACGTCCTCGACGGTCAACTCGGCGGTCAGCGCGGCCCCATAGCGCCGCGCCAACTGGCTGACGTCGTCGCGGGCATAGATTTGCTGCGCGCGCAGCTGGAACTTGATCCGCTCGAGCTGCTCGGCATCGACGCCCTCCTCCAGGAACTCCGCCACGGCGGTATCCAGCGCATCCTCGGCCTCTTGCAGGCTCACGCCCTGCGATGGCACGATCACCAGCCCGAAGGACGTGTCGTCCAGCGACACGCCGCTGTAAAAGGCGCTGGTGTAGACGGCCTTTTGCTTTTCGAACTGCAGCTTGCGGTTCAGAACCGAGGTCTGCCCGCCGCCGAGGATTTCTGACAGCATCACCAGCGCCGCGGCGGTTTCCTGCGCGCCCGGGTCGCGTTCCGGCGCCAGATAGGTGCGGATCACATAAGGCTGGGCGACACGCGCATCGCGGAAGGTCAGCCGGCGTTCGGACATCTGGACCGGCTCCTGCGGGCGCAGGCGCGGGCCCAGCTCGGGGTTGGCGGGCAGCGGGCCGTAATGCTCTTGGGCCAGCGCGCGCACCTCTTCGGGCGTGGTGTCGCCCGCGACGATCAGGATCGCGTTGTTGGGCGCGTAATGGCGTTTGTAGAACGCCAGCGCGGCGTCGAGATCCAACGTCTCCATCTCGTGCCGCCAGCCGATGATCGGCACGCCGTAGCGGTGGTTCATATAAAGCGCCGCATTGCGCTGCTCGCGGAAAAGCGCGCCGGGGTCGTTTTCGACCCGCTGGTTGCGTTCCTCAATGATGACCTCGCGTTCGGTCAGGATGTCCTCTGGGCCGAGGTTGAGGTTGACCATCCGGTCCGCCTCCATCTGCATCATCAGGCCCAGCCGGTCGGCTGCCACGCGCTGAAAATAGCCGGTGTAGTCGTAGCTGGTGAACGCGTTGTCGGTGCCGCCGTTGGCGGCGACGACCTTGCTGAACTCACCGGGCGCCAGCGTGTCGGTGCCCTTAAACAGCAGATGTTCCAGGAAATGGGCCACGCCCGACGATCCGGCGGGTTCGTCCGCCGATCCGGCGCGATACCAGACCATATGCACGACGACGGGGGCGCGGTGATCCTCGATCACGACCACATCCATGCCGTTGTCGAGCGTGAAGGTGGTCACCAGATCGTTGATCCCCTCCGCCCGCAGCGGAAGCGCGGCCAGAAGCAGCGCGGCGGTCACGGCAAGCAGTCTGAGCATGAAACCCTCTCTCCCTTGATCACGGCAAATAGGTACGCCCCGCACGCCTAAGATCAAGCCCGCCAACGGCTTTGTGAGCGGATCACTCCTCGGGCGGGGCGCTCGGGGTCTGGACGCCCAGCCGGCGGAAGCGCAGCAGCTGGCGGTAGGGGTCGATCGCCTGGCGCCTGTAGATGCGATAGTAATCGTCCTCGGGCACGATCGAGAAGGTAAAGCGCGACCGGGTCTTGCGGAATTCCAGATCGGCGGCGGCCAGATCCTCGCGGATGTTGCCGTCGACGCCAAAGCGCCCGGCGCGCTGGATCAGCGCGCCATCCGACGCGGGCACGCCATCGGCCCGCAGCCGCGCCGGGTTGCCCCCCAGCGCCGCCACCGCGTCCGACAGCGGCGTCTGATCCGCGCGGTTGGCGCGGCCCGGCGTGGGGCCGGGAAGTTCGGCAAAGCTTTCGGGGGTGGCCAGCGGCTTGCTGGGCACGATCGAGAATTCCTCGGGCTCGCGGCTGTTGGTCCGCAGGTCGTGCAGCGTGATATCGCGCTCACGCCCGCCGCAGGCGGCAAGCCCCATCAGTGACAGCAGAAAAAGCGCGCGCAGCACCGGCATCGTTCGCCTCCGGTTTCGTCCGGGCTCAGGAGTAGCGCATCTCGTCGCCAAGGTCACGGGGCCTTTTTGCTCTGATGCGACGGGCCGGGAAAGAGCACCAGCCCCAACGCCCCCGCAAAGATCGAAATATCGGCGACGTTGAAGGCATAGGGGTTTTCGAACCCGCAGCAGGACATATTGAGGAAATCCGCCACCGCGCCGTAAAGCAGCCGGTCGATTACGTTGCCCAGCGCCCCGCCGATCAGCAGACCGCCCGCGATCAGGCCCAACCGCCCCGGCGGATCGCGCCGCAGCCACACGAGCACGAAAAGCACGATCCCGACGGCGACGGAAATCAGGATCCAGCGCGTCAACGGCGCCTGCCCCGACAGCAGACCGAAGTTGATGCCATAATTCCACGCCATGCGGAAATTCAGGAACGGCGGCAGCACGTCGATCTCGCCCAGCGTCGCCAGGTCGAGCACATGCACCACCAGCCATTTCGTCAGCTGGTCGAGTACGAAGATCACTACTGCCACCAGCGCCACCAGACGCATGTCCTGCTCCTGCCCGTCGGGTCTATGCCGCGTTTCGGCAAGGCATACGCAAAAAGCCCGCCCGGCGCCAGCGTCATTCCCGGCGGTCGGCCCCAGCGGTCACCAAAGGGCGTCCGGAACCGGTTTGCCCTCGCCCGCCTGGTCCCAGGCGTGGGCGGCAATCGACCAACGGCCCTCAGATTTCACCAGCAGATAGCCGCTGATGTCGTGGCTCACGTCCGCGCCGTTTTCCAGCAGTTCCGACATTGCCAGGACCACGGCGATATTGCCGAACCGAAGGATTTGCATGCCCTTCGTGTGTTCCTCGAACGAATGCAGGTTGGCGCGGGCAACGGCCTCCATCCTGTCGACGAAGGTCTCCAGCGATCTGACGGTCACGGGCCGGGCTGCGCCGAGCAGGATGGCTTCGGGCATAAAATCCTGTCGGAACCTGTCCCAATCCGGTTCGGTCTCCGGCCCCCAGCGCATGCCTTCGAAATGCGCGCCAATGAGCGCTCTGATTTCCGTGTCGTCGTCCATGTGGTGATCCTCCCCTGCCGCGACGCCGTTCTGGCGCCACAGGGAGCATACACCAAACCACGCCCCGTTCCGCGCAAGCGGTTCGGCGCGGTCGGATACCGCGCCGGGAGCCTCGGTCCTTTCCGCAATCAGTGCCGGAAATGGCGCATTCCGGTAAAGACCATGGCCAGCCCGGCCTCGTCGGCAGCGGCGATCACATCGTCGTCGCGCATCGAGCCGCCGGGCTGGATAACCGCCTGTGCGCCAGCCTCGGCCGCCGTCAGCAGGCCGTCGGGGAACGGGAAAAACGCATCCGACGCCACGACCGAGCCTTGCGTCAGCGGCGCAGGCAGGCCCAGAACCTCGGCCATGTCCTGCGCCTTGCGCGCGGCGATGCGGGTGCTGTCGACGCGACTCATCTGGCCCGCGCCCACGCCGACGGTGGCGCCGTCGCGGACATAGACGATTGCGTTGGATTTCACGTGCTTGGCCACGGTCCAGGCGAACATCAGGTCGGCCATCTGCGCCTCGGTCGGGGTTTTCTTCGTCACCACCCGCAGATCGTCCATCGACAGCGTCCCGGCGTCGCGGTCCTGCACCAGGTACCCGCCCGACACCTGCCGCACCGCCAGCGCGGCTTCGGCCGGATCGGCCAGACCGCCGGTGGTCAGCAGGCGCAGGTTCCTCTTTGCAGAGAACACCTTGCGCGCGGCATCGGTGGCGTCGGGGGCGATCACCACCTCGGTGAAGATCTCGGTGATGGCCTGGGCGGTGGCCTCGTCCAGCGTCTGGTTCAGCGCGATGATACCGCCGAAAGCCGAAGTCCGGTCGCAGTCGAAGGCGCGGCCATAGGCCTCGGCCAGCGTCGCGCCGCGCGCCACGCCGCAGGGGTTGGCGTGTTTGATGATGGCGCAGGCGGGGCCGTTCTCGGGCCGGAATTCGCTGACCAGCTCAAAGGCCGCGTCGGTATCGTTGATGTTGTTGTAGCTCAGTTCCTTGCCCTGGTGCTGCTCGGCGCTGGCCACGCCGGGGCGCGCGCGCCCGGTGGTGTAGAAAGCCGCCGACTGATGCGGGTTCTCGCCATAGCGCAGCGGCTGCGCCAGCTGCCCGGCAAAGACCCTGCGGCGCGGGTTCGTCTCGTCCAGCGCCTCGGCCATCCAGGTGCTGACCGCCGCGTCATAGGCACCGGTGCGGGCATAGGCCGTCAGCGCCAGGTGCTGGCGAAACGCATAAGAGGTCTGGCCGTCGTTCTGGTCGAGCTCGTGCAACAGCGGCGCGTAATCCATCACGTCCACCACGACATTGACAAAGGCATGGTTTTTGGCCGCCGCGCGGATCATCGCCGGGCCGCCGATGTCGATGTTTTCGATGCAGGTGTCGTAATCCGCGCCCTTGGCGACGGTTTCCTCGAACGGGTAGAGGTTGACGACCAGCAGGTCGATCGCACCGATGCCGTGCTCTTCCATCGCCTGCACATGGGCGTCGTCGTCGCGCAGCGCCAGAAGGCCGCCATGCACCTTGGGATGCAGGGTCTTGACCCGCCCGTCCATCATCTCGGGGAAACCAGTGACCTCGGACACGTCCTTGACCGGCACGCCCGCGCCGCGCAGCGCCGCGGCGGATCCTCCGGTCGACAGGATCTCGATCCCGCGAGCGGCCAGCGCCTCGCCGAGGTCGATCAGACCGGTCTTGTCGGAAACGGAGATGAGGGCGCGGCGGACAGGGTGGAGATTCGGCATAGGGTGGCTTCCCGGATGGCTTCAGAAACTTTCGACCACCTCGTCCTGTGCCAGGTCGCGCACCGCCATCGCGGTGTCCTGCGCCTTGGCCAGGGACCAGCGGACGCGCGTCGCATAGCCCATCGCGCGGCCGGATAAAACAATCTGCTGTGTGGCACGGGGGCGCAGACGGCCTTTTTCCAGGTAAACCGACGGCTCAAGCGACAAATCTATGTCGCCCTCGTGCCGGAACACCCAGATTTCCCCCGACCGCAGCGCCATCGACACCGCCGCGCCGCCCATATCGAGCGCCACATCGACCTCGGGATGGATGTGAAAACGAATCTGGTAGGGCACGCCCGCCAGCCGCACCGCGTCCATCGCCGCGTCGAAGCGGCGCTTGGCGGCGTCGTCCAGCGTCATCAGCATGTCCTCGCCCACCAGCCCGCGCCCGTCGAAGGTCAGTTCCAGAATCCGCGCATGGGTCAGCCCGTGGGTCGCGACATAGCCGTCGTGCCCGCCCTCGAAACGGATGCCGTCTGGCGCCTGGGTCAGCTGCACCGGCACGTTGACCGGCGCGTCCTCCAGCATCTCGCGGCGGGCCGCGCCGATCCAGCCGGGCGCGCCCAGCCGCGCGCTGGAATACCCCTCGAGGCTGAGCGAGGAATGCGACGGCGTGGCCCGCCCCGCGCGGCGCCACTCCTCGCCAAAGATCGCACCCGATCCGCAGTTCACGATCAGCGGCCGGCGGCCCGAGGTCAGCTCGAACGCGAGGGTCGAGGCATGGGCGTTAAAGCTCGCCTTGCCAGTGGGCGGCGGGGCCGCGTCGACGACGATGCTGGTACGGCCCGCCGACAACCTCGCATAGCCCATCGCCAGCCCGTCGGCCTGGCGTTTCTTGTTGCCGCTGGCGGCCAGCGCCTGCTCCAGCCGCCCCTCGATGCCGCGCCCGCCGCCGTGAAACCGCGCCAGCCCGCCGTCCGAATGGCGCAGCGTGCGCAGGGTCGGCGCGATGCGTCCGATGGCGGCGGTCAGCTGCGGGTCGGGGCGCAGATCGGCCTCGTCCAGCGCGGCGGCGGCCCAGGTCAGCAGCGTGAAGACCTCTAGCAGCTCTTCGGGGTTGCGGGTCGGAATGCCGCCCTGCGCATCGACCTGCCGCGCGCATTCGAGCCCCAACGCGCGATGCGCCGGTTCGGCGTATTTCTCCATTCCCTCGAGCGACAACCCGGCATAGATCAGCCCGGTCAGCGCCTCGAAGCGCGGCAGCCCGGGCGCGGAGGCGCCCCAGCGGCGGCCCAGAAAGATCGTCTGCGCGCCCAGCGCGCGGTAAAACGCCGCCGAGGCCGCGCTGTCCTGTCCGCGCAGCAGAAAGAGCGCGTGCTGAATCCAGCGGATCAGCCGCCGACCGGCCAGCTCGGGCGTCCAGCCCGGGCCGGTGCCGCGCCCGTAACGCTCGATCCAGGCCCAGAGCCACTCTTGCGCCAGCCCGCGCGTCGCCGCATCGCCCACCGCCGCCAGATCGTCGAGCCAGGCAAAACCGTGGATCTCTTCCTCGAACGCGGCGTCGGGCGGGTCGAGATCCCAGATCACCGCACCCTTGGTTTCGATGAAATGGCCGGCAAAAAGCAGGTTCCCGGCGGTCAGCTGCCGCCCGCGCGCGAACGATCCGACCGTGCGCGGCTCGGGCTGCGACACAAAGGCCGTGGCCGGGCGCGACCGTGCCGCCAGCCACGCCGCCACGCGATTGCGCAGGCGCGTCAGCGCAGCGTAAAAGCTCTGCCGGTCCGACATGGTCTTATAGCCTTGCTCAGCCTCTTGCCCGCCTTCGCGGGGGCGTTTGTGTCAGAGTACCCCGCACGCGCCGTGAAGTCGACTTGTTCTGATGCGCCTCAGCCCGATGGGCCGAGGACCGCCATGTAAAATCCGTCCATCCCGCCCCTCTCTGCCCAAAAATCGGGCCGCAGGCGAAGCCCGCCCTCGGCGCTGCGCCAGGCGTCCTCGATCCAGGGTGCCTTGACGGGCTGAACCGTCAGGCCGGGATGGCGGGCCAGCGCCTCGGTCACCTGCACCTCACCTTCGTCGGGGATCAGCGAGCAGGTGCAGAACACCAGCCGCCCGCCGGGCGCGAGCAGGCTCAGCGCGTGGTCGATCATCGCCGCCTGCTGGCCGATCAGCTCGGAAATCCCGTCGCCGGTCCGGGCGTGCGGCAGATCGGGATGGCGTCGGATGGTGCCCGTAGCCGAACAGGGCGCATCCAGCAGGATGGCGTGATAGCGCCCCTCGTGGGTCAGCGCGTCGCCCTCGACACAGGTCGCCGTCAGCCCGGTCCGCGCGAGGTTCTCCTCGACCCGCACCAGCCGCGCCGCCGACAGATCGAGCGCCGTCACCTCGGCCCCCGCCGCCGCCAGCTGCATCGTTTTGCCGCCCGGGGCCGCGCACATGTCCAGCACCTTAAGGCCCCGTACATCGCCCAATAAACGCGCAGGAAGCGCTGCGGCAGCGTCCTGCACCCACCAGTCGCCGGCGTCGTAGCCCGGCAGCGCCGTCACCTGCGCCCCCGCCGCCAGCCGCACCGACCCCGTCGGCAACAGAGCACCGCCCACCGCGCGCGCAACCGCCGCTGGATCGCCCTTGGCCGTCAGGTCGAGCGGCGCACCGGCGAAATGCGCGGCCTCCATCGCCATCACCGGCTCGCGGCCCCAGGCCTCGACCAGCGGGCCGCGCAACCAGTCGGGCAGGCGCGGCACCCGCAGCACCGCCCATTGGCCGGGCCCCTTGTCGGCCACCCGCCGCAGCACGGCGTTCACCAGCCCCTTCATCCCGGCGGTCTTGCGGCCCTCGGCCACCAGGCGCACCGCCTCGTTCACCACCCCATGCGCCGCCCCTCCGGTGCAAAGCTCGACCGTCGCCAGCCGTAACACGTTCGTCACGGTCAGCGGCGGCGGTTTCTTCAGAAACGGCTTGAGCACCCGGTCCGCCCGTTCCAGCCCGCGCAGCGTTTCGTTCGTAAGCCGCAGCGCCGCCGCGCGCTCGGCAGGGGCCAAAGCGGCCAGCGACGGCAGACCCGACAGCTCGGAAATCAGCCGCCCCTGCCCCAGCACCTGGTCCAGCATCTGAACGGCGACCTGTCGCGCCGTGGGGGCAGAACGAGCCATTCAATGCATCCCTATCCGGAGGAACGGCCCCTTGCCGGGCCGCTTCGGGGGCGTATATCAAGGGCTCGACCGAGAGGAAACCTGCCATGACCGACACGCCCGATCGCGATCTGCCACCCGCCGCCCGGCGCGCCCTGGCCGAGGCTGAGGAACGCCGCGCCAAGGCCAAGGCCGAAGCAAAGGCCATGCCGACCGAACTGGGTGGCCGCGACGGGCCGGAGCCCGTGCGTTACGGCGATTGGGAAAAGGGCGGTCTGGCGATCGACTTCTGATCGACGCAGGCCACACGCGCAGCCCGAAACGTCGTTATCTCCCATCCGCCACAGGCGCTGGCCGTGGCGGCGCGGGGTGGGATGGCGGGAGCTCCGCCACGGCCAGCGCCGGCGCCTATTTCAGACGAAAATCCGCCGACTCGCCCGCGCCCTCGTCGGAGGTAAACCGGATCCGCGATCCGTCCGACCGCACCTCCTGGCAATTATAGGCCAGCTCATCGCCGCCCCAGTTCAGATCGCGGCAGAAATATCCGTCTTTCCAGCTCCAGGCGCCGGTGATGTCCCAGGCGGCACCCCGCCCGGCGATTTCGCCGTCCGGGCTCACCTGCAGCCGCACCAGCGGGCGCGTCAGGGTTTTTCCCGCCACAAGGCGGACGAATTCGGTCTTGTCGGACACCATCGGCAGTTCCGCCGATGCGATGCCGGGCGCGGCCAGCAAGATCGCGCCGGCCATACCGCCGACCTTACACATGAGTCGTCGCAAACGCATGACAGCCTCGTCTCCGGTTCTGGTCCTTATACGGCGCGAACCGCCGGTCGGATCAGGCCCGGGTGGGGCGGATCACTCCTCGGACAGGCCCAGCACATCCAGCATGTCGTATTCCCCGGGCCGCTTGTCCTGCCCCCAGAGCGCAGCCTTCAGCGCGCCCCGCGCAAACAGCGCCCGGTCGCTGGCGATATGGCGCAGAACGATGCGCTCGCCCGCGGCGGCGAAAATCACGTCGTGCTCGCCCACCACGTCGCCGCCGCGAATCGCGGCAAAGCCGATATCGCCACGCTTGCGCGCGCCGGTCAGCCCGTCGCGGCCGCGGTCCGACACCTCGGCCAGCGACACGCCGCGCCCTTCCGCCGCCGCCTCGCCCAGCATCAGCGCCGTGCCCGAGGGCGCGTCGACCTTGCGGTTGTGATGGGTCTCGACGATCTCGATGTCCCAGTCGGCATCCAGCGCCGCCGCGACGCGCTTGGTCAATTGGGTCAGCAGGTTGACGCCCAGGCTCATGTTGCCCGCGCGCACGATGACCGCATGCCGCGCGGCGGCCTTGATCCGCTCCAGATCGTTGTCCGAAAGGCCGGTGGTGCCGATCACATGCACCGCGCGCGCCTGCGCCGCCAGATCGGCGAAGGCCACCGTGGCCGCCGGCGCGGTGAAATCGATTACCGCCTGCGCGCGCGCGAAGGCCTCGAGCGGGTCGTCGCCCACCAGCACACCCAGCGGCGCGCCGCCCATGGCGGTGCCCAAATCCTGACCGATCCAGTCGTGCCCCGGCCGTTCCAAAGCGCCGGCCAGCCGCAGCTTGTCGCTGGCCAAAATCTCGTGCACCAGCATCTGGCCCATCCGGCCCGACACCCCTGTCACCACAACGCCCGGCTGCTCTGTCATCGCCCGTCACTCCCTGTCGCTCGGCTTGTTTCCTTACCCCGGTCCGGCGCGCTTGGCAAAGGCCGCGCGAGGGCATAGATGGAACGTATGTCCAAGAACAGATTCCATGACGGCCCCGGACCCAGCCAAAGACAGCTGCGCGTCGGCGAACTGATCCGCCGCACCCTGTCGGACGTGCTGATGCGCGGCGATATCCACGACCCCGAACTCAACCGCCTGTCGATCACCGTGGGCGAGGTGCGCGTGTCGCCCGATCTCAAGGTGGCGACCGCCTATGTCGTGCCTTTGGGCGGCAAGGGCAGCGACGACATGTTCGAGCTTCTCAAACGCAACCGGTCCGAGCTGCGCCGCGCCGTGTCCAAGGGGCTGACCCTGAAATTCGCGCCGGAGCTGCGGTTTCGCCTGGACGAGACCTTCGACCGGCTCGACGACACGCGGCGCATGTTCAACCAGGATGCGGTACGGCGTGACCTGGAGGATTAAGACCCCCCTCGCTCTGATCGCCCTTCTGACCGCGTTCGGCACGGCGCCGGGCGCGGAGGCCGCCATGTGCCGCGAAGACAGGTTCAACGGCACCAACTACACCCTGTGCGAGATCGACCCGGCAGAGGACGATCTGCGGCTCTTTCTCTACGACGAGCAGGGTGTCCTCTACGGCCAGTTCCAGCGCATCGACGCAGCATTGGAGGCGCAGGGCAAGCGCCTCGAGATCGCCATGAACGGCGGGATGTATCACGACGACCGCGCGCCCGTCGGCCATTACGTCGAGAACGGGCAAGAGATCATGCGCGTGATCCCCAATGCCGGGCCGGGGAATTTCGGGCTGTTGCCCAACGGCGTCTTCTGCATCGGCGACGGGCGCGCCGATGTGATCGAGACCCTGCGCTATCTCGAAGAGTCCCCTGCCTGCCGCTTTGCCACGCAATCCGGGCCGATGCTGGTGATCGACGGCGCGCTGCATCCGCGGTTCCTGCCCGACAGCACCTCGCGCTACATCCGCAACGGGGTCGGCACCAGCGCCGATGGAACCCGCGTGGTGCTGGCGATCTCGGACGAGGCGGTCACGTTTCACCAATTCGGGCGGCTCTTTCGCGATCACCTGGCGCTGCCGCAGGCGCTGTTTCTCGACGGCAACGTATCGCGCCTTTACGCGCCCGCGCTGGGGCGGTCGGATCTGGGGCGCTACATGGGGCCCATTCTGGGCGTCGTCACCAACCGTTGACCCGCCGGACCTTGCGCTGCGGCGCGGCCCGGCCTACCTCAGCGTCATCCCATACGCCGGAGCTTTCATGTCGCAATCCCTTGCCGATCTCACCCAATCCCTGCTGACCGCCGCCCGCAAGGCCGGGGCCGATGCCGCCGACGCCATCGCAATCGACGGCACCTCGCTGTCGATCGACGTGCGCAACGGCGTGCTGGAACAGGCAGAGCGGTCCGAGGCGACGGATATCGGCCTTCGGGTCCTGATCGGGCGGCGCAGCGCCAACGTGTCGTCCTCGGACACCCGCCCGGAAACGCTCGCCGCCATGGCCGAGCGCGCCGTCGCCATGGCCCGCGAGGCGCCAGAGGACCCGCATGTGGGCCTTGCCGACCCTGACCAGCTGGCGCGCGACTGGGATGTCGCCGCGCTGGAGCTGGCCGACCCTGCGCCCGAACCCGCGCCTGCCGCTCTGGAAGAAGACGCGCGCACGGCCGAGGCGGCGGCGCTGGCGGTCGAGGGCATCACCCGGATCGACGCGGCCAGCGCCGGCTACGGCGCGCGGCGCATTCATCTGGCGGCGACCAACGGCTTTTCGGGCGGCTACACCCGGACCTCGCGCAGCACCTCCTGCGTGGCCATCGCAGGGTCCGGAACGGGGATGGAGCGCGACTTCGACGGCGACAGCCGCATCTTCCAGTCCGACCTGCGCAGCGCCCAGGACATCGGCCGCACCGCCGCCGAGCGCACGCTGGAGCGGCTGTCCCCGCGCAAACCCAAGACCGGGGCCTACCCTGTGATCTTCGACGAACGCGTCGCGGCCTCGCTGGTGGGGCACCTTATGGCGGCGGTCAACGGGTCGGCCATCGCGCGCGGCGCGTCCTGGCTGCGGGATGCGATGGACCATCCGGTTCTGCCCGACGGCCTGTCCCTGATCGAAGACCCGCACCGGCCCCGCGCCGGTGCCTCCCGGCCCTTCGACGCCGAGGGCCTGCCGACGCAGCGCCGCGCCATCGTCGAGGATGGCGTGCTGAAAGGCTGGACGCTCGATCTGGCGACCGCGCGCAAGCTGGGGCTGCAATCCACCGGCAACGCCGCGCGCAGCACCTCCGGCGGACCGTCTCCGACGCCCTGGAACCTCGAACTGACGCAGGGCGACACCGACCGCGCCGGGCTGATCGCCCAGATGGGCACCGGGCTGGTGGTGACCTCGATGATCGGCTCGACAATCAACCCCAACACCGGCGATTACAGCCGGGGCGCCGCGGGCTTCTGGGTCGAGAACGGCGAGATCGCCTATCCCGTCAGCGGCGTGACCATCGCCGGCAATCTGCGCGAGATGCTGCGCCGGATGACCCCCGCAAACGACGCCCGCCCCTGGCTGAGCCGCGTGGTGCCGTCGCTTCTGGTCGAAGGTCTGACCCTTGCCGGAGAGTGACCTGGCGCTTCTGACCCGCGCCGCCCACGCGGCGGCCGAGGTCGCCACCACATTCGTCGGCGGCCCGCTGGACGTGCGCCACAAGGACGACGGGCAAGGCCCGGTGACGGCGGCGGATCTGGCCGTCAACGATGTGCTGGCCACCCTCCTGCGCGGGGCGCGCCCCGATTACGGCTGGCTGAGCGAGGAAAGCGCCGACACCGCCGACCGGCTGACCCGGCGCGAGGTGTTCATCGTCGATCCCATCGACGGCACGCGGTCCTTCGTCGAAGGCTCGGACACCTGGGCGCATTCTCTGGCCGTGGCCCGCGACGGCGTCGTCACCGCCGCCGTCGTCTATCTGCCCCTGCGCGGCAAGCTTTACGCCGCGAGCGTGGGCGGCGGCGCGCGGCTTAATGACGAACCCGTCAGGGTCGCCGCGACGCCGGAGGCCGCGCAGGCCCACGTTCTGGCCACCCGCCCCAGCCTCGATCCCCGGCATTGGCGCGGCCAAGTGCCCGCGTTCCGGCGCAGCCACCGCCCGTCGCTGGCCTATCGCCTCAGCCTCGTGGCCGAGGGGCGCTATGACGCCATGTTCACCTTCCGGCCAAGCTGGGAATGGGACATCGCCGCCGGCACGCTGATCCTCGAAGAGGCCGGGGCCGCCACCAGCGACCGCACCGGCCAGCCGCTGCGCTTCAACAACCCCGTGCCGCAGACCGCGGGCGTGGTGGCCGCAAACCCCGCCCTGCACGCGGATATCCTGCGCCATCTCTAGGGCCCGCCTCGGCGCTTGACCGCCACCGCAGGGCGCGTAGGTTGCGCGGAACATCGCTCATGAAAGGATTTTCCATGGCCCAACGCCTGCATCTCGTCTTTGGCGGCGAACTGGTCGACCCGTCCTCGAACGTGTTCCGCAACGTGGACGACATCCATATCGTCGGCATCTTCCCGACCTACGAGGCCGCCTACGACGCCTGGAAGGCCGAGGCGCACCGCACCGTGGACAATGCCCACACACGCTATTTCATCGCCGATCTGGGCAAGCTGCGCGATGCGCAGGCCGCCCCGTCCGCGACGGAAAACCAGGGCTGACACTTGGCCAGACGGTCCTTCCCGCTCCGCACCTACCTTGCGCTCCTCAGGGCGCGGGGGGCGGCGGGGGCCGTGCCGGACTACCCCGCGCGGCCCGGCGGGCCGCTGGTCTGGGCGCATGGCGGCAGCGTGCCGCAACAGCGCGCGCTGGCGGCGATCCTGGCGCGGATGGCGCAGACGCGGCCCGAACTGACCTTGCTGCTCAGCGGGCCCGAGCCCACCGCCCCGGCGCCGCTCCTGCACACCGAATTGCCGCCCGAAAGCATCCCCGCGACACAGCATTTCGCCACGCATTGGGCGCCCGATCTGGTGCTCTGGGCCGGGCAGGCGCTGCGCCCGGCGCTGCTGGACGCGGTGTCGCGCGGCAGCGCGAACCTGGTGCTGGTCGCCGCCGAGGATTTGCCCTGGACCAGCGACGCCATGCGCTGGGTGCCCGATACCGAAACAGGGGTGCTGGCGCTTTTCGACCGGATTTTCACCACCGACGCCGCCGCCGCCCGGCGGCTGCGGCGCATGGGGCTTTATTCCAGCAGCATCACGACCAGCGGCCCTTTGACCGAAACCGCCCCGCCGCTGGACTGCGCGCAGGCGCTGCACGAGGAAATGGCCGGCGTTCTCGCGGGCCGGCCGGTCTGGCTGGCCTCGCGCGTCCGTCCCGGAGAGGTCGAGACCGTGCTGCGCGCCCACCGCCGCGCCTCGCGTCTGGCGCATCGGCTGCTCTTGATCCTGGTGCCCGCCGACCGCGCCGACGCCGAGGTCACCTGGCGCGAGGCCCAGGCCTCGGGCCTGCGGCTCTGCGCGTGGGAGAACGGCGACATGCCCGACGAGAACACCCAGGTGCTGGTGGCCGAGGGGCCGGACGATCTGGGGCTGTGGTACCGGCTGGCGCCGCTCGCGTTCATGGGCGGATCGCTGGTGTCGGGGTTCGGCGGCCACGACCCGTTCGAGGCCGCCGCCCTTGGCGCGGCGACGCTTTACGGGCCCAATGTCGGGCGGCACCTGGCGGCCTATTCCGCGCTGGCCGAGGCCGGGGCCGCGCGCATCGTCAAGGATGCGGACACGCTCAGCGCCGCCGTCTCGCACCTGATCGCCCCCGACCGCGCCGCCGGCATGGCCCATGCAGGCTGGGACATCGTGACCGCCGGGGCGGCGATGACCGACATGGTCATCAAGCACGCCTTCGCGCTGCTCGACGAAAAGGGGAAAGGCTGATGCGCGCCCCCGCCTTCTGGCAGACCGCCCCCGAGGCGCCCGCCTGGCCGGCGCGGCTTCTGGCGCCGCTGGGCTGGCTCTATGCGGCGGCGACCGCGCGGCGGATCGCCAGGGGCCGGCCGCAGGGCGTGGGCGTGCCGGTGATCTGCGTCGGCAACCTCAACGCGGGCGGCACCGGCAAGACGCCCACGGTGATCGCCGTGCTGCAGATGCTCCAGGACATCGGCATCGCCGCGCATGTGGTGTCGCGCGGCTATGGCGCACGGCTGGAGGGGCCGGTGCAGGTCGATCCGCGCGGCCATGGCGCGAGCGACGTGGGCGACGAGCCGCTGCTCTTGTCGGCCTTCGCCCCGGTCTGGGTGGCGCGCGACCGGCTGGCAGGCGCGCGCGCCGCCGTCGCCGCCGGGGCGCAGGCCATCGTGATGGACGACGGGTTCCAGAACCCCGCGCTGGCCAAGGACCTGTCGGTGGTCGTCGTGGATGCGGTGCAGGGCTTCGGCAACGGCCGCTGCATCCCGGCGGGCCCGCTGCGCGAACCCGTGGCCGCGGGGCTGAGCCGTGCCGATCTGCTGCTTTCCATCGGCCCCGATGCCGCGCAACAGCGCTTTGCCGCGCAATGGCAGAGCAACCTACCCCTGCCGCATGTCACCGGGCGGCTGGAGCCGCTGCAGACCGGCATGGACTGGGAGGGGCTGCGCGCGCTCGCCTTCGCGGGCATCGGCCACCCCGAAAAGTTCTTTGCCACCCTGCGCGGGCTGGGCGCGGACCTGGTCCGCGCCGAGCCGCTGGAGGATCACCAGCCGCTCACCACCGCGCTGATGACCCGGCTGGAGAACGAAGCCCGGCTGCAAGGCGCGCAGCTGGTCACCACCGAGAAGGACGCGGTGCGCCTGCCGGATGACTTTCGCATGAAGGTGCTGACCCTGCCGGTGCGTCTGATGCTGAACGACCCCGCCCCGCTGCGCGCCGCTTTGTCAGCCTTGTTCGAAGGTCACTCCGCCGCCAGCGGCTGATCGTCGCGCTGCCCGATCACGGCGATCTCGGCGATCACGCCGCGCAGGAGGCGGCGGAAAGCGTGGAAATTCGCGTTCGGGCGCACCCGCGCCTCGTCGAGATAGATGGCGCGGTCGATCTCGATCTGGATGGCGTGCTGGCGGCGCGACGGGCAGCCGTAATGCTGAGTAATATAGGCCCCGGCGAAGGGCGTATTGCGCGCAACCTCAAGCCCGGCTGCGGCAAAGGCCGCCTCGATCCGGTCGCTGATCTCGGCGCTCGCGGAGGCGCCGAATCGGTCGCCGATCACGATCTGCGGCCGTTTTGCCCCGCCGCGTGTGGCGTTTTCCACCGCCTCGTGGGGCATCGAGTGGCAATCCACCAGAATCGCCTCGCCAAAGCGGGTACGGGCCGTGTCCAGCAGCTTTTGCAGCTGCTCGTGGTAGGGCCTCCAGTACAGCGCGATCCGGCGTTCGGCCTCGGCCAGCGGCAGTTTGCCGCGATAGATGGCGCGGCCGTTGGCCACCACGCGCGGCACCACGCCCAGCCCGCTGGCCACCCGCGGATTGTGACCCATGCGGCGCACGCCCTCGATCAGCGCGGGGTCAAGCTCGTCGCTCGCCCGGTTGTAATCGATGAACGCCCGCGGCGCGCCCGCGCGCAGGAACGGCGCGCCGAATTGGGGCGCGGCCTCGAAGAGCCGGTCGACATAGGCATCCTCGGACGAGCGGATGGCGTGCTCGTCCAGCTCGGTCCGGCGCAGGAACGACCACGGGTAATCGCGCCCCGAATGGGGCGAAGCGAAAACCACGCAAGAGGTATGGCCCTCTGGATGGTGCAGATGATAGGCGGCCTTGGGCATCGTCACTCCTTGGCTGGCAACATAGCCTGATTTTTTCGGTCTCCAAAAGCCCTTGATCCCACTTCCGACTCCTTTTATAGACCGCTCACCGGCGCGGAATTCCGCGCCCCTTTTATTGGGGCGTCCGATGAATGGGCCGGTCCTTGGGGCGATTAGCTCAGCGGTAGAGCACTACGTTGACATCGTAGGGGTCACTGGTTCGATCCCAGTATCGCCCACCATGGATTTCGCCGCCACCTGGCTTCGGCCGGATGGCACCCGCAACACCAGGCGCGCCCGATGCGCCGCGACAAGAGGAGAGACCATCATGAAGGTCGCAAACTCGCTCCGCTCGCTCAAGAGCCGCCATCGCGACTGCCGCGTTGTGCGCCGCAAGGGCCGCGTTTACGTCATCAACAAGACCCAGCGCCGGTTCAAAGCCCGCCAGGGCTGAGACCGCAGGTCACTGAACGATCAAAGGCCACTCCGACCGGAGTGGCCTTTTTTCATGCGGCGTCCTCGGCCAGGGCGGCTCTTACGAAAGGCTGTCGGCGAGAACGTCGAACACCAGTCTGATGCGTCGGCTGGTTTTCACTTCGCTGTGCGTGACCAGCCAGGTCGGCAGGTCGAAGACCCCGATATCGCGCGCGACGGGGACAAGATCGGGAAGCCGTGCCGCGACCCTTTCCGGCAATATGACCAGGCCCAGCCCGCCTCTGGCCATCTCAAGCGCCACGAACTGCGACGACGACGTGAACCGGAAATTTCCCCTGGTCAGGTCCAGCCCTGCGGGCAGCAGATAATTCAGCATGCGGTCCGCCTCGACATAGCTGACGATCTGATGCTTCGACAGATTGCATTTCGCCGGCTGACCGGCTGTCTCGAGATAGGTCGCGCTGGCGTAGAACCGCATCCGTTCGTCGCTCAGGCGTCTTGCCTGCAGGTTCGGTTGTTCCGGGCGCGCATGTCGGATGGCGATGTCGGCTTCTCGCCGCGTCAGATCCCGCACGCCGTTGTCGGCCACCACATCTATCTCGAGCGACGGCGCCTGCTGGCTGATGTCCATAAGGATCGGCGGCAAGACAAAGGCCGACATCAGCTCGGACGCCGTGATCCGGACCTGCCCTTCGACCGACTGAGATTGCCCCGTCGCCGAAAGCGCCACCATATCCGCGCCCCGCGCCATCGCGCGAACGTGGTCCAGCAGTTCGACCCCGAATGGCGTCAGCGCGACGGATCGTCCGGTGCGTTCGAACAAGGTCGCGTCAAGCGCCGTCTCGAAGGCCGCGATCTGGCGGCTGACAGTCGGTTGTGTCTGTCCAAGCGCGCGCGCCGCTCCGGACAAGGATCCCGCCTCTGCGACGGCGAGGAACGTCTTTGCGTGGTCCCAATCAAAGGTCATGGGCGTTGATATATGCGATTCTCGTATACTCAGGAAATATTTTACCGCAATTTACAGGGCAAAATTGCATGGATTATCCCTGGCTCCGAAACGGCCCCGCACGGGTCCGAAGCAAATCGGAGGCGAAAATTGAAACTTGTCGTACTGGGTGCGAATGGCCGCACAGGCAGATTGGTCGTGCGCGAGGCCTTAGACATCGGGGACAGTGTCACCGCCGTTGTCCGGTCGGACGCAAAGCGGCTCGCGCTGCAGCACAGCCGTCTCAGAGTTGTGGTCGGCGATCCCTGCGATCCGACGTTTCTCGGCAAGATCATCGCAGGGCATGACGCCGTGATTTCCACCCTTGGCGGACGACGCCCCACGAAAGGCGCGACATCGGTCTATTGGCGATCGGCGGACGCGATTGTCGAAGCCGCGTGGAATGCGGGCATCGCAAAGATCGCCGTCACGTCCAGCGCCCTGCTCTTCCCGCCCGGGCGTCTCTTGGACAGGGTCCTGGCGATCATTGTGCCCAATGTCGTTCAAAGCGCCGCGCGTATGGAGCAAACGTTCGACAATGCCAAGCTTGACGTGGTCGTGGCGCGCTGCGGTTTCCTGACGGACGACAAAGACCCCGGGTACCGCGCCGAGCTTGGGTCATTGCCCTTTGACGGCTCGTCCGTGCCCCGGCTGGGTGTCGCCAGATTTCTGCTGGATGCGGTGCGCAAACCGTCGTCCGGCCTGAAGATCTATGGCGTGTCCGGGCCGGTCTGACGTCGGTTGCCGCCGGGTCTTTGCGGTCTTGGTCGCCTCTGCGGGCGCCGCAAAAGGCCACCCCGGCGGGTGGCCTTTAATCGTACGCCGCGACCTAAAGCGAATCCGCCAACAGCCGCACCACGGTGGCCTGATCCAGGTAGCCGGTGACCGTCAGCCCACGCGATTCCTGATAGCGGCGCAGGGCGCGGCGGGTCTTCTTGTCGAAGGTTCCGTCGACCTTGCCAGGGTTCAGCCCGAGCTGGCCCAGGCGGACCTCGACCAGCCGCCGCGCGCCCGCGTTCAGCCCCAGCGCCTGTTCCTGCCGGCTGGCGCGTTCGGCCAGGTCGCGGGCGGCGGTGTCGGCACCCAGACGGGCGAGCCGCGCCCGCGCCTCGCTGGCGAAGGCGCCCTCGGGGAAGGCCTCCAGATACTCGCGGAAGGCGCGCTCGGTGCCCGCTTCGCGCGCGTCGTCCCAGGCGCGGCGGTCACGGTCGGCGGCGCGGTCGCGGCGGCTGTCCTCGATCTCGTCCAGCCGGGCCGTCGCCTCGTCGGAAAAGAGCCCGTCGGGATAGCGGCGCAGATAGGCGCGCAGGTCGTTCTCGGCCCCGCTCGCGCCGGTGTCGCGCCAAAAGGCGCGGTCCTGGCGTTCCAGTTCTTCCTGCCGAGCGCGTGCCTCTTCCTCAAGTTCGGCGGCGCGGCGTTGCGCCTGCCGGTCCAGCTGGTCGATCTGCGCGCGGTTGAGATAGGTGGTTTCGCCGTGGCCGTTCGTGGCCTGCCATTTGCCGATCGCCGCCCGCGTGCCATTGCCGAAGATCCCGTCGATGCCGCGCGTGTCGTAACCCAGCAGCGACAGGTCGCGCTGGATGGCGCGGCGGGCGTCGCGCGACAGATCCAGCGCCTCTTCGGCAAGCCGGTGCTTGCGGTTCGGGTCGTTCTCGATGGCGGCGATGCGCTGGCGGGCGTCGCCGGCATGGCTGCCGACCGGAAAGGCTGCGAGGTAATCGCGGTAGGCCTGAAGGTCGTCGCGCGCGACGACCCGCTGCCAGAGCGCCTCGTCAGCGTCCGCGCCGCTGTCAACGGGCGCATCCGGCGCGGCCGGCACCAGCACGACGCGGTCCGTCACAAAGCCCGAAACGACCAGATCGTAACGCTCTGCCAGACGCCTGACCGACAGGCCGGGCCGCTTTGCCGCCCGGCTCAGCATGGCCGACACGTCCTCTGCCGCGCCTTGCACGACTGTCACGCCCTGCGGCGCCTCAAGCGGCCCCAGCCCGCCTTGGGCAAAGCGCGCCGTCATGTCGGGAACCGACCCTTCGCCCAGGATCAGCACCGCCTGCCCCGGATAGGCCTCAAGCAGCGGCCAGAGCGTCGACAGCGGCAGCGCGTTGTTCAAAACGGTGGTATCATCGACGCGCGCGGGCGCGTTCACCGGCAGCAGATAGCTATCCGCGCCGGTATGCGCGAAATGCCCGGTCAGCACGACCGCAAGCGTGTCGGTGTCGCCATCCATCGCGCCGATCAGCCGCTTCAGCCCGTCGCGCATCTTGCCCGCCGAGACGTCCGCCAGCGCGATGGTGTCATACCCCGCCCCGGCCAGATCGCCGGCCGCCGCAGATACATTCGCCGCCCCCTCGACCGGGTCCAGCCGGTCATAGGCGCCATTGGCGATGACCAGCGCGTCGCTGTCGGCAAGAACCGGGGTCGCGCCGATCAGCAGCGCGGCACAGATGCGTTTGAACATGAGAACCTCCTTTGCCCCTCAAACCACGGCAGCCCCGGCGCGGTTCCGCCTGGGTGCCCTGCGGGCCGAGGTTCAATCGTAGACGCGGGTGTCCTCGATCACCAGCCCGTCGCGCGGTAATCCGCCGGGGGCGACAAGCTCGACCTTGCCTTTCAGCTTGAGCGTCTCGGCGACCAAGCCTTCGAACCGCGCGGGGTCGTCGGCCTCGGTCTCGATCCGGACGGTCATTACGTCCATCTCGCCTTCGCGGCTGGCGACGACGCGGGCGCGGGCGATCTCGTCATGCTTGGCCACCAGCGCGGCCACCTGTTCGGGGCGCACGAACATGCCCTTGATCTTGGTGGTCTGGTCGGCGCGGCCCATCCAGCCCTTGATGCGCGCATTGGTGCGCCCGCAGGGGCTCTGCCCCGGCAGGATGGCCGACAGATCGCCGGTGGCGAAGCGTACCAGCGGGTAATCGGGGTTGAGCGTGGTCACCACCAGTTCGCCGACCTCGCCCTCGGGCACCGGGTCGCCGGTGCCCGGCGTGACGATCTCGACGATCACCCCCTCGTCGAGGATCATGCCCTCCATCGCGTCGGATTCGTAGGCGACGTTGCCCAGATCGGCGGTGGCATAGCATTGCAGGCAGGCGATGCCACGGTCGGCGTAATATTGCCGAAGCGACGGGAAGAGCGCCCCGCCCCCGACCGCCGCCTTGGTGATGGCCAGCGTCAGGCCCATCTCGTCGGCCTTCTCCAGAATCACCTTGAGGTAATCCGGTGTCCCGGCATAGGCGGTGATGCCCGCGTCATGCGCCGCGCGCGCCTGCAACTCGGTCTGGCCGGTGCCGGCGGGCAGCACCGCCGCCCCGACCGCCCGCGCACCCGATTCGAACATCATCCCCGCCGGCGTCAGATGATAGCTGAAGCAGTTCTGCACGATGTCACCCGCCCCGATCCCGCAGGCATGCAGAAAGCGCCCCGCGCGCCACCAGTCGTGGCCGATGCCGCCGGGTTCATAGATCGGCCCCGGGCTCTGGAAGACATGCGCGGCATTCGACACCGGCAGCCCGCCGAAGGGCGGCTTTTCCGCCTGCCTCTGCGACAGATCGGACTTGCGCAACACGGGCAGGGCGCTCAGTCCCGAAAGATCGCCCAGCGGATCGAAACCATGGGCCGGCAAGAGCGCATTCAGCGCCTGCAACTGCGCCGCCGCGCGTTCGTCGGCGCTTCGGGTTTCGGACGTGTCGAAATAGGTGCTCATGCCACCCTCCTTGCGCGGGGCGCGCCCGACCGGCGGCAGCCCTCAGATGATCGTCGAAAATGCAGGCCCCGGGGGCCTCAGGCCAGCCAGCGCTTGCGCCGCCGGTAACTGCGCACGTCGCGAAAGCTCTTGCGACCCTCGTCCGACATGCCGAGGTAGAATTCCTTGACGTCCGGGTTCTCGCGCAGGTCGGCGGCGCTGCCTTCCATCACCACGCGGCCCGATTCCAGGATGTAGCCCGCATGCGCAAAGCGCAGCGCGACATTGGTGTTCTGTTCGGCCAGCAGGAACGACACGCCCTCGTTTTCGTTCACCGATTTCACGATCTCGAAGATCTGTTCGACCAGCTGCGGCGCCAGCCCCATCGAGGGCTCGTCGAGCAGGACCATCTCGGGGCGCGACATCAGCGCCCGTCCGATTGCGGTCATCTGCTGTTCCCCGCCCGAGGTATAGCCCGCCATCGACCGCCGCCGCTCCTTGAGGCGCGGGAAATAGGAATAGACCATCTCGAGGTCGGCATCGATCGCGCCCTTGCCGTCGCGCCGGGTGTAGGCGCCGGTCAGCAGGTTTTCCTCGACGGTGAGATGCGGAAAGCAATGCCGCCCCTCCATCACCTGGATCACCCCACGCTTGACCAGCGCGGCCGGGTCCAGATCCTGCACCCGCTCGCCCTTGTAGAGGATCGAGCCCTTGGTCACCTCGCCGCGCTCGGAATGCAGCAGGTTCGAGATCGCCTTCAGCGTCGTGGTCTTGCCCGCGCCGTTGCCGCCCAAAAGCGCCGTGATCCCGCCCTTGCGCACCGACAGCGACACGCCTTTCAGAACGAGGATCACGTGATTGTAGATCACCTCGATATTGTTGACCTCAAGCAATGTCTCGTCGGTCTTCGCAGCGTCCAGCATGGCTCTTCTTCTTGGCAAAAATACTCAAAATCCACCGGCGGCGACCCGCGCCGCCGGTGGGTCATTGCGCTCAGCTTTCCGCGTCGCAGCTCTCGTTGGTCGGCCAGGGCGCGTTGGCCTCGGCGTATTCGGCCGCCTTGGCCTGCTCCAGCGCGTTGATCGCCTCGGATTCCGGCATCAGGTGATCCGAAACCTTGACGAACTTGGCGCCGTCCCATTCCAGCATCCAGCCGCCCGAGTGGCCGGTGTGGTTGGCGCAGGTGGTCTGGAACGGCGGCACCATGCCGGTCATGCCCAGCTCGGCCAGGCGCTCGTCGGTGACGTTGAGGTTTTCAAGACCCCAGCGCAGATCGGCCGCGGTGATCGTCGCGTTGCCGGTGTGCTCCTGCGCGGTGCGGATGCCCTCGGCCAGGATCATCGAGATCACGATGCCGCGGTTGTAGAACACGCCCTGCATCTCGGTCTCGTTCGACAGGCTGTTGCCGGCGTCGACCACATGCGTCTTGATGTCGGCCAGAACGGGTGCATCCAGAACCGGGAACGACCAGCTGATCGACTTGTAGCCCTTGCCGTCCTCGCCGACGATGGCAAGGTCCGCATCGTGGCCCGACCACCAGACGCCGATCATCTTGGACATGTCGAACTTGGTCTTCACGGCCTCGGTGATGGCGCCGGCGTTCATCGCGCCCCAGCCCCACATCACCACATAGTCGGGACGTTCGCGGCGGATCTGCAGCCACTGCGCCGACTGGTTCTGCATTTCCTTCAGACCGACCGGGATCGGCAGCAGCTCAAAGCCGACTTCGGCGGCCTTTTGCTCGAGGAACGGCAGCGGCTCCTTGCCGTAGGGGTGGTCGAGATGCAGGAAGGCGATCTTCTTGCCGCTCAGGTCGCCCTCGCTTTCGATGAACTGCAGGATCATGCTGGCCGCGTCCCAATAGCTCGACGGGGTGTTGAACGCCCACTGGAACACCTTGCCGTCCGCCATCGGCGAAAAGCCGTAGCCGGGGGCAAGGATCGGGATCTCGTCCACGTTGGTCTTGGGCAGCACCTGCAGCGTGATGCCGGTGGACCAGGGCTGGGTCACAATCGCCTTTTCCTTGGTCTTCTCGTAGCACTCCACGCCCTTTTCGGTGGAATAGCCGGTCTCGCATTCGTCGAAGTCGATCATGATGCCGCCGATGCCGCCGTCGCGGGCGTTCAGCATCTCGATATAGTCCTTCTGACCGTTCATCAGCGGAATGCCCGTCGCCGCGAAGGGCCCGGTGCGGTAGCTGAGGTTCGGCGCGTAAAGCGACTCCGCCACGGCCGCGGTGCCCATGACGGCCCCGACGACCGCCGCAGCGGCCAGTTTTCCAAAGTGTTTCATCGAATATCCTCCCATTGGTTTGTCGATGAGTTTCGCTGTTTCTTGTTGGGCCGCCCCGTCAATGCGGGAACGGCCAGATAATGAGTTTCTCGCGGATCAGCCGCCAGAGCTGGTTCAGCCCGTGCGGCTCGATGATCAGGAAGAAGATGATCAGGCTGCCCACGATCATGATGTTGAGATGCTCGACCATGGCCGAGCTGATCGGAATGCCGAAGGTCGCGGGCAGCGTGTTGAGCACCACCGGCAGCCCCACTATCAGGATCGCGCCCAGATAGTTGCCCAGGATCGACCCCAGCCCGCCGATGATCGCGATAAAGAGGATGCGGAACGACAGCGGGATGTCGAAGAGGTTCGGCTCTGCCGCGCCGCGCCACATGAAGACGAAAAGCGCCCCGGCGACACCGACCACATAGCTCGACACCGCAAAGGCCAGCAGCTTGGATTTCAGCAGGTTGATCCCGATGAGCTCGGCCGCGATGTCCATGTCGCGCGTGGCCTTCCAGGTGCGCCCCAGATTGCCCCGCGTCAGGTTGATGCACAGGATCGTCATCACCGTAACGATGCCCAGCACCACGTAATATTGCGTCATCGAACTGGCCTGCGGCCCGGCGACAAAGACGCCGAACATCTCCAGATTGGGCACCTGGATCGCACCGCTGGCGTTGTAGTTGTAAAGCCAGGCCCACTTCTCGAAGAGCCAGACCAGAAAGAACTGCGCCGCCAGCGTGGCGATGGCCAGATAGAACCCCTTGATGCGTAGACTGGGGATGCCGAACATCACCCCGATCCCGGCGCTGAAGACCCCCGACAGCAGGATCGCCACCACCGGGTTCAGCCAGGGCATGATCGTGACCATCTTGTAGCAGGCATAGGCGCCCACCCCCATAAAGGCCGCCGTCCCCAGCGAAAGCTGCCCGGCATAGCCCGTGAGAATGTTCAGCCCCATCGCCGCCAGCGAATAGATCAGGATCGGGATCAGCAGCGTCTGAAAGGTGAATTCCGACGCGGTCATCGGAAAGATCACCCAGGCAAAGGCCAGGATCCCCATCAGCAGGATCGCGTCCTGCCGCACCGGGAACAACGCCTGATCGGCTTCGTAGGTCGTCTTGAACTGGCCTGCGGTTCTGTAAAGCATCCGGTCTTCTACTCTCGTTCCTGTGGCGGAGCGTCCCGCCGTCGTTGATCCGGCCAGAGGGCCGCTTGCGTGCGTCGGGCGTCAGCCCGCGTGCTCCTCGGTGTCGTTGCGCGGGCGGCTGCGGGACGGCTTGGCATAGCCGATCTCCTCGGAATGCCGCGCCAGCCAGAACCAGGCCCAAAGCCCCATCGCCCCGCCCAGTGCCGCCAGCAGCGCCGCCATCGTCATGGCCCCGGGGGCAGACGGGTCGGCCGTCAGCGCCAGATAGCCGAAGGCCCAGAAGCCGGACCAGGCCACCACGTTCAGGATTGCGATCAGCTTTGCCATGTTGCCTTCTTTCGGTTGCGTGCGGGGGTCCGCGGGAGGCGGCGGGGCGAACCCCGCCCTAAACCCTTTCGATGATTTTCTCCCCGAACAGCCCCTGCGGCCGGAACAGCAGCACGACCAGCGCCAGCACGAAGGCGAACCAGGTCTCGGTATTGCCGCCCAGCAGCGGCTGGCCCCAGTAAATCTCGAAGAGCTTTTCCAGAATGCCGATCATCAGCCCGCCGATGATCGCGCCGGTAATGCTTTCGAGCCCGCCCAGCATCAGCACCGGCAGCGCCTTGTAGGCGATCACCTCGAGCGCAAAGCTGACACCCGCGCGCGCGCCCCAGGCGATGCCCGTGACCAGCGCGATGATCCCGGCGATGAACCACACCAGCACCCAGATCGTCTGCAGGCTGATGCCCACCGACAGCGCCGCCTGGTGATCGTCCCCCAGCGCCCGGATCGCCCGGCCCATCTGGGTGTAGTTCAGGAACGCCAGCAGCCCGGCCACCAGCAGCGTCGCCACGATCACCACGGTGATGTCCAGATGCTGCAGGATCAGCAGACCGCCCCAGGGCTCCAGCACCGTGTCGCCGGTGGGAATGCCCAGCTCTTCGGTGATCATCACCTTGTTCTCGCCGCCAAAGATGATCTCGCCGAACCCGATCAGGAAAAGCGTGATCCCGATCGTCGCCATGAAAAGGATGATGTCGGGCTGCCCCACCAACGGCCGCAGGACGACCCTCTCGATGCTGACCGCCAGAACGAACATCACCCCCAGCGTCAGCGCCACCGCGATCCAGGCCGGCACGCCATAGGCATGCAGCCCCACCAGCGTCAGCGCCGCGAACACGACCATGATCCCCTGCGCGAAGTTGAAGATGCGGCTGGAGCGGAAGATCAGCACGAACCCAAGCGCGATCAGCGCATAAAGGATGCCCGACACCAACCCTTCCCACAGCACCTGTAGCAGGAAATCCGGGGCCGCGAACATGTCCACGAAAGGGTTGATGAAGATGTCAGCGAACATGGTTCAATTCTCCAACCTGTCAGAAAGCAGCGAAGGTTCCGGGGATTGCGTAAGGAAAAAGAAGGTTTCCGGGTCCGTAACCCGTGACACACGCACACGCTCCAGCCAGGTGGTTTTTAAGGCCCCGACCGGACCGGCAATCGCCACCATCGTCACATCCCCATCGTTGCGGCGCAAAAGCATGAAAAGCCCATCGTCCGTTTGCAGCGAGCCCAAGGCTCGGTCGTCCGCGATCTCTTCGTTCATCCAGAGCGCCACCTCCGGGGCCACCTCGCTCCAGATCAGAGCCCGATCCGTGTGCTCTGGGGATAGCCCCGTCATCGCGCATCGGCAGCCAGCATCCTCACAGAGGCGAAAGCGCGTCACGCGGTCATGGAAGGTCTGCACATCCGCCTCCGCGAACCCCTCCGCGCCACTCGACGCAGCCTCTGCGGCCAGCTTCGCACATGCGTCAAAGGCCTGCGACAGCCGCGCGGTCTGCGCATCTGCAACCGTGGCAAATACCAGGGCAAAGCAGGCCAATCCAAACGCCCTCAATGCGCCACCCCCAGATAAGCGTCGATCACGTCCTGATTGTTGCGCACCTCGTCGGGCGTGCCGTCGCCGATCTTCTTGCCGTAATCCATCACCACCACCCGGTCCGACAGATCCATGACCACGCCCATATCGTGCTCGATGAGGCAGATCGTTGTTCCGAACTCGTCGTTCACATCCAGGATAAAGCGGCTCATGTCCTCCTTCTCCTCGACATTCATCCCCGCCATCGGCTCGTCGAGGAGCAAAAGCGACGGCTCGGCCGCCAGCGCACGGGCCAGCTCGACCCGCTTCTTCAGACCGTAAGGCAGCCGCCCCACAGGCGTCTTGCGGATGTTCTGGATCTCCAGGAAATCGATCACACGCTCGACCTTCTCGCGGTTCTCCATCTCCTCGGCACGCGCCCGTCCCCACCAAAGCGCCTGGCTGAACACGCCCGAATGCATATGCGTCAGCCGTCCGGTCATGACGTTGTCCAGAACGCTCATCCCCTCGAAGAGCGCGATATTCTGGAACGTCCGCGCCACGCCCTGCCGGGCCACCTCGTAGGGCTTCATCTGTGGACGCTGCGCGCCCTTGTACCAGACCTCGCCCTCGCTCGGGGTGTAGAACCCCGAGATCACGTTCAGCATGCTCGACTTGCCCGCGCCATTGGGCCCGATGATCGCGCGGATCTCGCCCTCGTGAATGTCGAAGGAAATGTCCTCGATCGCCACCACCCCGCCAAACCGCAGGGTAATGTTGCGCATCTCCATCAGCACTCCGCCGATCTGCCGGCCATCGGCGGTCATGTAGCCTGTCGTATCCTTCAACCCCACATCCCCTGCTTCTTCTTGGCAAAAATACTCAAATCCACCATCCGCCGCCCCGCGCCGCACGCCGCAACACCGCACCCCGCGGGATGGCGGGTGGGGCGATGTGCATCTGCACGAGCGCCCCCCGTCATTCCGCCGCCATCGCCTTGGGGGTCACCGGCACGACCTTGGCGTCGCGGATCTCCAGCGTCGCCGTGATCTTGCCCTTTCGGCCGTCCTCGTAGGTCACCTCTGTCTCGGTGTAGACGCTCTCCGACCCGTCGTACAAAGCCTCGACCAGATCGGCGAATTTCTCGCCGATGATCTTGCGCCGCACCTTGCGGGTGCGCGTCAGCTCGCCGTCGTCGGCATCCAGCTCCTTGTGCAGGATCAGAAAGCGGTGCACCTGGCAGCCCGACAGCATCTCGTCCTGCGCCACGCTGGCGTTCACCTCCTCCACATGGCTCTGCACCATCTCAAGCACGCGCGGATGCCCCGCCAGCTCCTGATAGCTGGCATAGGCGATGTTGTTGCGCTCTGCCCAGTTGCCCACCGCCGCCAGGTCGATATTGATGAAGGCGCAGCACTTTTCGCGGCCCGCGCCAAAGACCACCGCCTCGAGGATGTTGGGATAGAACTTGAGCTTGTTCTCGACGTATTTCGGCGCGAACAGCGCGCCCGTCGCCATCTGGCCCACGTCCTTGGCCCGGTCGATGATCCGCAGATGCCCGGTGTCTTCCTCGATGAACCCCGCGTCCCCCGTCGCCACCCAGCCTTCGGCATCCTTGGTGTCGGCGGTCGACTCGGCGTTCTTGTAGTATTCCACAAAGACGCCCGGGCTGCGGTAGAACACCTCGCCGCTTTCGGTGATCCGGATTTCCACGCCTGGCGACGGCACCCCCACCGTGTCCGACCGCACCTCGCCGTCAGGCTGCTGGGTGATAAAGACCGAGGCCTCGGTCTGCCCGTAAAGCTGCTTCAGGTTGATGCCCAGTGCGCGGTAGAAATCGAAGATCTCCGGCCCGATCGCCTCGCCCGCCGTATAGCCCACGCGCACCTTGGAAAAGCCCAGCGCGTTCTTCAGCGGGCCGTAGACCAGCACCTCGCCCAGTGCGTATTTCAGCCGGTCGAGCGCCCCCACCGGCTTGCCGTCCAGGATATCCGGCCCGACGCGGCGGGCATGATCCATGAAATACCGGAACATGCGCCGCTTCAGCGGGCTGGCGTCCTCCATCCGGATCATGATGCTGGTCAGCTGGGTCTCGAACACCCGAGGCGGGGCAAAGTAATAGGACGGCGCGATCTCGCGCAGGTCGGTCATCATCGTGTCGGCGCTTTCGGGGCAGTTCACGCAGAACCCGCTCCAATAGGCCTGACCGATGGAAAAGATGAAATCGCCGACCCAGGCCATGGGCAGATAGGCCAGCACCTCGTCGTTCACTTGCAGATGGTCGAAATCGCAGGACGCCTTGGCGGTCTCGATGATATTGCGGTTCGACAGCACCACGCCCTTGGGCTTGCCGGTGGTGCCCGAGGTGTAAAGCATCACGCAGATGTCGTCATAGCCCAGCTTGCCGCGCCGCCGGTCCAGCTCGTTGATCCACTCGTCACGCGCCGCACGGCCCTGATCCTGGACATGGCTGAACTGGTGCAGCCGCGTATGGTCGTATTTCCTGAGCCCCCGCGGATCGAGATAGATCATGTGTTCGAACTGGTGCAGGTGCTCCTGCACCTCGATCACCTTGTCGACCTGCTCCTGGTCCGCGACGATCACGAAACGCGCGCCGCAATGGCCCAGCACGTATTCCATCTCTTCGGCGACCGCGTCCTGATAGAGCGGCACCGGCACCGCGCCCACCATCTGCGCGGCGACCATCGACCAGTAGAGATAGGGCCGGTTGCGCCCGATGATGGCGATGAAATCGCCCTCGTTCACGCCCATGTTCAGCAGGCCCAGCGCCAGCGCCTCGATCTCGGACTGGGTGTCGGCCCAGCTCCAGGTCTGCCAGATGCCGTAGTCCTTCTCGCGATAGGCAGGGCTGCTGCCGAATTGCGTGGCGTTGCGATGCAGCAGCGCCGGGATCGAGCGCAGACCCTCCACGCCCTCGGTCATGTGAACCAAGTCTCATCCTCCCAAATGCCCGGTCTCCCGGACATTACAATGTGCCTCCTCCGGCACGATGATCGCTTCAATGCGATTCTGATCGGTATTGTGCCCGGCAGAGGCTGAGCGTCAACTTTTTCCCGATCATTTCCCAATTCTTACGAATTGTAACAGGCCGCGCGACGGGTCGCCTTGGATCGCATCGGCGACGGGATGCCAGCTCCCCTTCCCCATCCGGCGCCGGACACGGGCGCGGTAATCCTCCGGGTCCCTTGGTTTCGCGGCCTCGTGCCGCGTCCGGTTGCAGAAGCGGCAGGCGGCGACGATGTTGGCTTCGCTGTCGCGGCCGCCCTCGCACCGCGCCCGAAGATGTTCTGCGGTGCATTGCAGCAGCCGCGCCTGCCTTGCGGTCAGGCCAAAGCTCTGCCGGAACCCATCCGGCGTCTCGCTCCACATCGGCAAGCCGCAGTAATAGCAGCGCCCGCCCTGTTCCAGCATTTTCCGGGTCCGAATCTTGTTCAGTTGTTTGGCCATGCCTCGCACATCCTTTCACTTTGACATTCCATCAAAGCGGACGCGCACCGGCCCAACCACCGGCCCCGGACGGGAGGCCTAAACCTGCGCAGGACAACGCATCGAAAACGCCACCCCGCAGTTCCACAGGTTCCGACGGCAAGTGCCATGTCTGCCGAAAGCGCGGGGCCGATCGGCCCTCGCGCGATATGGCCACAACAGGCCACACCCCATGCTTGCACGGTGCCCCGCACCCGCCCCGCCTGTCAACCGCCGCCTTCCCACCCGGCGCGGCAGGTGCTAGCCATGATCCGAACCACGATCGGATCCCAGATGAACAAGGACGCGCTGATCCAGGCCGGTCTGAACCTGATCCAGCAGGCGCTGACGATCTACGACAACGACCTGCGCCTTGCCGTCTGCAACGCGCCTTTCGCCAAGATGTTCGACCTGCCCGATCACCTGACCACGCCCGGCGCGACGTTCGAGGACACCATCCGCCATCTGGCCGCGCGCGGGGAATACGGGCCCATCGACGATCTGGAACGCTTTGTGCAAAGCCGCGTCGACACCGCCCTGGCGTTCGAGCCGCATTACATGGAGCGCACCCGCGCCAACGGCCGCACCATCAGCGTCGAGGGCGCGCCGCTGCCGCAGGGCGGCTGGGTCACGGTCTATACCGACATCACCCCGGTCAAGGCGCAGGAAGAGCTCTTGCGCACCCGGTCCGAGCTATTGTCCGAAGAGGTGCTGCGCCGCTCCGAGGAACTGGCCGCCACCAACCGCCAGCTCGCCGCCACGATCTCGGCACTGGAACAGACCCGCCGCGAGCTGACCGAGATGGAGGCCCGCACCCGCCTGACCGCCGAGATGATGCCCGCCCACATCGCCCGCGTCGATCACGAGGGGCGCTATACCTATTCCAACCGCCGTCTCAGCGCGGTGATGCCGGGGCGGCCATCCAACCTTCTGGGGCTGCACATCGCCAAGGCGCTGGGGCCGCAGGCCTTCGCCCGGGTCGAGCCGCATCTGGAGCGCGCCTATGAGGGCCATCAGAGCACCTTTGAATTCACCGACGAGACCAGCCAGCGCCGCATCCGCGCGGTCTTTACCCCCGATCCCAACGACCGGGGCGTCTATATCCTCAGTCAGGACGTGACCGAGGAAACCCAGTCGCGCGCCGCCCTGCAACAGACCCGGCGGCGCGAGATGGCGGCGCAGCTGACCAGCGGGCTGGCGCATGATTTCTCGAACCTGCTGACGATCATTCTGGGGATGCAGTCGAAACTGGCCCGGATGGACCCCGCACCCGGGGCAGAGCCGCTGATCACCGCCACGATCCAGGCCGCGCGGCGCGGCGGCGCGCTGCTCAACCGCATCGCCGACATCACCAGCCCGCGCAGCTGGCAGCCCCGCGCGGTCGATCTGTCGGGGCTGCTGAACGACCTTCGCACGCTGGCCACCCCGTCCCTGCCCGACGCCATTGCGCTCGATATCGAGGACCGGACCGATGGGCCGCTGCTGTTGGACGAGGGCCTGCTGCAGGACGCGCTGCTGAACCTGATCCTGAACGCCCGCGACGCCTGCGGCAGCGCCGGGCGCATCCGGCTGACCGCGCGCGCGGTGGCGGACACCTGGCTCGACCTCACGGTCGCCGACACCGGCCCGGGCTTTTCCGCCGAGGCGCTGGCGCATGGGCTCGACCCGTTCTTCACCACCAAGGGCGGCGAGGGGTCGGGGCTGGGGCTGGCGATGGTCTATGACATGACCAAGCTCGCGGGCGGGCAGATGCGGCTGGGCAACGGCGAGAGCGGCGCACGGGTGACCCTGCGCCTGCCGCTGCGCCGCGCCGACGCCCTGCCCGAACCGGGCCTCGTGCTGCTGGTCGAAGACAGCCCCGACCTGCGCGCCACGATCCGCGGGATGCTGACCGACATGGGTCATTCCGTGGTCGAGGCCGCCTCGGTCGCCGAGGCCGCCGACCTGGTCGAGGGCCTGCCCAACATCCGCCTGGTGCTGTCCGACATCTCGCTCGAGGGCGCGGGCACCGGGCTCGATCTGGTGACGCGCCTGCCCGACCTGCCGGTGCGTCTTATGACCTCGCTGCCGCCGGGCCACCCGCTGCACCAGCGCGCGCGCAGTCATGCGCCGGTGCTGGCCAAGCCCTTCGACGCCGCCGGGCTGGCAGGGTTCCTCGGCGAAGGGGCTGCGCCATGACCCAGCCGCTGGTGACCATCCTCGACGACGAGCCCGCCATCCGCGCCATGCTGGCCGATGCGCTGACCGAGGCCGGGTTCCGCACCATGACCTTCGCCCGCGCCACAGAATTCGAGGCCGCGCTGAAACGCACCACGCCCGACGTCTGCCTGGTGGACCTGGGCCTGCCCGACCGCGACGGGCTGTCGCTGGTGCACCGGCTAGCGCTGGAACAAGGCGCGACGGTGATCATCATCTCGGGCCGCGCGCAGGTGCAGGACCGGGTAACCGGGCTGGAGCTGGGGGCCGACGATTACATCATCAAACCCTTCGATCCCGCAGAGGTCGTGGCCCGTATCCGCGCCCGCCTGCGCGGCGCGCAAAGCGCCCGCAGCGCCGGCGACACCGCCGAATTCAACGGCTGGACCGCGCATTTCGACCGCTACACCCTGACCGACGCCTCGGGCGCCGAGACGCCCTTCAGCCACGCCGAAAGCGAGGTCCTGCGGCTGTTCCTGGAATGCCCCAAACGCCTGATCACCCGCGCCCAGATGCAAGAGACGCTGGGGGGTGCTGCGGGCGAAAGTTTCGACCGGGCGATGGATGTGCGCATCTCGCGCCTGCGCACAAAGCTGCGCGAAGACCCGAGGAACCCGCGCCTGATCAAGACGATCTACGGCGCGGGGTATATTTTCTTGGGTGACGTGAAGTGGCGGTGACACTGGCGTTGCTTCGGGCCACTCGCCCCGCTGTTCGGGATCCAAAAGTCGCGGAATCAAGGCCGCAGGCCGCCGCGGCCAGCGCCTGCCCGTCCCGGCGGGCTGGCGCTTTGGCGACGTGAGCGCTCCGCTTATTCGACGCAATGACTTGGCAGGGATAAAGCACTTTGAACGCAGGGAGCAGCGCCACCCCACGGGCAGGCGCCGGCCGCGTCTCGTGCAACACATCCCCAAAGTCTCAGACCCTCTCCGCCCGGTCCATCAGCTGCATCAACTCTTTCTGCATCGCGACCAGCTCGGCGCCGTGGGATGTCCCGCGCGAAATCGCGATGGCCCGGTCGAAAGCGCAAAGCACGTATTCCTCTCCGTGCCGAACACTGCGCAAGACATTCCCGTCGATCCGCGCCAGCAGCGCGCGGGCCGTCACCACCGTCCGGTTGATCCGCCCCAGGATCCCGGGCCTCTTGTCCGGCGTACCGCCCAGTTCCGTGATCAGATCGGCGACCCGGGCAATTTGCCGCCGATGCGTGGCGCGAAAGAGACCGACGATCTCCCGCGCCTCCGGTTTGGCGAGTTCTTCCATCCGGTCGAACCCCGCCTGCGCATCTACGCTGCGCGTGAGCAGCGCCTGCAGCGCCTCGATCCGGGCACCGGTGGCGGCGAATTGACCATATGAACTGTCGGGCATGGCACGGCCTGCTGCGAAACTCTCGGTGACGCGCAGCAAACGCACATCCCCCGCCAAGGTTCCCCCCGCCCGACCCGAAATTCACGCCTGCAGGCGCCCAGCCTCAGCCCAGCGCCGCGCGCAGCAGCGGCAGCACCGTCACGGCGATCAAACCCACCACCGCCCCGATGCCGAAACGCACCGTCGGCGGCCCCAGCCGGGGCCCCGCCAGACCGAGCAGACCGCAGACAACGGCGTAAAATCCCAAGGCAACGAAGTCCATGACGGGGTCCCTCCTCCGGTCAGCCTACAGGCCCGCGCCGCTTCAGGCCAGCCGCGCGACCGCGCCTGCCAGCACTTCCAGCCCGCGCACCAGATCGGCCTCTTCGGTGTGCTCGGCGAAATCGTGGCTGATCCCGCCGATCGAGGGCACAAAGAGCATCCCCACCGGCATCAGCCGCGCCACGTTGGTCGCATCGTGCAGCGCCCCCGACGGCATCCGCCGCCAGCGCCCCGGCGCGATCTCTTCCGCCGACGCCTCAAGCGCTGCGCGCAACCCCGGGTCCATCGCCACCGGCTCCAGCCCCAGCATCTCGCCGAAACTCAACGACATCCCGCGCGCCTCGGCGACCTGGTGGGCGGTTTCGCGGATGATCCCCTCCATCCGCCGCAGCCGCTCCGGATCGCCATCGCGCCACTGCATCGAAAAGACCGCCCGCCCCGGCACGATGGAATGCGCGTCGGGATGCAGCCGCACATGGCCGATGGTCCAGACCGTGGCGGGCGTCACCACGTTGCGCAGCCGGTCGTTCAGCGCCTCGTTGAAGGCCGACAGCGCCTGAAAGGCGTCCCGCCGCAGCGCCATCGGCGTGGTGCCCGCGTGGTTCTGCTGACCCTCGAAGGTGATCGTCATGTCGCGGATGCCGACGATGGCATCGACCACGCCCACCGCCTCTTGCGCCTGATCCAGAACCGGCCCCTGCTCGATATGCATCTCCAGATATCCTGTGAACCGCTCGGGCGCGACCCAGCTCTCCCCTGCTCCAACGCGCGCCTCGGCCAGCGCGATCCCGTCGCGGTCCGTCAGCTCCAGCGCCGCGTCAAAGCGCAGGTTCCCGCCCCAGACCGCGCTGCCGGTCGTGACCCCGAACCGGCCCTCCTCGTCCTGAAACGACACCACCGACACCGGCGGTGCGCCCGCCTCGCGCGCCGCGCGCGCCACCTCCAGCCCGGCAATGACCCCCAGCGCGCCGTCCAGCCAGCCGCCCTCGGGCTGGCTGTCGCTGTGCGAGCCCAGCAACAACGACCGCCCCTCGCTCAGCCCAAAGACCGACCCCATCGGGTCGACCTGCACCTCCAGCCCGGCCCCGGCCATCCGCTCCGCCAGCCAGCCCCGCGCCGCAAGGTCCGCCTCCGAATAGGCCGGCCGCGCCACCCCGCGCCCAACGCCTGACGCGCCAAAGCCGCGCAAAGCATGCAAATCCGCCAGGAACCGGTCTCCATCAACCCGCATCGCACCACCCCCTTTTCACTGATCCTCAAATATCCCTGCCGGAGGCTCCGACGTCCACCCCGCGCACAGACCCCAAAAACACGTGAAACCCTACCAGCCGCCCCACGGCCCGAGGCCGCCCGCCACAGGCGGACGGACGAGACGACCAGCGCGCGCCTGCAAGGCGCGCACAATCAGATCACTCCGCCGCAACCGACGCGTCCGCTTCGGCCTTTTCGACCTTCACCGCCGAATATTTGAACTCGGGGATCTTGCCGTAGGGGTCCAGCGCCGGGTTGGTCAGGATGTTGGCCGCCGCCTCGACATAGGCGAAAGGCAGGAACACCATGTCGGGGGCCACCGCGCGGTCGGCACGGGCCATCACCGTGAGCGATCCACGCCGCGTGGTCAATCGCACCAGCCCGCCCGGCTCGACCCCCAGCTTGCGCAGGGTCGAGGGATGCAGCGAGCAATTGGCCTCAGGCTCCACCGCGTCCAGCACCGCCGAGCGCCGCGTCATCGACCCGGTGTGCCAATGCTCCAGCTGGCGGCCGGTGGTCAGGATCATCGGGAACCGTTCATCCGGCATCTCGGCGGGCGGCGTCACCCGCGCGGGCGTGAACTTGGCCCGCCCGGCGCGGCGCGGGAAGCCGTCGCCAAAGACCACCGCCTGCCCGGGATCGTCGTTGGACAGCGACGGATAGGTCACCGCACCCTCGGTCTCGACCCGGTTCCAGGTGATGTGATGCAGCGACCGCATCGACATCTTCATTTCGTTGAAGACCTCGCGCGGATCGTCGTATTCCCAGTCGAGCCCGATCCGGCGCGCCATCTCGACCACGATCGCCCAATCCTCGCGCGCCTCGCCCGGCGCCATGACCGCCTTGCGCGCCATCTGCACCTGCCGGTTGGTATTGGTCACCGTCCCGGACTTTTCCGGGAAAGCCGAGGACGGCAGGATCACATCGGCGAAGTTCGCCGTCTCGGTCAGGAAGATGTCCTGCACCACCAGATGATCGAGATGCGCCAGCGCCTTGCGCGCGTGTTCCACATCCGGGTCCGACATCGCCGGGTTCTCGCCCATGATGTACATGCCCTTGATCTCGCCGCGATAGACGCGGTCGATGATCTCGACCACGGTCAGGCCGGGCTGCGCCTGAATTTCCGTACCTTTCCAGATATGGCGGAAAAGCTCGCGCACCTCGGGGTCGGCCACGCTCTGGTAATCCGGCAGCACCTGCGGGATCAGCCCCGCATCCGACGCGCCCTGCACGTTGTTCTGCCCGCGCAGCGGATGCAGCCCGGTGCCCGGGCGCCCGATCTGCCCGCAGAGCAGCGCCAGGCTGATCAGGCAGCGCGCGTTATCCGTGCCGTGGATGTGCTGGCTGACCCCCATCCCCCAAAAGATCATCGCCCTCTGCGCCCCCGCAAAGGCCCGCGCCACCCGGCGCAGCTGCTCGGTCGAGATGCCGCACAGCTCGCTCATCCGTTCCGGGGTGAAGGCGCGGATGTGATCGCGGAATTCAAAGAAGCCCTCGGTGAAGCCCTCGATATACTGCCGGTCGTAAAGCTTTTCCTCGACGATCACGTTCATGATCGCGTTCAGCATCGCCACGTCGGTGCCGGGGCGGAACTGCAGCATCTCGGATGCGTGCCGCTTCAGCCCCTGCCCGCGCGGGTCCATCACGATCAGCTGGCCGCCGCGCTTGGTGAATTGCTTAAAGAAGGTGGCGGCGACGGGGTGGTTCTCGGTCGGGTTGGCGCCGATCACGATGGCCAGATCGGCGTTCTCGATCTGGTTGAACGTGGCCGTCACTGCGCCCGAGCCGACGTTTTCCATCAGCGCCGCGACCGACGAGGCATGGCAGAGCCGCGTGCAATGGTCGACGTTGTTGTGCCCGAACCCCTGCCGGATCAGCTTTTGGAAGAGGTAAGCCTCTTCGTTGGTGCATTTGGCGCTACCGAAACCCGCCACCGCGTGGCCCCCGTAGAAGGATCGCAGATCGACCAGCCCGTTGGCCGCCTTTGCCAGCGCCTCTTCCCAGGTGGCTTCGCGGAAATGCGTCCAGGGGTTGGCGGGATCGACGTTCAGCCCCTTTTCCGGTGCGTCTTCGCGGCGGATCAGCGGCTTGGTCAGCCGGTGCGGGTGGTGGATATAGTCGAAGCCGAACCGGCCCTTGACGCAGAGCCGCCCTTCGTTGGCGGGGCCGTTGATGCCTTCGACGTTGCGGATCTTGCCGTCCTTGATCTTGAGGCGGACCTGGCAGCCCACGCCGCAGAACGGGCAGACCGATTTCACCTCTTCGTCGAAATCGGCGCTGTCGCCCTGCTGGGCGTCGTCCATCACGGCGGCGGGCATCAGCGCGCCGGTCGGGCAGGCCTGCACGCATTCGCCGCAGGCCACGCAGCTGCTGTCGCCCATCGGGTCGCCCATGTCGAAGACCGGATAGGCATCGTGGCCGCGCCCTGCCATGCCGATCACGTCGTTGACCTGCACCTCGCGGCAGGCCCGCACGCAAAGCCCGCACTGGATGCAGGCATCCAGATTGACCCGCATCGCCACGTGGCTGTCATCCAGCAGCGGAATGCGCTCTGGTTCCAGCGTGGGCAGGCGGCTCTCGGTCACGCCGTTCGCCTCGGCCATGTCCCACAGGTGCGACGAACGGTCGTGCGCGGCCTCGCGCTCGGGCTGGTCGGCCAGCAGCATCTCCACGACCATCTTGCGCGCCGACTTGGCGCGGGCGTTGTCGGTGGTGACGACCATCCCCTCCGAGGGCTCGCGGATGCAGGACGCCGCAAGCGTGCGCTCGCCCTCGATCTCGACCATGCAGGCGCGGCAATTGCCGTCGGGGCGATAACCCGGCGCCGGCTTGTGGCACAGATGCGGGATCACCAGACCGCGGCCGTTGGCGACCTCCCAGATGGTTTCGCCCTTCCGGGCCTCGACCTCTTGGCCGTCCAGCGTAAAGCGGATTGTATCGGACATGTGCGTCTCCCGGTGCGTTGGGGGCAGTCTAGACCATGTTTCACCGTTCTGGCTTGGGTCAATCCCGACACAAGGATGCGTAATTACGGCCCCCGCGTTTCCGATTGCGACCGGAACTCCGCCGATGCGCGCCGCGTGCCCGGCCGGCCGGACCCCAAAGCGGGCCGCCCGACGCGCGACGTGACACATCCCGAGACGAAAAATGTCGTCAAAGGCGCGTTTTCGCCCCCAAATCCGCGCCAACCATAGTTGCCAATTCCTTTCTGCGGGCGCTAAGTAAGTTCATGCAAATCTACCTGCCCATCGCCGAAGTGGCCGTGAACGCCTACCTGCTGTTAGGCCTCGGCGGGATGGTGGGTGTGCTTTCGGGAATGTTCGGCGTTGGCGGCGGCTTTCTGATGACGCCGCTTTTGTTCTTCATCGGCATCCCGCCCGCCGTCGCCGTGGCGACCGAGGCGAACCAGATCGTCGCCTCGTCGTTTTCCGGCGTGCTGGCGCATCTTCGCCGCAAGACGGTCGATCTGCGCATGGGTGTCGTGCTGCTGATCGGCGGCCTGATTGGCGCGGCGCTGGGTGTGTGGCTCTTCAACTATCTGAAAAGCCTCGGGCAGGTCGATCTGCTGGTCAAGCTTTGCTACGTCGTGTTCCTCGGGATCATCGGCGGGCTGATGTTCATCGAAAGCCTGAACGCGATCCGCAAGTCCAAATCCGGCAAGCCGCCCGCGCGCAAGAAGCACAACTGGATCCACGGGCTGCCCTTCAAGATGCGCTTCCGCACCTCGGGGCTTTATATCTCGGTCATTCCGCCGCTGCTGGTGGGCGTCGCCGTGGGCGTGCTGGCGGCCATCATGGGCGTCGGCGGCGGATTTATCATGGTGCCCGCGATGATCTATCTGCTGGGCATGCCGACCAAGGTGGTCGTGGGCACGTCGCTCTTTCAGATCATCTTCGTCACCGCCTTCACCACGCTGCTGCACGCCACGACCAACTATACCGTCGACGTGATGCTGGCGGTGCTGCTGCTGATCGGGGGGGTGATCGGCGCGCAGGTCGGCGCGGTGATCGGCGCGCGGCTCAAGGCTGAACAATTGCGCATTCTGCTGGCGGGCATGGTGCTGGTGGTCTGCGGCAAGCTGGCCTTCGACCTCTTGGTGACGCCGTCCGAGCTTTACACCATCGGCGCGGCCGGGGGGCATTGATGCGGCGGCTGCTGATCCTGCTCCTGCTCTGCGCCCTGCCCATCACGGCGCCAGCCGAGGCCGAGGAGGTGGTGCTGGGCCTCAGCCAGGACAGCGTGTCGATCTCAACCAATTTCGACGGGTCCGAGATCCTGATCTTCGGCGCCATCAAGCGCGAAACGGCAATCCCCGAGGGCCCGCCGCTTCAGGTCATCATCGCGGTCGCGGGGCCATCGCATCCGCTGACGGTGCGGCGCAAGGAAAAGAAGCTCGGCATCTGGGTGAACGCCGACGCGGTCGAGGTCGACGCCGCGCCCTCGTTCTACGCCATCGCCACCTCGGCCCCCTGGAACGAGGTGATCACCGACACAGAGGATTTGCGCCACAAAGTGTCGATCCCCCGCGCGATCCGCTCGGTCGGCGCGCCGATGCAGGTGGAGAATGCGCAGGAGTTCTCAGAGGCGGTGATCCGCATCCGCAAGAACAACGGTCTTTATCAGCTGCGCGAGGGCACCGTGGATCTGCGCCAGGAAACGCTCTTCGACACCGCCATCGCCATGCCCGCCAACCTGACCGAAGGCGACTACCGCACCCGCATCCTGCTGACGCGCGGCGGGCGGGTCGTGTCGCAATACGAGACCACGATCGACGTGCGCAAGGTCGGGCTGGAACGCTGGCTCTTCAACCTGTCTCGCAATCAGCCGCTGGTCTATGGGCTGATGTCGCTGGCCATCGCCATCGCGGCGGGCTGGGGCGCCTCGGCGGCCTTCCGGATGCTGCGGTCGGGCTGATGGCACGCGTGCCCCCAGGCAGCCGCGCCGATTACGGCTTTTTCCGCGCCCTGCCGACGCGCTGGCGCGACAACGACGAATACGGCCACCTCAACAACGCGGTCTACCTGTCGCTGATCGACACCGCCCTGAGCCTCTGGCAGCTCGATCAGGGGATCGAGATCCGCGGGCCCGAGGCGGCCCGCTTCCTGGTGGTCGAATCCGGCTGCCGGTTTCATGCCGAGGCGGGCTTTCCCGACGTCCTGCACGCGGGCCTGCGGGTGGCGCATCTGGGCACGTCGTCCTTCCGCACCGAGGTCGGGCTTTTCGTGAATGACGCCGACACCGCCGCGGCCGAGGGGTTCTTCGCGCAGGTCCACGTGGGACCCGACGGCGCACCCGCGCCGCTGCCCGACGACATCCGCGCGCGGCTGTCGCGAGGAAAGCCCGCAAGGGCTTGACGAGCAGCTCCTCCGCCCTTGCGGGCGTCCTCGCGACGGTTGACACAATGGCCACAACTGGCCAAACACCGTCCCAACGCCCCAGAAAAGAGGCGAAAAACCGTGCGCGCTCTGCTAGCGTCGCCGCAAACAGACAGAGGCGAGCATGAGCAGCAGCCCCAAGATCGAAGACACCTTGCGCGAATCCATCATCTCGCGCCCCGACATGATCCTCGACGATCAGGACCTCATGCGCGCCCTCATCGCCGCCAACGAACGCGCCATGGGCGGCAATATCGTCGACCTGCGCGGCATCGCCATGGAACGGCTCGAAGCGCGGCTCGACCGGCTCGAGGACACGCATCGCTCGGTCATCGCCGCCGCCTATGAAAACCTCGCCGGCACCAACCAGATCCACCGTGCGATCCTGCGCATGCTGGACCCGCTGGAATTCGAACCCTTCCTGCACGACCTCGGCGGCGAAGTGGCGCAGATCCTGCGCGTCGACGTGGTCAAGCTGGTGCTGGAATCGGTGCAGAACGACACCGACCCGGCCATCCGCCGTCTGGGCGACGTGCTCTCGGTGGCCGAGCCGGGCTTCATCGACGCCTATCTCGCCGACGGCCGCAGCGCCCCGCTGCGTCAGGTCACCCTGCGCCAGATGTCCGAGGGCGCGCCCGAGATCTACGGCGACAAGGCCGGCTGGATGCGCTCCGAGGCCTGCCTCAAGCTCGATTTCGGCCCCGGCCGCCTGCCCGGCCTGCTGGTCATGGGCGCCGAGGATCCGCACCAGTTCACCCCGCAGCAGGGCACCGACCTGCTGGCCTTCTTCGCCGGCGTCTTCGAACGCGCCATGCGGCGCTGGCTGGCCTAAGATGCGCGGCCGGGCGGATCAGGCGGCACGCGCGCCCGGCCGCCGAACGCCATCCCTGCCCGGGCGCAGCGCATGACCCTCGCCCTCTCCCCCGCCGCGCGCGATGCGCTGGAAAACTGGCTGGCCGCCGCGCGCGCTCTGAAAGGCGCGTCGGAAAACACCCTCACCGCCTATCGCGGCGACGTCATTGATTTCATCGCCTTCCTGACCGCACACAAGGCCGAACCGCAGGGCCTGACGCCACTCGCCTCCATCACCACCCGCGACATGCGCAGCTACCTCGCCCATCTCAGCCGCGACGGCGCCAGCCCCCGCTCGATGGCGCGCAAGCTCAGCGCGGTCAAATCCTTCTACCGCTGGCTGGCCGAGCGTGAGGGGTTCGAGCCCACCGCCGTCCTCCTGGCCCGCGCCCCCAAATTTCAAAAGAAACTGCCCCGTCCCCTGACCGAAGACGCCGCCCGCGCCATGATCGACACCGTCGAGACGCAATCCCAGAAAAGCTGGATCGGTGCCCGCGACGCCGCCGTGATCACCCTGCTCTACGGCTGTGGCCTGCGCATCTCCGAGGCCCTCGGCCTCACGGGGCGCGACCTGCCGCTGGGTGAGACGCTGCGCATCACCGGCAAGGGCGGCAAGGAACGCATCGTGCCGGTGCTGCCCATCGCGCGCCGCGCCGTCGACACCTACACAAGGCTCTGCCCCCACCCGATCGACCCCGCCACCCCGCTCTTTCTGGGCGCACGCGGCGGCAAGCTGAACCCGCGCCTCATCCAGAAGGTCACCGAACGCGCCCGCATGCAGCTCGGCCTGCCCGCCACCGCCACGCCCCATGCCATGCGCCACAGTTTCGCCACGCATCTGCTGTCGGCCGGCGGCGACCTGCGCGCGATCCAGGAACTTCTGGGCCATGCCTCGCTCAGCACCACCCAGGCCTATACCTCGGTCGATCAGGTCCACCTGATGCGCGTCTACGAGGCCACCCACCCCAAGGCAGGCTGACCCCTCCCTTCACTGATCCTCAAATATCCCGGGGAGTTTGAGGGGCTGGCCCCTCAATCCGCCCCCCGCCGCCCGCGCATCCGTCATTTCGCTTGAGCGGCCCGCGGCGCTCTGCCATGCAAGAGCAATCCGCAAAAGCAATCCGCAAAATCACGCGCCCGAAGGATACGGCATGAAACTCTATTACGCCCCCACCTCGCCTTACGTCCGCAAGGTCATGGTCCTCCTGCACGAAACCGGCCAGCTGGACGACGTCTCGCTGGAAAACGCCTCGGGCACGCCCTTCGCGCCGGCGGCGAACCTCGGCACCGCCAACCCGCTCTCCAAGGTCCCCGCGCTAGAACGTCCCGAGGGCTGCACGCTCTACGACAGCCGGGTGATCTGCCGTTATCTCGACGACCGCGCCAAGGCCCGCCTCTACCCCGAGGGCGCGCGTCTGTGGGAGACCCTGACGCTTGAGGCCACCGCCGACGGCATGATGGATGCCGCTTTGCTGATGACCTACGAAGCCCGCCTGCGCCCCGAGGACAAGCGCATGCCCGACTTCGTCGATGCCCAGTGGGCCAAGATCGAACGCGCTTGCGCGGCGATCAATGCGCGCTGGATGTCGCATCTGGCAGGGCCGCTCGACGCCGCCCAGATCGCCGTCGGCTGTGCTTTGGCCTACCTCGACCTGCGCCACGACGCGCGCGGCTGGCGCAACGGCCATACCGCGCTGGCCGAATGGTACGCCGCCTTCGCCGAGCGCCCCTCGATGCAGGCGACGGTGCCGCCTGCGGGCTAGTGACGCGACGCGCGGGCTTGCGCAATCCCGCGCCGCACCGTAACCGGCTGGTCTGAAACAGGACAGAGGACCGCCCGATGCGGATGCGCGACACCTTCATCAAGCCCATGCACCCCGAGGGCCGCCGCTTCGTCGGCATCTTCGCGGCGATCACCCTCGTGCTCTTTCTGCTGTGGGAGCCGCTGGGCTGGATCGGCGTCGGCCTGACAATCTGGTGCTATTACTTCTTCCGCGATCCCGAACGCGTGGTGCCCAACCGCCCCGGCCTGATCCTCAGCCCGGCCGACGGGGTTGTGTCGCTGATCGAACCGGCGGTCCCGCCCGAGGAACTGGGCATGGGCCCGCAGCCGCTGACCCGGGTCAGCGTGTTCATGTCTGTCTTCAACTGCCATGTGAACCGCGCCCCCGCGGCGGGCGAGGTGACGGCAGTGAACTACCGTCCCGGCAAGTTCCTCAATGCCTCGCTCGACAAGGCGTCGTCGGACAACGAGCGCAACTCCTTGCGCATGAAACTCGACAGCGGGCACGAGATCGCGGTGGTGCAGATCGCCGGTCTGGTGGCGCGCCGGATCCTGTGCTGGACCGCGACGGGCACACATCTGGCGCGGGGCGAACGCTTCGGTCTGATCCGCTTCGGCTCGCGGCTGGATGTCTACCTGCCCGAGGGCGTGGCCCCCGAGGTGAAGATCGGCCAGACCATGATCGCGGGCGAATCGGTGATCGCCGTGCTAAAGGACTGATCCATGCCCTACGATCGTCCCCCAGAGCGGCCGACCGACAAGCTGTCGCTCATCCAGCTCATCCCCAACATGCTGACCGTCACGGCGATCTGCGCCGGGCTGACGGCGATCCGCTACGGGCTCAACGGCAATTACGAATTCGCGGTCCAGCTGATTCTGCTGGCCGCCGTTCTGGACGGGCTCGACGGGCGGCTGGCCCGCGCGCTGGGGTCCGACAGCAAGATGGGGGCCGAGCTCGACAGCCTCGCCGATTTCCTGAATTTCGGCGTGGCGCCGGGTCTGCTGCTCTATGTCTGGGCGCTGGATGACACCCGTGTGGGATGGCTGGCGGTGCTGGTCTATGCGGTGTGCTGCGTGACCCGGCTGGCACGGTTCAACGTGGCGCGCAAATCCGAAGGCAAGGGCGGCGACGGCGCCTTCTTCATCGGCGTCCCCTCGCCCGCGGGGGCGATGCTGGTGATGTTGCCGATGTTCGTGTCCTTCGCCTTCGCCTCGGCCCCGCTGCTGCCGGATCTGCTGCTGTCGCTCTACATGGCCGGGATCGGATTGCTGATGATCAGCCGGATCCCGACCTGGTCGTTCAAGACCCTGCGCATCCCGCGCAAAAGCGTAAAGTATTTCCTGGTGGCCTTCGTCTTCGTCGGCGCGGCGGTGCTCAGCTATGCCTGGATCACGCTGGTGGTGCTGTGCCTGGCCTATGTGGCGACCGTGCTTTTCGTTCTGCTGCGCGGCGGCGGACGGCTCGACCCCGAAGACTAGGATCCCAGCCGCGACCAGCGCCTGCCAAGTCGAGCCAGAGTCGCGGAATCAAGGCCGAAGGCCGCCGATCCCGTTCAGAAGTTCAACGACAACCCGACATTCAGCGCGTTGGTCTTGATGTCGGTCTCGAGCGAGCCGCCATCCTCCAGATCGACCGAATTGGCCGAATAGGTGAACTGGTATTCGCCGAACACCGAATAGCGCTCGTTGATGTCGTATTTCACCCCGGCGATCAGCCGCAGCGACGGGCCGGCGTATTGGTAGCCGTAGGTCGAAAGGCCGGTGGTCGTTTCCACATCCACATGCGGCAGCGCCACGCCCAGACCGCCGCCGGCATAAGGCGTGAAGCCGCCCCAGCGATCCGGCCAGCGCCGCATGGCGTTCAGCGTCAGCACGTTCTGCCCGTCGGTGAATTCCAGCGAGGAAAAGCCCAGCGCGGCCTTCTCGTCGCTCGGCGCATAGGCCTTGGAATGGGTGAATTCCGCCCCGAAGCCCCAGTTCGACGGCCGCCACCACATGGCGCGCAGACCGTAATAGGGCGGCATCTCGAACGACCGGCCTTCCCAGCCGATCAGCGCATCGTAATCCGCGCCCGTTCCGGGGTAGTCGCCGGTGGCGCGGCTGTGCGGCAGGGTCTGCCAGCCGGTGTACAGCGACAGCTCCATTTCGGCGCTGGCGGGCAGGGCCACCGCACCGGCAAGAACCGTGCCAAGCAGAATCACAGCTTTCATAACCAAAGACCTAGCAGAGTTTACCGCCTCGGACAGCGACAATAATCACGCGCTCACGCAGATATCAACCGCGACACATGCGCACTTATTGGGTTTGCGCGGATTTGCGCGCTGGACGGTCGGGGGGTGTCCCGCTAAATACCCCGCTGAATGGGCCTCCCTTCGGGGTGGTTCTCAACCGTTTTCCGGCCAGAAGATCGGCCCTGAGCAATGGAGTTAACCTCGTGTCACACGCAGAAGATCACGAAGGCACCCGTAGGGATTTCCTCTACTATGCCACTGCGGGGGCAGGGGCGGTCACCGCAGGTGCCGCCATTTGGCCCCTGGTGAACCAGATGAACCCCTCGGCTGACGTGCTTGCGCTGTCGTCGATTCGCGTTGACGTCGGCGGCCTGTCGGAAGGCTCGCAGCTGACCGTCAAATGGCTGGGCAAACCCGTGTTCATCCGCCGCCGGACCGCCGAAGAGATCGAAGAGGCGCGGGCCGTCGAGATGTCCGACCTCGCCATCGACGCCGACGCGCGCAACGCCAATCTGCCCGCCGGCGCTCCCGCCACCGACGAGAACCGCGCGCTGGACGAAACCGGCGAATGGCTGGTGATGATGGGCGTCTGCACCCATCTGGGCTGCGTGCCTCTGGGCGACGGCGCAGGCGAATACAACGGCTGGTTCTGCCCCTGCCACGGGTCGCACTACGACACCGCAGGCCGGATCCGCAAAGGCCCCGCGCCGCAGAACCTGCCCGTGCCGCCGGCACAGTTCGTCGACGAAACCACCATTCTGCTGGGATAAGGAGACCACAATGTCCGGTATTCCACACGACCATTACGAACCGACATCGGGCGGCGAGAAGTGGCTGCACAAGCGCCTTCCCATCGTCGGCTTGCTTTACGACACCATCATGATCCCCACGCCCAAGAACCTAAACTGGATGTGGATCTGGGGCATCGTGCTGACCTTCTGTCTGGCGCTGCAGATCGTCACCGGCATCGTGCTGGTGATGCATTACACGCCGCATGTCGATCTGGCCTTCGGCAGCATCGAACACATCATGCGCAACGTGAACGGCGGCGCGATGCTGCGCTACCTGCACATGAACGGCGCCTCGCTGTTCTTCATCGCGGTCTATGCGCATATCTTCCGCGGCCTCTACTATGGCTCGTACAAGGCCCCGCGCGAGATCACCTGGATCATCGGCATGCTGATCTACCTGCTGATGATGGGCACCGCCTTTATGGGCTACGTTCTGCCCTGGGGTCAGATGTCGTTCTGGGGCGCCACGGTGATCACCGGCCTCTTCGGCGCAATCCCCTTCATCGGCGAGCCGATCCAGACCTGGCTGCTGGGCGGCCCGGCGGTGGACAACGCCACGCTGAACCGCTTCTTCAGCCTGCATTATCTGCTGCCGTTCCTGATCGCGGGCCTCGTGGCCGTGCACATCTGGGCCTTCCACACCACCGGCAACAACAACCCCACCGGGGTCGAAGTGCGCCGCACGTCGAAGGCCGAGGCCGAGAAGGACACGCTTCCGTTCTGGCCCTACTTCGTGATCAAGGACCTTTTCGCCCTGGCGGTGATCCTGGCGGTCTTCTTCGCCATCGTCGGCTACATGCCCAACTACCTGGGCCACCCCGACAACTACATCGAGGCGAACCCGCTGGTGACGCCCGCGCACATCGTGCCCGAATGGTACTTCCTGCCGTTCTACGCGATCCTGCGCGCGTTTACCTCCGAGGTCTGGGTGGTGCAGATCGCATCCTTCCTGACCGGCGGCATCATCGACGCCAAGTTCTTTGGTGTGCTGGCCATGTTCGGCGCGATCGCCGTGATGGCGCTGGCGCCGTGGCTTGACACCTCGTCGGTGCGCTCGGGCCGTTACCGCCCGATGTTCAAGTGGTGGTTCTGGCTGCTGGTCATCGACTTCTTCGCGCTGATGTGGCTTGGCGCCATGCCCGCCGAGGAACCCTACGCCACCTTCTCGCTGATCGCCTCGGCATACTGGTTCGCCTACTTCCTGGTGATCCTGCCGCTTCTGGGCGTGATCGAGAAACCGCTGCCGCAGCCGGCCACCATCGAAGAGGACTTCGATGCGCATTACGCCAAGTCCGGCGGCAGCAAGCCCGTCGCCGACGCGACCCCGGCCGAGTAAGAAAGGACCCCTGACAATGTTCAGAAAACTCGCCACCACGGCCGCACTGGTCCTGGCAACCTCCACCGGCGGCGCCTTCGCCGCCGGCACATCGGGCCACGTCGAAAACTTCGACTTCTCGTTCGAAGGCCCCTTCGGCACCTTCGATCAGGCCCAGCTGCAGCGCGGCCTTCAGGTCTATACCGAGGTCTGCGCGGCCTGCCACGGCCTGAAATACGTGCCGATCCGCGATCTGTCCTCGGAGATGGGCCCCGGCCTGCCCGAGGATCAGGTCCGCGCCTATGCCGAGCAGAACTTCGAGGTCTTCGACGCAGAGCTCGATGATTTCCGCCCGGCCAGGCCGACCGACCACTTCCCGGCCAACGACGCTCTGGGCGCACCCGACCTGTCGCTGATGGCCAAGGCGCGCGCCGGTTTCCACGGCCCCTACGGACTGGGCATCAACCAGTTCTTCAAGGGCATGGGCGGCCCGGAATACATCGCGTCGCTGCTCACCGGCTACACCGGTGAGACCAAGGAAGAGGCCGGCACCATCCTTTATGAAAACACCGCCTTCCCTGGCGGATGGATTTCGATGGGCCCGCCGCTCTATGGCGACGACGTGGACTATGCCGATGGCCACTCGACCGAGCTGGAACACATCGCCGAGGACGTATCGGCCTTCCTGATGTGGACGGCAGAGCCCAAGCTGATGGCCCGCAAACAGGCCGGTTTCGCCGGCGTGCTGTTCCTGACGGTGCTGTCGGTGCTGCTCTACCTCACCAACAAGCGCATCTGGGCGCCGGTCAAGAACCGCACCAAGGACTGACCTAGGTCCCCGCAACAGATCGAAAGGCCCCGCCCCGGCGGGGCCTTTTTCGTTGGTCAGCGTCCCCACCGCCCGCCCACCGTTTCGCGATTTTCCCCGGTCGTGGTAAGCTGAGATTTTAGACCGGGATATTTCAATGCTCGCATTCGACGCCGAAACCACCCGCCTGCTTGAGGCCTCTTATCAAGGCGCCGATGTTGGTATGAGACGCCGCGCCTCTTTCGACGCGGTCGATCCGCGTCCTGGCGAGACCATTCTGGATATCGGCTGCGGCAACGGGCTCTTGACCCTCGAACTCGCGCGGGCGGTCGGGCCCGGCGGCCACGTCATCGGGATCGACCCCAGCGCCGACATGCGCGCCGCTGCGGTCCAGCGCTGCGCCGATCTGGACTGGGCCGAGCTGATCGAGGGCCGCTCGGACGCTCTGCCGCTTGCGGACGGGACCGCCGACAAGGCCGTGTCCGTTCAGGTCTTCGAATACATTCCCGATCACGCCCCCTCGCTGAGCGAAGCCTTCCGCGTGCTACGGCCCGGGGGGCGGCTGACGCTGTCGGATGTGCATTTCGACAGCTGGGTCTGGTTCTCGGACGATCCCGCGCGCATGAACCGCATGAAGGCCGCGTGGGATTCGCATGCCGCCCATGTCGACGCCCCGGCCCGCCTGCCGCACGCGATGACCGAGGCGGGGTTCGTCGTGGACCGGGTCGTGCCGCACACGACCTGCGACCAAGTCCTGAAGCCCGACGGGCTGGCCAATCTGCTGATCCACCTCATCAAGGCCTACGCCGTCTCCGAAGGGCTGGTGCCCGCCGACGAGGTCGAGGCCTGGGCCGACGAACAGACAGCCCTCGCCGCCTCAGGGCGCTTCTTCTTTTCGCTCACCCAGTTCGTCGTCAGCGCCACCAGGCCCGTGTGACCGGGCGGCTCAGCCGCCGTCCCGCTCGCCTTTGCGCTCGCGATTGATGGCATAGCCCCCGGCCCGCCCGCGCAGCGGCTGCGCCAGCATCCGGTCCAGCCACAGATCGCGCGTGGTGCGGAACTGCTCGATCCCCAGCGTCATGCCCTCGTGCCCGCCCTGCGGCTGCGCGCGGTAGGTGCCCAGCAACCGGTCCCACCACGGCACGTTGAAGCCGAAATTGCTGTTGGTCTCGGACGGGCGGACCGAATGGTGCACCCGGTGCATGTCGGGCGTCACCACGACCAGCCGCAGCGCCGCATCGACAGCGTGCGGCAGGCGGATGTTGGAATGGTTGAACATCGCGCTGGCGTTCAGCAGCACCTCGAACAGCAGCACCGCCACCGCAGGCGGGCCCAGCGCCATCACCAGCCCCATCTTGATCCCCATCGACAGCAGGATCTCGACGGGATGAAACCGCAGGCCGGTGGTCACGTCGAACTCCAGATCCGCGTGGTGCACCCGGTGCAGCCGCCAAAGCGCCGGCACCGCGTGAAACAGCACATGCTGCAGGTAGATGGCAAAGTCGAAGACCAGAACCGCGATCACGACGGCCACCCAGCCCGGCAGCGCCACCACGTTCAGCAGCCCCCAGCCGTTCTGCTGCGCCACCGCCGCCAGCCCCACGGCGGCCACCGGAAAGACCAGCCGCACACAGAGCGCATCCAGCGCCACCAGCGCCAGGTTGTTGGACCAGCGCAGCAGGCGCGGGATCTCCTGCCGCCGCCGGGGCGCGGCCAGCTCCCACGCGGCCATCAGCGCCAGCATCGCCAGCAAGACCGCCAATCGAATGACCGGTTCCTGATCCAGACGCGCCCCCTCCTCCGCCGGACAGCCTACGCCCGCGCGCCCGAGCCGAAAAGATCTATCCCGGGTCCAGCATTGCCCTTGCGCCGCCGCCCACGCTTTGCAATCTGCCCGCATGGGACCGGATTTCGCATTCGAAGAGGCGCTGCACGCCCGTGGCCTCACCCGCATCGCCGGGGTGGACGAGGTCGGGCGCGGCCCTCTGGCCGGCCCCGTGGTGGCCGCCGCCGTGGTGCTGAACCCCGCCGCCATTCCCCAAGGGCTGAACGACTCCAAGAAACTGACGCTAAAGCAGCGCGAAACGCTCTGCGACCTTGTGCGCGCCAGCGCCGAGGTCGGCATCGGCGAGGCCAGCGTCGAAGAGATCGACGAGATCAACATCCTTCAGGCCAGCCACCTCGCCATGCGCCGCGCCGTCGCCGCCCTGCCGCATCGGCCCGATCACCTGCTGGTCGACGGCAACCGCCTGCCCCGCGATCTGCCCTGCCCGGCGACGCCCGTGATCAAGGGCGACGCCCGTTCACACAGCATCGCGGCGGCCTCGATTGTGGCCAAAATATGGCGCGATCGCATCATGTGGGATTTGGCGCAACACTATCCCGGCTACGGCTGGGAGACGAACATGGGATACCCGTCGAAAAGCCACAGATCGGCGCTTCAAAATCTCGGCGTGACCCCACACCATAGACGGTCGTTCAAGCCGGTGCACAATATCTTGTATCAAGATAAAAACGTAACCGACTGATTCAAAAAAGAAATTGACCGCGAATCAGCTTTGACTCACATTCATCTGCAACCACAGAGCGCAATTCATGCGTCGGGGACAGAGGCAGAGAATGAAAACGATGACAAAACCCACGGGCGCCTCGGCGCTCCCTCTCAACACGATTCTCGATGGCGATTGCATCGAGGTGATGAACGCGCTCCCCGAGGCGTCCATCGATCTAATCTTTGCCGATCCGCCCTATAACCTGCAGCTCAAGGGCGATCTGCACCGCCCCGACAATTCCCGCGTCGACGCGGTCGACGACCACTGGGATCAGTTTTCCAGCTTCGCGGCCTACGACCGGTTCACCCAGGATTGGCTCAAGGCCGCGCGCCGGCTCTTGAAACCCGACGGGGCGATCTGGGTGATCGGGTCCTATCACAACATCTTCCGAGTGGGGGCGGCGCTGCAGGACGCGGGCTTCTGGATCCTCAACGACGTGGTCTGGCGCAAGTCGAACCCGATGCCCAACTTCCGCGGCAAGCGCTTTACCAACGCGCATGAGACGATGATCTGGGCGTCGAAATCCGAAGGCGCGAAATACACCTTCAACTACGAGGCGCTGAAGGCGCTGAACGAAGGCATCCAGATGCGGTCCGACTGGGTGATCCCGATCTGCAACGGCGGCGAGCGGCTCAAGGATTCCAACGGCGACAAGGCCCATCCGACGCAAAAGCCCGAGGCCCTGCTGCACCGTGTACTGGTCGGCGCGACCAAACCCGGCGACGTGGTGCTCGACCCGTTCTTCGGCACTGGCACCACCGGCGCCGTGGCCAAGATGCTGGGCCGCGACTGGATCGGCATCGAACGCGAGGCCGCCTATCGCGAAGTCGCCGAAAAGCGCCTGGACAAGGTCCGCCGCTTCGACAAGACCGCTTTGGAGGTCAGCCAGTCCAAGCGCGCCGAGCCGCGCGTGCCCTTCGGCCAGCTGGTCGAGCGCGGGATGCTGCGCCCGGGCGAGATGCTGATCTCGCCTTCGGGCAAGAGCGCCAAGGTCCGCGCCGACGGCACGCTGGTGGGCGACGACGTCAAGGGCTCGATCCATCAGGTCGGCGCGCATCTCGAAGGCGCGCCCAGCTGCAACGGCTGGACCTACTGGCACTTCAAGCGCGACGGCAAGACGGTGCCCATCGACGTGCTGCGCCAGCAGATCCGCGCCGAGATGAGCGACCGCCCCAACTGAGCGCTTTCCGACAGATCACAGAACACCGCCGGTGCCCTGCCTCATGCGAGGGCACTAACTGGCCCCGCCATCTCTGGCGGGGTCTTTTTTTGTTGGCCATGCCGGAAAGCAAACGCCCCGCCAGAGGATGACGGGGCGTTCGTCGGCTTCTATGGAACCTCAGAAGAGGAAGCAGCTGTCCGACAGGTCGGACGCGTCCACTCCCAACAGCAGGATGCCCATCTCCGCCGGATGCGCGCCCCCAAGGTTGCCGTCGGTGTCGACGTAGAGAACGCTGTTGTCTCCGTCCTGCACGGCCCAGGCGTGATAGGCCTCGGCACCGGACGAGAACCCGTCGAGCCCGAGCCCGCGGAAATCGACCGTGTCGACGTTGGGGTCGAAATCGGTGATGGTTTCCCGCCGTCCCTCGTCGCATGGGCCGTGCCCTGGCACGTCCTGCGGCGAGGCAAAGACGAACGTGTCGGGCCCGCCACCGCCGGTCGAGGTGTCCATGCCGCGGCCACCCTCGATCGTGTCGGCGCCATTGCCGCCCTCGAGCGTATCCGGGCCGCCGCCGCCTTTCAGCAGGTCACGTCCGTTGCCGCCATAGAGCATGTCGGGTCCGCCCTGACCGTAAATCTCGTCAGAGCCATTGCCGCCATAGGCCGTGTCGGGGCCGCCCCCGGCATGGATCACGTCATTGCCGTTCAGCCCATGGATCTCCTGCGGGCCGCCGCCGGTGTCGATGGTGTCGGGCTGGTTCGTGCCCATCACGACCTCGGGTTCGTGATCGTGCCCGTCATCGCCGCCAGGCCCTTCGTCGTGGGACAGCGCCGCAGCAGAGGATGCCAGCGCCGGTTCGGGCGCCGCCGTCGGGGCGGGGATCTCGAACGCCCGGAAATTGTGGATGAACTCGATCACAGCCCGGCTGTCGTCCGCCGCGGCGGCAAAGTCGTTCACACCGGAATCGGTCGCCCCGGCATAGTCGAATTCGTCGTCACTCGGGTCCGTGTTCCCCTGATCGTTGAGCAGAAGGTACTCGTCCGCCCAGTCCACACCGCCGAACACCGCATCGTAGACCGTGCCCTGCACGTTGTAGGGATCGCCGTTCTCGTCGTACTCGATCCACTGCAGCCAGGTGTCGCCGTAAGTCGCCGCGCGGTCGTAATCGTAAAGCTCGCCGCCCGCGTCGCTGAAGTCGAAATAGGTGACGGCGAGCGTCGCGCCCGATCCGGTGACCTTGTTCACCCCCAGCGTGGTGTTTTCGTAAAGCATGGCGTCTAGGGTGATCTTGCCCTCCTTGGACCAGGCCGCGCCCAGCAGCGCCGAGGGGTCCCAGACCGGATCGGTGTAGCCGTCGGTGGCGACCGGATCGCCAAGCAGCTCGATGAACACCGGATCCCAGTGATCGGTCACGTCGGGCCAGGCTCCGGGCGAGCCGTCCGCGTTCGTCATCAGGAACTGAAAGAGCGCGAGGTTCTCCAGCGGCGCGTCGATCGTGAGGAAGGTCGCACCCCCATCGGTGCTGTACATGATCCGCCCCGCCGGATCGGTATCGATCTCATCGGCGGTCATGATCTTTTCCAGCGCCGCGGCCAGCGCCTTTTCCTGCACCTTGGCCGGCGCACGGGCGACGTTGGCGCGCTCCAGCTCGACTTCCTGCACATAAGGCAAAAGCTCGAGCGGGATCTCGTAATCGCCTTCCGCGTCAGCCTCGAAATAGATCGGAAAAAGCCCGTCAGGGCCCCCCAGAACCATCGTCGAATCATAGCCGACCGGGATCAGCTGTCCGTTGCCATCCAGCACGGGCTCCCCGTTCCCGCCGCCATCGGTCGGGTCGAGATCGCGGTAGAGCACAAGCTGATCGCCGAAGAGATCGCCCTTTTTGCTGCCCGCGCCGTCAGGTTTTCCGCCGCCGCCGCGACCGGGGTTCAGCCCGGGATTACCGCCGGTCCAGTCCGGCGAGCCGTTTTCATGGGGCATTGTCTCCCCTCCTTTGACAGTCAATCCTACAGACCGTGGCTCTACTGCCGCCAAGGTCAGCGAAATTGACAAAAAATCAAAGAAATCGACCTGCCTGCGGGGGCTCGGCCCATTTGCGCCGATGCGCCGCGCTGACGGATCTGCGCAGGGATGAACGGCCGCTCCGGTGGGTCACTTCAAGACAGAGCCGGGAAAGCCGCCGCGACTCGGGCGCAGGCACCTTGGGGATTTTTCGACGAAAGACCCTCAGTGCGCGTGCGGGTTCCCGCCGCGCGCCAGCGCAAGGTGATGCGTCTGGTGGTGCATCCCTACCGTCATGATCCCGATGAACCCGAGACCCCGGATCCGGGCGGGATCGCCCCCCTGCACCGTCAGCGCCGCGCCGCCGTCGATGTCCCCGGCCGTCATCCGCCAGCCCTCGACCCCGTCGACGGTGGCGGCATGAGCGGGGATCATCCGCCGGATCGAGGCCATGACGCCCGGCACGTCCGAGGTGACCTCGAAACGCGCTCCGCCCTCGATATCCTCCGCCCGAACTTTGGCGCGCAGGGTGACGTTGTCCATGTCGATCAGATGCTGGCGCAGCGCCTCGATATCGACTTGCGTCCAGTCGGTGCCGGAATCGGCCATCAGCGCCGCCACCACCTCCTGGATTGCCGCAAAGGCCGCCTGCCCGCCCTCGCTGAGCGGCGCGGGGGCCGGCGCGGGCGTCACGCCATGGCTGCCATGATCCATGTGGCTATGATCCGCGCCGTGCGTCCCGCTCTGCGCGCCAACTACGACCGGCATAAGGATAAGCGCCGCGGGCAAGAGATATCGTTTCATGAACCGTTCCACCTTTCGTTGTACGGCCTCTTGTGGCAGGCCACGCGTCCGATAGAAATGATCTCAATCATATAGCCGCCCCGCCAATGCCGCCGCGACCAGCGCCTGCCCGTGGGGTGGCGCCGCAACATCCAGTCTATGCGCTTAATCCCCGCCAAGTCATTGCACCGAACGAACGATGCGCCCACATCGGCCAAAGCGCCAGCCCGCCGGGACGGGCAGGCGCTGGTCGCGGCGGCCTTCGGCCTTGATTCCGCGACAGCGGGACAGAGAACATCGGTCGGCATTAGCGCCTGCCCGTGGGGTGCGCTGCAGCTACGCGCGCTTGATCCCCGCCAGGTCATTGCCTCGAATGAGCGATGCGCCAACCTCCTCAAAGCGGCAGCCTGCGGCCTTGAGTCCGCGACATGACCGTACGGCGGACGGTCGCTAAAGCCGCCGCAACAGCGCCGGCGACGGATCGCCCGTCACCTCCAGCCCGAACCGCGCCTGATAGGCGCTGATCGCCTCGCGCGTCTTGGTTCCGATCACGCCATCCGCCCCGCCGGTGTCGTAACCCCGTGCCGTCAGCCGCTTTTGCAGCGCGATGCGGTCGTCCTTGGTCAGCCCGTATTCGTCCGGCGGAAACGTGCCGCGCAGCGGCCCCGCCCCGCCGATCCGATCGGCCAGATGGCCCACCCCGATCGCATAGGCATCCGAATTGTTGTAGCGCTTGATGGCGCGGAAATTGCCCGTCACGGCGAATTGCGGCCCGCCCGCCTGCGGCTGGATCACGCTGCCCTGCGGTGCGCCGTTGCCGACCTCTCCGCCCCAGCGCAGCCCGCGCGACCAGCCGTTGCGCGCCAGATACGCGGCGGTCGAGGCCAGCGCGTCGGTCGGATCCTCCGACCAGATGTCACGCCGCCCGTCACCGGTGAAATCCACCGCAAAGGCCTGATAAGACGTGGGAATAAACTGAGTATGCCCCATCGCCCCGGCCCAGCTGCCCACCAGCCGCGAGGCGCTCACATCGCCGTTCTGCAAAATCTTCAGCGCCGCCACGAGCTGCTTTTCAAAGAACGCCCCGCGCCGCCCGTCATAGGCCAGGGTCGAAGTCGCCGACACCACCGGCACCTCGCCGCGCCGCTCGCCGTAAAAGCTTTCGAGCCCCCAGATCGCGGCGATGATGCGGGCGTCGACGCCGTAGCGCTGCTCCAGCGCGGCCAGCGTGGCGCGGTGACGGGCATAGGCCGCGCGGCCCTTGCTGATCCGCTCGTCCGAGGCGGCGATCGAGAGATAATCCTCGAGGCTGCGCTTGACCTCTGTCTGGTTGCGGTCGCGGGTGATCACGCCGGGCAAAAAGCCGGTGCCGCGAAAGCCCAGCGCCAGCGCTCCGTCGCTGAGGCCATAGCCACCGGCGCGGCTGCGGAAATCGGCGACCCAGGCGGCGTAGCCGGGGTTCGGCGCGGGCCGCAGATCGGGCGGCAGCCCGCCCGGCTCTGGCGAAGGCACCGGTGCGCCGCCGCCGCAGGCGGCCAGCCCCAGCGCCGCGACCCCCAGCCCGAAATGCCGTCTCGTGATACCCATGACCCTGCCCGCCTCTGTTTCTCCGCCGCGCGCGGCGCCTTGATCCGCGCTCCGAACGGCCCACCTTTTGACCCAAGTCTGCCAGAACTCCGGCCCCGCTCCAAGCGTTGCCGGACCGGACCGGCAAAGCCCCGCGCGCCGGCCCGTCCCTGGCCATTGCAACGACCGGGTGGCCCCCGCCATGACACGACGCACCGCGCTGAAATGCCTGCATTGGGCCGTGCTGCCCCTGACGCTGTGGTTCGTGCTGGTCCAGCCCCGCGACGTGGCGCTCATCGGATCCTGGGCGGTGCAGCTGCATTCGGTGCTGGGGCTGATCTTCGTCACGCTGGCGCTGATCTGGTGGGCCGATTACCTGCGCCGCGGCCTGGCCAGCCGCCCCGGGCCCAAGCTGGGCCCGCGCGCCCGGGTCGTGCACCAGGCGCTGCACAAGACGCTTGTCTGGGGGCTCTTCGGCGTGGCGCTGAGCGGCTTTCTGCTGGGCGTGACCGCCTCGCGCCAGCTTTGGGCCGGGGGGATCGTGCCCATCGGCATGCCGCTGAGCCTGCCGCGCGCCAACGACTGGGTCGGGCGCGTTCACGCGGCCGAGTTCTATATCCTCGCCGCCATCGTCGCCTTTCACGCCGGGTTTCACATCTGGCGGCACGTCCGGCTGCGCGACAACGCGCTGCGCATCATGCTGCCGCGTTTTTTCTATCGATTTCTCTGACCCTTAATGGCTTGACCCTGCGGCCCGCAGAGGATCATCTGCGCCCGAACCGAACCGGAGACGACATGGACCTGCGCGCAATTCTCATGGGGCTGGCCTTTGCGGTGATGTGGTCCTCGGCCTTTACCTCGGCGCGGGTCATCGTGGCCGCCGCCCCGCCGCTGAGCGCGCTGGCGCTGCGGTTCCTGATATCGGGCCTGCTGGCGGTGCTGATCGCCTGCGCCATGGGGCAAAGCTGGCGGCTGACGCGGGCGCAATGGCGGGCGACGTTCCTGTTCGGCATCTGCCAGAACACGCTTTATCTGGGGCTGAACTTCGTCGCGATGCAGACGGTGCAGGCGTCGCTGGCGGCGATCATCGCCTCGTCGCTGCCGCTCTGGGTGGCGCTGGCGCAATGGCGGCTTTACGGCGCGCGCATCCGGCCTCTGGGCATCGCCGGGCTGGTGGCGGGGATCGCCGGGGTAACGCTGATCATGGGCGCGCGGCTGTCGGGGGGCGTGGATCTGTTCGGCGTCGGGCTTTGCATCGCCGGGGTGGCGGCGCTGACGGTGGCCACGCTGACGCTGAGCGGGGCGACCTCGGGCGGGAATTTTCTGATGATCGTCGGCTTGCAGATGCTGGTGGGCAGCGCCGGGCTGGCGATCCCGGCTGCGGCGTTCGAGACCATATCCATCGACTGGTCCTGGCCGCTGATCGTGGCCTTCGTCTATACCACGCTGGTGCCCGGGCTGGCGGCGACGCTGGTGTGGTTCCTGCTGGTCCACCGCATCGGCGCGGTGCGCGCGGCCACCTTCCACTTTCTCAACCCGTTTCTGGGCGTCGCCATCGCCGCGCTGATCCTGAGCGAACGGCTCGGCCCGCTGGACATCGTGGGCGTGGCGGTGATCACCTTCGGCATCCTGGCCGTGCAGCTCGCCAAATCTGCCGACGCCTGATCGGGCAGAGGCGGGTGGCGGTGAAGTTCCGATGAGGGCCGGTCCGGCCCGAAGCTCAGGCCGGGCCGATCGCACCCCGATTGGCGCCGACATGGCCGCGGTGCAGCAACAGATGGTCGAGCACGACGCAGGCCATCATCGCCTCGCCCACCGGCACGGCGCGGATGCCGACGCAAGGGTCGTGGCGGCCCTTGGTGACGATCTCGGTCTCGTCGCCGGATTTGGTGATCGTACGGCGCGGGGTCAGGATCGACGAGGTCGGTTTCACCGCGAAACGCACCACCAGATCCTGCCCGGTGGTGATCCCGCCCAGCACGCCGCCGGCGTGGTTGGAATTGTAGACCGGCCCGTCGGGGCCCATGGCGATCTCGTCGGCATTGGCAGCACCGGTCAGCGCCGCGGCCGCCATGCCCTCGCCGATCTCGACGCCCTTGACGGCATTGATCGACATCATCGCGGCGGCGAGATCGGTGTCGATCTTGCCGTAAACCGGCGCGCCGAGCCCCGCGGGCACACCGCGCGCCGTCACCTCGATCACCGCGCCGACGCTGTCGCCGGACTTGCGCAGATTGTCGAGGTACTCCGCCCAATCCGCCGCCGCATCAGGGTCGGGGCACCAGAAGGGGTTGCGGGCGATCTCGTCCCAGTCGAAGCGGTTCCGGTCGATGCCGCGCGGGCCCATCTGCACCATATAGCCGGTGATCCGGATCCCCGGGGCGAGCATCGCCAGCGCGGCGCGCGCGAGGCCCCCCGCCGCGACCCGCGCGGCGGTTTCGCGCGCCGAGGACCGCCCGCCACCGCGATAGTCGCGGATGCCGTATTTCTGCCAATAGGTGATGTCGGCGTGACCCGGGCGGAATTTCTCGGCGATGTCGCCGTAATCCTTGCTGCGCTGGTCGGTGTTCTCGATCATCAGCTGCACCGGCGTGCCGGTGGTCTGGCCCTCGAAGACGCCCGAGAGGATGCGCACCTGGTCCGGTTCGCGCCGCTGGGTGGTGTATTTGTTCTGCCCCGGCTTGCGCTTGTCCATCCAGACCTGCAGCCCGGCCTCGTCCACCGGAACGCCCGGCGGCACGCCGTCGACCGTCGCGCCAAGCGCGGGGCCGTGGCTTTCGCCCCAGGTGGTGACGCGGAAGATATGTCCGAATGTGTTCAGGCTCATGGGCGCAACTCCTTTGCGCGTGTGGTAGGCCAGAGGGGTCCCGGTCTCAAGCGGTTTCGCATCTGGCTAGCGGCGGAGCGAGGGGCCAGCCCCTCGCGCTCCCCGGGATATTTATGACCAGATGAAGGGGTGAGGATTGCGCTTGCATGGGGGCGGCTTGCGCACTAGGTCTTTGCATACCTCGGGGTGCCTTTGGGCTGAGATGCGTTATGCGAACCCGTTGAACCTGAACCGGTTAACACCGGCGGAGGGAAGGTGCGGAATGCCTCCGATCTTGCCCATCCGTCGCAAAATTGGAGGATGCTTGATGAAAGCCCTGACGATTGCCGCGGCCATGATGACTGCCAGCGCGGCGCTGGCGCAGACGCCCGTATTGACGGTCTACGCGCCCGATTACTTTACCTCGGAATGGGGCCCCGGCCCGAAGATCGAAGAGCTGTTTGAGGCGCGCTGCGGCTGCGATCTGCAGTACAAGCCCGGCGACCTGCTGCCGCGCATCCTGCTGGAGGGAGAGCGGACCGAGGCGGATGTGGTGATCGGGCTGAACACCGACGTCACCAGGAAGGCGCGCGAGAGCGGGCTTTTCGCAGCGCACGGGGTCGATACGGGCGCGCTGACACTGCCCATCGACTGGACCGACGACGTCTTTCTGCCGTTCAACTACGGTCACACGGCATTCGTCTACGACACCACGCGGCTGAAAGAGGCGCCCGCGAGTTTCGAGGCGCTGCTGGAGGCGCCGGACGATCTGAAGATCGTGATCCAGGATCCGCGCAGCTCGATCTCGGGGCTGGCGCTGGTGCTGTGGGTGCAGGCGGTCTATGGCGAGGGCGCGGAAGCGGCCTGGGCCAGGCTGGCGCCGAAGATCCTGACGGTGACCAAGGGCTGGTCGGAAAGCTATGGCCTCTTTACCGATGGCGAGGCGGACATGGTGCTGAGCTACACCACGTCGCCCGCCTATCACATCATCGCCGAGGAGGACTTGACCAAGAAGGCGGCGATCTTCCCCGAGGGGCATTACTTTATGGTCGAGCTGGCCGCCAAGGTGGCCGGCACGGACCAGCCCGAGCTGGCGGACCAGTTCATGGAGTTCGTCCTGAGCGAGGATTTCCAGGGCATGATCGCCACCGGCAACTGGTCGATCCCGGCGGCCCTGCCGCAGGACAAGTGGCCCGAGGGGTTCCAGCAGCTCGACCTGCCGGAAAAGGTGCTCTTTTATTCCGAGGATGAGGCGGCGGCCCTGCGGGATCAGGCGATCGAGGCATGGCGCTCCGGCCTGTCGCAATAATCGCCGCGCTGGCGGTGGCGGGGCTTACGCTGGGCCCTGTCGCCGCGGTGCTGGTCTTTGCCGGGGGCGGCGCGGGCCTGGGGCCGGGCTTTGGCCAGGCGCTGCGGTTCACGCTGGTGCAGGCGACGCTGTCGGCGGCGCTGTCGGTGCTGTTTGCGATCCCGGTGGCGCGGGCGCTGGCGCGGCGGCGCTTTGCGGGCCGGGGCCTGCTGATCGCGCTGTTGGGCGCGCCGTTCATCCTGCCGGTGATCGTGGCGGTGCTGGGGCTGATCGCGGTCTTCGGCCAGCAGGGGCTGGTCAACGACGCGCTGCGCGCCCTTGGCCTGCCGGGGTTCAGCATCTACGGCCTGCATGGCGTCGTGCTGGCGCATGTGTTCTTCAACCTGCCGCTGGCGACGCGGCTGATCCTGCAGGGCTGGCTGGCGATCCCGGCAGAGCGGCTGCGGCTGGCGGCGTCGCTGGGGCTGAGCCCGGGCGCGATGGTCCGCACCATCGAGGCGCCGATGCTGGCGCGGATCGCGCCGGGGGCCTTTGCCGTGATCTTCGTCATCTGCCTGTCGAGCTTTGCCGTCGCGCTGACGCTGGGCGGCGGGCCGCGCGCCACGACGATCGAGCTGGCGATCTATCAGGCGGTGCGGTTCGACTTTGACCTGGGCCGCGCGGCGGTGCTGTCGGTGGTGCAGCTTGGGCTGGCCTTGGCCGCGGGGCTGGTGGCGCTGCAGCTGTCGCGGGGCGAAGGCTTTGGCATTGGGCTCGACCGGGTGGTGACGCGCTGGGACGGCGCCGGGGCGGCGGCGCGCATTTCGGACGGGGTCTGGATCGTCTTGGCGGCGCTTTTCCTGCTGGCGCCACTGGCCAGCGTCGTGGTCCGGGGCCTGCCCGGCCTGCCGCTGATGCCGGTCGAGGTCTGGCGCGCGGCGACGCATTCGGTGACGGTGGCGCTGGGGTCGACCGTCCTTTGCCTGATCTGGGCGCTGCCGCTGGCGACGCGAGCGGGCGAGGTGGTCGGCCTGGCGGGCATCGCGCTGTCGCCGCTGGTGCTGGGCACCGGGCTCTTCGTGATCGTGCGACCGTTTGCCAACCCGTTCGACCTGGCGCTGGTGGTCACCGCGCTGGTCAACGCGCTGGTCGCGCTGCCCTTTGCGCTGCGCATCCTGCGCCCCGAGGCCGAGGCGGTGCGCGCCGATTTCGCGCGGCTGAGCCACGCACTGGGGCTGACGCCCTGGGCCTGGACGCGGCTGGTGTTCCTGCCGCGCCTGCGCCGCCCGCTGGGCTTTGCCGCCGGGCTGACGGCGGCGTTGTCGATGGGCGATCTGGGGGTGATCGCGCTTTTCGCCGATCCCGACCGGACGACGCTGCCGCTGGCGGTCTACCGGCTGATGGGGTCCTACCGGATGGAGGCGGCGGCGGGCGCGGCGCTGTTGTTGCTGGCGCTGAGCCTGGCGCTGTTCTGGCTGTTCGATCGCGGGGGGCGGGTGAATGCTGAGGCTTGAGAACGTTCGCATCGAAACCGGGGATTTCACCCTGACTGCCGATCTCGAGCTGCCGCCCGCCGCTCGGGTGGCGGTGATCGGGCCGTCGGGGGCGGGCAAGTCGACGCTGCTCGATACCATAGCGGGCTTTCTGCGGCCAAAGGCGGGGCGGATCCTCTGGCAGGGGCGCGACATCACGGGGCTGCCGCCCGACCAGCGCCCGGTGGGGATGCTGTTTCAGGAGAACAACCTCTTTCCGCATCTCGACCTGATGCGGAACCTCGGGCTGGCGGTGCGGCCCGACGGGCGCGCGCCGGACGCCGAGGGGCGCAAGCGGATCGGCGCGGCGCTGGCGCGGGTCGGGCTGGACGCGATGGAGCGGCGCAAACCGGGCGCGCTGTCGGGCGGCCAGCAAAGCCGCGCGGCGCTGGCGCGGGTGCTGTTGCAGGCGCGGCCCATCATGGCGCTGGACGAGCCCTTCGCGGCGCTGGGTCCGGCGCTGAAAGCCGAGATGCTGGCGCTGGTGCGCGAGGTGGCCGAAGAGATCGGCGCGCTGGTGCTGATGGTCAGCCACGACCCCGAGGACGCGCGGCGCTTTGCCGATCTGACGGTGCTGGTGGCCGATTTCGTGGCGCATCCGGCGGTGGCCACGGCCGAGCTTTTCCGCAATCCACCCGAGGCATTGCGCGCCTATCTGGGCGAGTGACAGCGCAACGCGCGCAAGGGCGGGAGCTTGCGCGCGGCGGTCTTGGGGCCAAGGCCTCAGCGGTTCCAGGCGATCCGGAACCCCTGATGCCGCATACATCCGGCGCGATAGCCCTGGCGCCATTTGCCGCTGCGGCCCCGGAAGCCGGTTTCGCAAACGGCGGGCAGATAGCGCACATCGGCGCGTTTCTTCAGGCAGCGTTTGCCAAAGACACGGCGGGGATGGCCGTGGTGGCCGCGCAGCTCGCGCAGGCAGCTTGCGGGCAAGGCGCGGCGGTGGTCGCGAAAGCGCTCGCCGTCATGGGGCTGGCGCGCGCGGTTCGTGTCTCGGTGACCGTCCCGGCCCCACGGGGTGCGCGCATGGTACTGATCCCAGTGCCGGATCCCGCGCTCGGGCGTGCGCACACGGTCGCGTTGTCTGTCGCGCGTGATGCGATCCCTATCGCGGTCGTGCCCCCTCTCGCCAGAGACGCGGCCCGTATCGCGGTTGCGGTCGTAGTACCTGTCGTCATGGATCCGCGAATGTACGGGACGGGTGTGAGTTCGTCCGTCTTCAGCACGTTGGGCGGTGTTGCCCAGAATGTAGAGCGTGGCGGCGGTGCCGAGGATGCGGGCGATGTCCTCTGCCTCGGACGCGCGGGCGGGGATGACCGAAAGGCCGGTGATGGTGACCGACACGGCCAGAACGGTGGCGATGAATTTGCGGGACATGGGGTCCTCCTGTGGCTGGATGTTTTCAGGCGGGACAGGCCGCGCCATGGATCGAGGCTGGGTCCGGGCGGCGGGGTCAGGCAATATCGCCCCCCTGCTATCGAATAGCCGCAGCGCGGTTATTGAATTTCCGCCCGCTTGCGCGCAGGGTTCGGGGCATGAAACATCTTCTTCTTCCCCTGGTCCTGCTGGCCCTGCCCGCCACGGCGCAGGCCGCCTGCTTTGCAGGCTACAAGGCCAAGCAGGACAACCCCCTGCGGCTGCATTACGGCGTGATGCAGATCGACGCCTGCGATCCGCAGGAGGCCGAGCGCGAGGTGTCCGAGCGTCTGCAAGGCAGCGGCTGGACCTTGCTCAATGTGGTTCAGGTCAGCGCCGAGGCGCCGACCGATCAGCAAAAGGCGAATGCCGGTGACTACTTCCTCCGTTACTGACAGCCGCCGTTCAGGCGCGCGGATCGTGGCGATGGGGATCGCGGCCATCGTCGCCATCCTGGCGGGCGCGGGCGCGGTGCTGCTGCTGACGCTGCCCGATGCGAACGCCTTCGACGCGCGGGTCGAGCGGATTTTCGTCGAGAACGACGACCTGACCGCGCAGGCCGAGATCAAGCTGCTGGAGATCCTGGCGCAATCGGGCACCGCCTTTGCCGATGTGCTGGAAAGCTACCGGATGGTGATCTTCATCCTGCTGGTCTTTGCCGCAGCACTTCTGGTGGCGGCGCTGGTGTTCCTGGTGATGCTGGTGACGCTGAACCGGCGCATGGCGCAGATCGAGAGGGCCGGGATCCAGGTCAGCTCGCTGATCATCAGCCGTGAGGAGAACACGGTCTATCTGAATACCATGGGCTTCAAACTGTCGGGCGCGATGATGGAGACGCTGGCGGTGCTGGCGGAGGCGCGGATGGACGACGAGATGCTGACCGGCGCGCAGATCGAGGCGGTGATCTCGGGCCGGGCGGAGGCCGATTGCGACGAGGCGGCGGGGGCCACAAGGATCAAGCGGCTGCGCGACGGGCTGGGCAACCAGCTGGTGAGTGAGCTCTTGGTCAAGAACATCACCCGGCGCGGATACGTGCTGGCGATCGACAAGGATGTGATCGAGGTGGTTTAGGTCAGCAAAGCTGTCCCAATGTTTCGCACGCGAAACAGTGGGACAGTGGGCCTGACGTATAAGTTATTGATTTACTTATGAATATTCAGAAAAAGCCAAGACGCCGCGCGCAGGGCCGGTGCGCCATGAAGGCGCACCCTACGGTGTCGCGCGCATCGGCGTAGGGTGCGCATTTACTGCGCACCGCCCCTCAGTGCGACCGTTTCAACTCTGCCTGCGCGTCGATCGCCTCGGCGAAGCGCCGGGCGGTCCAGTCTTCGGCCAGCGCCTGGCGCATGACGTCCTGCTGGCTGGGCGGGGCCATGCCCGACAGCGGGCTTTCCAGATCGAGGTTCGCCGGAAACGGATAGCCCTCGGCCGTGGCGGCGACGATGTTGTCCAGCGCCCGGGCGCTCACCCGCTCCTTCAGCGCCAGCAGCGCCGGGTAGACCGCCTTGGACAGGCGGATCCGGTCGACGATCTCGATCGAGCGGCCAAAGGCCGACCCGATCTGCATCAGGTTGGCAAAGCGCTGGATGTCCGTCGTCCGGTTCTCGCCCGCCGCGTGGAACGTGGCGGGGTTGAAAAACAAAAGGTCGCCCTTCTGCAAGGGCAGCTGCACATAATTTTCCTCGAAAAGCGCCCGGAACTCGGGCCGGTGGATGGCGATATAACCCGGCAGGTAGCTTTGCGAATAGGGCAGGAGCTTGGTCGGCCCAGAGGCCAGCGGCATGTCGCAATGCGCCACCGCCCCCTGCAGGGTCAGCTGCGCCGACAGCGCGTGCTGGGTCGCCGGGTAGCCGCGCAGCGTCTCCACCGTCTGGAACCCCATGTGGTAGTCGCGATGCGCCGTCTGCGCCTTGCCGCCGGGGCGCACCACATTGGCCTGGGTGGTGATCTGGTAGCCCGACCCGAGCCAGGCCTCGCTGGCCCGGCGCACGCATTCGTTGGCGTTGTAGCGCGCAAAGAGCTCGGGCGCGGCGATCCCCAGCTTCTCATGCGCGTTCCAGATCCGCGAATTGGCCCCGGCGGCGGCGAAGTGATCGCCCGACCCCGCGCCCGTGGCCTCTTCCTCGGCGATGATCGCATTCAGCGCCTCTGTCACCGCGTCGATCAGCGCCATATCGGTATAACCCTGCCGGATCGCGATGATCCCCGCGCCGGTGGCGAAGACCCGGTTCCATTCTGCCATGACCGCCCGCCACTGCGCCTCGTCCCCCCGCTCCAGCGCAGGGCCGTCATAGACGGGGATGTTGCTGACGATCTCGGTCGCGAAAGGGTGGTCGGCGGCGGCGGTGGTCTGCGCCACGTGGTCGGCGAAGGCGGCGATGTCGCAATCGGCCTCGGACAGCCAGACCGGCGCTGCGGTTCCCTGATCGAGCATGGTTGATCCTCCCATCAATGCTTGGCGCCCAGCCTAGCGCGGTCTAGGCTGCGCGGCGTCACGCAAATCCATCAAAAAACCATCAAGAACGGGCGGAGAGATGGCGCACAGGTTTCTGGTCAAGGACATCGCCCTGCAGGCGGGCGTGGGCACGGCGACGGTGGACCGGGTGCTGAACGGCCGCGGCGGGGTGCGTGCCCAGACCGCCGACCGGGTGCGCCACGCCATTGCCGAGCTGGAAAGCCAGTCGGCGCAGCTGGCGCTGAGCGGGCGCAAGATGTTCATCGATCTGCTGGTCGAGGCCCCGCAGACCTTCATCGACGCGCTGGACGTGGCGCTGCGCGAAGAACTGCCGCTGATGCAGCCCGCCGTCATCCGCGCGCGGCGCGACATGCGGGTGCGCTTTGCGGTGAGCGACATGCTGGCGGGGATGGAAAGGGTGAGGCGGCGCGGCTCGCACGGGGTGATCGTCATGGGGCCCGAGGCCGCGCGGCTGAAGGACGGGATCGACCGGCTCGAGGCGGCGGGCATCCCGGTGGTCACGCTGGCCAGCGACATGGAAGGCACCCGGCGCAGGGGCTATGTCGGGCTCGACAATGCGCGGGCGGGCGCGGTGGCGGCCTGGCTGATGGCGCGCTGGCTGCCCGATCTGGCCGCGCCGCGGGTGCTGGTGACGCTGCGCAACGACCGCTTTCGCGGCGAGGAAGAACGCGCGCAGGGCTTCCGGGCCGAGCTGGCGCGGCTCTGTCCGGCGGCGCGGATCGAGACGCTGGCCGAGGGCGTGGCGCCCGGCTTTGCCGCCGAGGTGGCCGCGCGCGCGCCCGAGGCGCTTTATTCCGTCGGCGGCGGCAACCGGCGGCTGGTGCGCGAGATGGAAGCGCGCGGACACCGGCCCCGGGTGATCGTGGCGCATGACCTGGACCCCGACAACCGGGCGCTGCTGGCCGAGGGGCGGATCGACGTGCTGCTCTACCACGACCTGCGCGAGGATATCCGCAACGCCTGCCGCATCTTCACCGCCCTGCGCCTGCGCCAGCCCCCGCCTGCCCCAGCCGAAGGTGCCGCGCTGCGGATGCTGGTGCCCCCTGTGGTCCGGTAGACCGGTGGCGGCGCGAGGGCTTCGGCGGGGGCGTTTCCCCTGCATGAGAAAGTCACTCGACGCATATGCGATCGGGGGGTGGTTCACCTTATTGCCAGGGGGCGCGCCGGGGCCACCCACCCTGCGCAGGGTAATGGAGGCCGGACGTCAGCCACTCACAGGCTTGCGCGCTCTTCGGCGGTGCGACCTTGCGCGGGATGCCCGGCTTGGCCGGCTCTTCGAGGGCTCGTGGAGGTCGGACGATGGCCGTCGCGGACCGGTCAACCGGTCGGGGGGGGTGGTCCAACCTGCGAGGAGGCTTGAAGGGCGTAGGAGGCGGTAAGAGCATGGCTCTCCCTTCGGTGGCGCGACCCTGCGCGGGATGTCCGGCTTGGCCGGCTCTTCGAGGGCTCGTAGAGGTCGGACGATGGCGGTTGCGGACCGGTCAACCGGTCGGGGGGCTTGGTCCAACCTGCGAGGGGGCTTGAAGGGCGTGGGAGGCGGTAAGAGCATGGCTCTCCCTTCGGCGGCGCGACCCTGCGCGGGATGCCCGGCTTGGCCGGCTCTTCGAGAGATCGTGGAGGTAGGACGATGGCGGTCGCGGACCGGTCAACCGGTCGGGGGGCTTGGTCCAACCTGCGAGGAGGCTTGAAGGGCGTGGGAGGCGGTAAGAGCATGGCTCTCCCTTCGGCGGCGTGACGTTGCGGGGGGCGTTTGGGGCGTGCCAACCTCACACGAGGTTGCTGTGGTCAGAATGCGCCAGAACGCAGCCGGCCGATAGCGGCGTGACTGCGGTCAAGGGCAGGTTCTGGCCATCCAATGCTGAATAGCAGAGGCCGGACGACGACCGAACCGGTCAACAGCAGCGTGATCGCGGTCAGGACGGCATCTTCCTGCCCGACGCAGGATGGCGGAGGTCGGAACGGTGGGGCGGTCCGGGGCCACTGGCGCGATGGGCTGGCAAAGCGCGTAAGGGGCGTAAGGGGCGGCGCGACGAGGACGGGTCAGCGGCGGCTTTTGGTGGCTTGGCCCGGCCCTACCAGAGCGCGGTCCAGAGGCCGATGGCGCCCACGAGGATCAGACTCAGCGCCCAGACCGCGTCGAGGTTGAACCAGCCTTGCGACAGGAACCGCAGACCCAGCCAGCGGTAGACCCCGATGGCCAGCGCCGATCCCGCCAGCGCCATGACGGCGGTGTGCAACGCCGCCACCGCCAGTGCGATGCCGGCGGTCTGCGCCATCAGCTCACCGGCGGCACGGTGGCCTGCGTCGAGCTCTTCCGGCGCGCAAAGGCCCAGATAGATCGGCACCAGCATCAGCCCCGCGCCATGGGCGATGGCGGCCAGAAACGACCAGAGCGCCAGATGCGTGGGTTTCACCCGCGCCAGAAAACGCGGATGGCGCCGGTTGATCAGCAGGTAAACCCCCAAGGCCATGACCGCGAGGGCGGCCGCGGCGCGGATCTGCACCTCGTAGGTGACCAGCGTCGCCATGGCCGAGAACGGCAGCAGGATCGCCAGCATGGCCACGAAATGGCCCAGAGCCAGCAACGCCAGCGCCTGCCCAAGCGCCGAGGCCCGGCGCGCCATCAGCCCGGCGGAGACCGCCAATGGCCAGCCCATACCGGGGTTGAGCCCGTGGTAGAGCCCCGACAGGATCACCGCGCCCCAGAGCGCCGCCATGGTGCTGCCCGCGTCACCCACGCGACACAGCCCCGGGCCTGCCCCGGGGCCTCGTGACAGGGCTGCGGTGGAGGCCCCGGGTCGAGCCCGGGGCTGCGCTGCGCATTCTCACACCGGGGGGTAGCAGAGGCTGCCGGTGGCGCAGGCGGTGCCCGCGAGAGGGAGCTGGTGGCTGCGGGAGCCGCGCCGGTACGCGGCCGGGGACGCCCCGTTCGGCGTCGGTCCACCGATTTTGCCCGGCCCGGCTGCGGCGGAGGCCCCGGGTCGAGCCCGGGGCTGCGCTGCGCATTCTCACACCGAGGGGTAGCAGAAGCTGTCGGTGGAGCAATCGCCGCCTTCCAGACGAATCTGGTGGCTGCGGTAGCCTTCCGGGAACTCGACCCAGAAGTCCTCGTTCAGCGTCAGACCGCCGTTCTCGCCCACATCGGCCATCACCATCGCCGCCCCCCGGTCGCCGGGATAGAACTGGTCGTCCCAGGTGGAATAGAGCGAGTTGGTCCAGTAGACCCGCTTGCCGTCGCGGCTGATCTCGACCATCTGCGGGCCATAGCCGAAGTCCTTGCCGTTGGGATGCTTGGTCTTGCGGACGATGCCGCCGATCTCGACCTTGCCCGCCAGCACCGGGTTGAACGGGTCGCTGACGTCGTATTGGTGCATTTCGCCCAGGCCCCAGCAGGCGACGTAAAGATACTTGTCGTCGAGGCTGAGGTCGATGTCCGTGACCAGCGGCGGGCAGGCGCCGAAGCCCTTTAGCAGCTCGGGCAGGTCGTCGGCATCGGCGGGCACCGGGTCGATGGTGATGGTCTTCTTGGCCTGCCATTCGCCGTTGTCGTCGCGCCACCAGGTGAAGATCGCGCCTTGCAGGTTGGTCGTGTCCACCACCACGCCGCAAAAGCCGTATTCCTTGACCGGATCATGTGCGGGCCGAATCTCGAGCGCCATCTGGTGATTGGCGCCTAGATCGATGCTCTTGACCACCTTGCGCCCGCGCAGGTCCCAGAAATGGATGTGGTGGCCGTATTTGTTGCTCAGCAAATCCTCGGGCACGATGCCGTTCTCGAATTGCGGCGGCAGGCCCCATTCCGAGCTGACCATGTAATCGCGCGGCAGGTTCCACCAGAAATCGTAATGCTTGTCCTAGATGCCCCGGTCCATCTCGTAGCGGCCGAGGATGTCGAAGGTCTCGCAATCCATGATGAAGATACCCGGAGGGCCGTCGGTGCCATCCGCGCCGCCGCCACCCAGGGTGCTGACATAGATGCCCTCGGGGCCGCAATGGATCGTGTGCGGGCGGGAATAGCCGGTCTTGGCCATCAGCTCTTCGGGTTCGATGATCTTGTGGATCTTGGCCTTGAGTGGGTCCTTCACGTCGACGACGTAGATGCGCGACGACCGGATGCCCGGGATGATCAGATAGCGGCGTTCCAGGAAGGCGTGGCCGGTGAGCGGCGACAGCGCCGAGGAACAGGCGTTCCAGCCGAAATGGTGAAATTCGTCACCTTTGTTGGGCATCATCAGGGAATGGACGATCTGGCCATAGGTCTTGGACGTCGGGTCGACGTCGACCACGGCAAGCCCGTCGGGCTGCGAGCCGTCGGGGCTGAGCATCAGGGTGAAGGCGAGCGTTTCCGGCGGGGCCTGCATCGCGAGCTTAGGCGTGGCGTGGAATGTCGGATCCGGTCTCAGGTTCATGATTTATGTCCTCCCTAGAAATGCAGTCGTAAAAGTGCCGGACCGCGCGTGCCCTGGCATGACGGCCACCGGGAAAACGGCGGCTTTGGTGTCATGTCCGGAACCGCCGCGCGGCGTTGCGGGGACCGTCCTCCCGGCCCCTCGCGCAGCTTGGTTCAATCATGCGTTGAAATCCACATAATTCCCTGCCGCGCCGCAGCAAAGCGGCCGCCCGGGCCGTCATATCACGGCACTCTCCACCAATGGCGCGCCCGAGAGGATCCGGTCGATGTGGAACGGGGTCAGATCGAGGCTGCGATAGCCGCCGTAGGTCAGCCATTCGGCGGTGCCGCGCCCCATCGCCGGGGCCTGTTGCAGCCCGTGGCCTGAAAAGCCGTTGAGGAAGATGAAATTCCCGACCACCGGGTGGGGCCCCATGATGGCGTTGTGATCGACAGTGTTCATGGCGTAATGCCCGGCCCATTCCGCCTCGACCCGGATCGACTCGAACTGGGGGATGCGGGTCGCGAGCACCGGCCAGACGTGGTTTTCCCAGAGGCCGAAGTCCATCGTGAAATCGTCCGGGTCCACCGCCGGGTCGATGTCGGAATGCGCCCCGGCCTGATAGGTGCCGCCGCCGTTTTCGCGCACATGCACACCCGAAGGGTCAATGGTCAGCGGCAGGTCGCGGTCAAGCGGATGTTCGGCGCGGAAGACCCAGGAATATCGCTTGCGCGGCTCGACCGGCAGGTCGATCCCGGCCATCGCCGCCGTACGCGCCGCCCGCGCGCCCGAGGCGTTGACCACATGGCCGCAGGACAGCACCTGGCCCGAGGCCAAAGTCACGCTTTCGACCCGCGTGCCGGAGGCGTTGCGGGTCATCGCCGCGACCTCGCCCGACAGGTATTCGACCCCGCGCTCGCGCCCCTTGCGGCGCAGCCAGTCGAAGACGGCGGAGGCGTCGAAGTAGCCTTCGTTCACTAGGTTGATCGAGCCCAGGACGATGTCATCGACGTTGTAGAACGGATAGGCGCGGCGGATCTCGTCGGGCGTCATCAATTGCGTCGCCGCCCCGGCGTCGCGCTGGATGCGCTGATTGGCGCGCAGCACCTCGGCGAAGGCCTGAGTATCGGCGAGGTACATATAGCCGAAAGAGTGGATCGACAGCTGGGGCACGCGGTCGTCGCCGCCCATATACCCGCGCAGGTTGGTGACGAAATCGGCCGCGAACTGGCTGATCCGCACGTTGAGCGCGGTCGAGAACTGCTGCCTCATGCACGAGGTCGTCAGCATCGTGGCGCTTTGGGCGTAGGTCGGGTCGCGCTCGATCACCAGGACCGTGCCGTCGAAATCGGGCATTTCGGTCAGGAACCACGCGGTCGCGGCGCCCATGATGGCGCCGCCGACGATGATCACGTCATAGCGGCTGCGCTGCGGGGTGGTGTCGTATGTGGCGGCCATTCTGCCCTGAGAGTTGTGCGGCGGGTTTGCCGCAAGGTGGCCGAAAACGCGGCCGCCGCCAATGGGGTTTCGCGCCGTGGCGCGCTAGCGCGCCAGCCAGCCGCCGTCGACGGGCACCACGGCACCGTGCATGAACGCCGCCAGATCGCTGGCGAGGAAGGCCACGGGGCCCGCGATCTCTTGGGGGCGGCCCCAGCGGCCGGCGGGCACCCGCGCCATGAGCGCCGCGGTGCGGTCCTGATCGGACTGAAGCGCGGCGGTGTTGTCGGTGGCGACATAGCCGGGGGCGACGGCGTTCACGTTGACGCCGTGTGCGGCCCATTCATTGGCCAAAGCGCGGGTCAGTTGGGCGATGGCGCCTTTGCTGGCGGCGTAGCCGGGCACGAGGATGCCGCCCTGGAACGACAGCACCGAGGCGACGAAGACGATCTTGCCGCGCCCCCGCGCCACCATCCCCCGACCCAGATCGCGGGCCAGCAGGAAGGCGGCGTCGAGGTTGACGTCCAGCACCGCGTCCCAATCGGCCATGCTGTGTTCCGCCGCGGCGGCGCGGCGGATGATGCCGGCGTTGTTGACCAGGATGTCGATCTGCGTACCGTCCGAGGCCAGCCCGTCGATCATGCCCGCGACCTGCGCGCGGTCCGAGAGATCGCAGTTGAGCGGCCGGAAGGCTTCGCCGAGGTCGCGCGCGAGGTCTTCGTCGCCCTCGATCTGGGTGCCGACGCCGATGACCTTGGCACCGCAGGCCAACAGAGCCTCGGCGATCGCCCGCCCGATGCCACGGCTGGCCCCGGTCACCAGCGCGGTCTGGCCCGATAGGTCGATGCTGAGTGCGGTCATGTCGGTTGCCCCCTGAAAGCTGCGCCCCCGATCAGACCATCATCCGGCGCGGGTCGGCAAGCATCCCGGCCAGCGTGGTCATGAAGCGCGCCGCATCCGCCCCGTTGATCACCCGGTGATCGTAGCTGAGATCGAGCGGCACCATGGGCACCGGGCGCGGCGTGTCGCCGTCCCAATGGGTCACGGTTTCGGTCCGGGTGATGCCGAGGATCGCAAGTTCCGGCGGGTTCACGATGGGGGTGAAGCCGATGCCGCCGATGCCGCCGAGGTTCGAGATGCTCATCGACGCGCCGCCCATTTCCTCGGGCCGGATCTTGCGGTCCTGCGCGCGGGAGGCGAGATCGGTGATCTCGGCCGCGATCTGCCAGAGCCCCTTGCGGTCGGCGTCGCGGATCACCGGCACCATCAGCCCGTGGGCGGTGTCCACGGCGATGCCGATATGGACGTAATCCTTGAGGATCAGCGTCTTGCCATCGGCGCTGAGCGAGGCGTTGAAGCGGGGGAATTCGCGCAGGCAGCGCGCCAGCGCCTTGACCTGAAACGCCAGCGCGGTCAGTCGGACGCCGCGCGCCTGCGCCTCGGGCCTGAGCTCGCGGCGCAAGGCCTCGATGGCGGTGACGTCGGCGCGGTCGTGATGGGTGACCTGCGGGATCAGCGCATTGGCCGCCCCCAGATTGGCCGCGGCGCGCAGGCCGAAACGGCTCATCGGTTCTTCGGTGACGGGGCCGTATTGGCTGTGGTCCACCTCCCAATACGAGGTGTCCCCGGCGGGCGCAGGAGCAGAGGCTTTGCCGCCCCCCTCCAGATCCTCGCGCGCGATCGAGGTGCGGCCCAGATCGCGGGCCAGCTTTTCGATGTCGATGCCCTTTTCCAGGGCCAGAGCCCGGACCGAGGGCGGTGCGATGACGTCCGACATGATCGCCCCCTTACCAGCTGGCCGAGATGTACTGGGTTTCCATGAATTCGAGCATCCCCTCGTGGCCGCCTTCGCGCCCGAGGCCCGATTGCTTGGTGCCGCCGAAGGGGGCTGCGGGGTCGCTGACCAGGCCGCGGTTGAGCCCGACCATGCCGTAATCCAGCCGCTCGCAGACCTGCAGCGCGCGCTTCATGTCCTCGGAGAAGACATAGGCCACCAGCCCGTATTCGGTGTCGTTGGCGCGGCGGATGACGTCCTCTTGATCGGTGAAGGTCTGGATCGCGGCGACGGGGCCGAAGATCTCGTCATGGACGCAGTCGGCATCCTCGGACACGTTCGACAGGACGGTGGGCGGATAGTAGTACCCCGTCCCCTCGGGCGCGGTGCCGCCGCATTCGATCTTGGCCCCCTTGGCGACCGCGTCGGCGACGAATTCGGCCACCTTGTCGCGGGTGCTGGCGTTGACCAGCGGGCCCACGTCGACCGACGGATCGGTGCCGTCGCCCATCTTGAGCGCGGCCATGGCAGCGGTGAATTTCGCCGTGAAGGCCTCGGCCACGGCTTCGTGCACGTAGAACCGGTTGGCGGCGGTGCAGGCCTCGCCGAGGTTGCGCATCTTGGCCAGCATCGCGCCTTCGACGGCGGCGTCCAGATCGGCATCCTCGAAGACCAGAAGCGGCGCGTTGCCGCCCAGTTCCATCGCCGGTTTCAGCACCTGATCGGCGGCGGAATGCAGCAGCTTGCGGCCCACGCCGGTCGAACCGGTGAAGCTGACGACGCGCACGCGCGGGTCGTGCAGCATGTGATCGACCAGCGCGCCGGTGCGTTTGGACGGCAGCACGTTGACCAGCCCCGGCGGCACGCCCGCCTCTTCCAGAAGCGGCATCAGCGCCAGCATGGTCAGCGGGGTTTCGGAGGCGGGCTTGATGATCACCGCGCAGCCAGCGGCAAGCGCGGGCGCGATCTTGCGGGTGCCCATGGCGGCGGGGTAGTTCCACGGCGTGACCAGCACGGCCAGCCCGGCGGGCTTGTGCTGCACCATGATGCGCGCGCCCGAGGCGGGCGCGTGGGTGATCAGCCCGTCGGCGCGAACGGCCTCTTCGGCGAACCAGCGGAAGAATTCGGCGGCATAGGTCGCCTCGCCCATCGCATCGGCGCGGGCCTTGCCGTTTTCCAGCGTGATGAGATGGGCGAAATCCTCGAGCCGCGCGGTCATCAGTTCCCAGGCCTTGCGCAGCACTTCGGAGCGCTGGCGCGGGGTGCGCGCGGCCCAGTCGGCCATCGCCTTTTCGGCGGCGTCGAGCGCGGCGTCGGCATCGGCGATCTCGGCCGAGGCGACAGAGGCGATCACCGTTTCGGTGGCGGGGTTCAGAACGTCGAAACGTTCGCCCCCGCTGCCCGCACGGAAGCCGCCGTCGATGTATAGATCGGTGGGCAGGGTGTCGAATTTCGGGTCATGGGCGGTCATGTCAGGTGTCCTTGTCGTTACAGCAGGTGGCGGAGCGGTTGCTCGAGCCGACCCGCGAAGTCGGAAATCAGCGAAAGCGCGTCCTCGGGGCGCAATTGGCCTGGTGCGCATTCCAGCGTCAGGGCCACGCCCGATCCAGTCGAGGTCAGGCTGAGCACCGGGGCGGCCTCGGCCCCCAGGCGCAGGCCGGTGATCCGGCTGAGACGCAGATCGCGCACGACCAGATCGGGCGTGGCGTCGTCGGTTTCGGTCACGCCCGCCAGCGGCCCGGCGGCCATGCTGAAGAGGCGGCGGCGCCCCGCGGCCTCGACGGCCACGATGGCCGCGTCGCCCGGCAGGCAGGCCCCGCCCAGACCCGCCAGCAGCGCGCCAGCATCCTTGAGCCCGGCGGCGTCGGCGGCCCAGGCCGCGAAGGCGGTGAAGCCCTCGGCGGGCAGCTCTGCCGTCAGATGCAGGCTGGCGGCGGCGGGGGTGGCCCCGGCGGCCGGCGCAGCCTCGGCAGGCAGGTGCTTGAGCGTCTCGATATCCGCAACATGGTAAGGCTGCGGCACGCCCTCTGCAACCAAACGCCCCAGATCGAGCCCCTGTTCCAGCGCCAGGCGCTTCGCCTTGGGCGAGGCGAGGATCTTGCCGCCGGTCGCCGGCGCGGGCACGGGCGCGGCTTTCGCGGCCGGTGCGGGTTTGGCTGCCGGAGCCTTTTCGGCGGGTGCCTCGGCGGCGGGTGCGGGTGCGGGGGCACCGCCGTCAAGGGCGCTGCGTTCGATGGTTTCCGAAGGGGCCTCTGCGGTCAGGATGGCGATGACCTGGCCGGTCGGCACGTCTTCGCCAGCCCGCGCGAGGCAGGCGGCCAGATAGCCCTCGGCACCGGCGGGCACCTCCATCGTGGACTTGTCGGTCTCGACCTCGAAAAGCGGATCGTCGGCGCCGACCTTGTCGCCCGGCTTGGCCAGCCAGCCGACCAGCAGGCCCGAATCCTGCGCCATACCGAGCGTCGGCATGATGATCTGCGCGCCCTCGGGCAGGTCGGAGCCGCCGCCGTCGGGGGTGGGAGGGTCCCCGGCGGCGGCGGACGGCGCCGCGTCGGGCTCGGCGCTGTCGGTGATCCGGGCGATGACGTTGCCGACGGGCACCTCGTCGCCCTCTCCGGCGCTGACGCCCGAGAGAAAGCCCGCGCCCTGCGCCTCGACCTCCATCGTCGCCTTGTCGGTTTCCACCTCGAACAGCACGTCGCCCTCGGCGACCGCGTCACCCGGTTTCTTGTGCCAGGTCACGATCACGCCGGTTTCCTGCGCCATGCCGAGCGCGGGCATGATGACATCAAGCGGCATGGATCATCTCCCCCGCCACCAGCATACGGGCCTTTTCGGCCACGCCTTGGGGCGTCGGCACGGTCAGATCCTCGAGCGCGGGCGAGAACGGCACCGGCACGTCCATCGCCCCCATGCGCAGCACCGGCGCATCGAGGTGATAAAAGGCCTTTTCGTTGATCCGGCTGGCGATTTCCGAGGTGACGCCAAAGCTCTGGTGCCCCTCGTCCACGACGATCACGCGGCTGGTCTTCTTGGCCGAGGCCAAAAGCGTCGCCTCGTCCAGCGGCACGATGGTGCGCGGGTCGATCACCTCGGCATCGATGCCTTCCTTGGCCAGAATCTCGGCGGCCTTTTCGCATATCTGCACCATCGACGAGGTGCCGATCAGGGTGATGTCGGTGCCCTCGCGCTTGACGTTGGCCTGGCCGAAGGGGATCAGGAATTCCTCTTCCGGGACCGGGGCCTTTTCCTGGTACATCAGCTTGTCTTCGAAGATCACGACCGGGTTGTTGTCGCGGATCGCGGTCTTCATCAGGCCCTTGGCCTCATAGGCCGAGGACGGCATCGCCACCTTGAGCCCCGGGATATGCGCGACCAGCGCGTGCAGCGACTGGCTGTGCTGCGCGGCAGACCGCCGCGTCGCCCCGAGATTGGTGCGCAGCACCAGCGGCACGTTCAGCTTGCCGCCCGACATGTAATGCGTCTTGGCCGCCTGGTTGCAGAGCTGGTCCATGATCAGAAAGATGAAATCGCCGAACATCAGATCGACCACGGGCCGCGCGCCGGTCATCGCCGCACCCACGGCCAGCCCCATGAAACCGGGCTCGGCGATGGGCGTGTCGATGACGCGGTCGGTGCCGAATTCCTCGACAAGGCCCGACAGCACCTTGAAGGGTGTGCCGGCCTCGGCCACGTCCTCGCCGATGATAAAGACGGTCTCGTCGCGGCGCATTTCCTCGGCAAGGGCCTCGTTGACGGCCTGGGACAGGGTAATATCTCGCATCGCTTCCTCCTCAAGCCAGCGCGTGTTCGACGTCGGTAAAGACGTGCATGTCGACCTCGGACGCGTCCGGGTATTTTGCGTTCAGCGCATAGTCGACGGCGGCGGCCGCATCCTCCTTGACCTCGGCGTTCATCGCCTCGATCTCGTCCTCGGTGGCGATGCCCTGCTCGACCAGCCAGCCGCGGAAGCGGATGATCGGGTCGCGGTTGTCCTTCCAGTCCTTCTCTTCGTCCTTGGACCGGTAATATTCGCGGTTGATGTCGCCCACATGGTGGCCGTGATAGCGGTAGGTCATCAGCTCCATGAAGAACGGGCCCTCGCCCTTGCGGGCGCGCTCGACCAGCTTCTGCGTCAATGCGTTGACCGCCAGCACGTCCTGCCCGTCGACCTGATGCGCCTCGATCCCGAAGGCCTCGGCGCGGGCGGTGATCGACCCGGCGGCGATCTCTTCGGTCCTGGTGTATTCGGAATAACCGTTGTTCTCGCAGGCGTAGATCACCGGCAGGTTCCACAGCGCGGCCATGTTCATGACCTCATAGAGCAGCCCCTGGGCCGTGGCGCCGTCGCCGAAGAAACAGACCGTCACGTCGTCCGCGCCCTGCAGCTTGGCACGCAGGGCCGAGCCGGTGGCGATCCCCATGGACCCGCCGACAATGGCGTTGGCGCCCAGGTTGCCGTGGCTCTGGTCGGCGATATGCATCGAGCCGCCCTTGCCCCGGCAATAGCCCTCTTCCTTGCCCAGAAGCTCGCAGAACATCTGCTTGAATTCCGCGCCCTTGGCCACGCAATGACCGTGGCCGCGGTGGGTCGAGGTGATGCGGTCGCTGTCGGTCAGCGCCTCGCAGATGCCCACGGCGACGGCCTCCTCGCCGGAGTACATATGCGTCAGCCCCGGCATCTTGGCCGAAAGATAAAGCTGGTTGGCGTTATCCTCGAAAGTGCGGATCCGGACCATCTGCCGGTACATGCGCAGATAATCCTCGGTATTGGTCTTGGCGGCAGCCATGGCAATGTCCTCTGAGGGGCGCGACGCCCCTGTCTTCTTCTTGGCTAAAATACTCTCGGGGGGTGTGGGGGGCAGACAGCCCCCCACCCTCGACCCAGCTCAGTAACGGTTGGCGATGGGCAGTTCCTCGGCCGGGAAGAGGCTGATCACCTCGCAGCCGGTTTCGGTCACCACCACTTCTTCCTCGATCCGCGCGGCCGAATAGCCGTCGGCGGCCGGGCAATAGGTTTCCAGCGCAAAAACCATGCCGGTCTTGATCTCCATCGGATGATCCAGCGACACCGCCCGGCTGATGATGGGCCGCTCGTGCAGCGCCAGCCCCAGCCCGTGGCCGAACTGCAGACCAAAGGCCGTGTCCTCATCCGGGAACCCGAACTCCTCGGCCTTGGGCCAGGCCTGCGCAACCACGTCGGTGCTCACACCCGGACGGATAAGGTCGATCGAGGCGTCGATCCATTCGCGCGCCTTCACATAGGCGTCGTTCTGCGCGCTGGTCGCGCGGCCGATGTTGAAGGTCCGGTAGTAACAGGTGCGATAGCCCTGGTACGACTGCAGAATGTCAAAGAACGCCTGATCGCCGGGGCGGAAGTAGCGGTCGGTGAAGTTGTGCGGATGCGGGTTGCAGCGCTCGCCCGAGATGGCGTTGATCGCCTCGACGTCGTCCGAGCCCATCTCGTAGAGCATCTTGTTGGAAAGCGCGACGATATCGTTCTCGCGCACGCCCGGCTTCAGCTCTTCGTAGATCATGTGATAGACGCCATCGACCATGCTGGCCGCCTGGGTCAGCAGCTGGATCTCGTCCCAGTTCTTGATCTCACGCGCCGCCAACATGATCTGCTGGCCGTCCACGACATGCAGACCTTCCTCTTGCAGCGCATGGAACATCGCCGTTTCGGCGTAATCCACGCCCACGGGCATGTCGGCCATGCCCGCGTCCCGGATCAGCCCGGCGATCTGCTTGGCGTATTTCTTCATCAGGCCGAATTCCGGCGGAATGGTGCCGCGCATGCCGACCACGCCAGCGAGGCAGTGGTCGGGCTCCAGCCAGTCGGAATACTTCTTGTGATGCACTGCGGCCGAGCCGAAATCCCAGACATAGGGGCTGTCGTCACCCGTCAGCAGGCAGAAGCGGCACATCTTGTCCCGCTCCCATTCGCCGATCTTGGTGGCGCTGACGTAGCGGATGTTATTCACGTCAAACAGCAGCAGCGTGCCGGCGGGCGAGTTCTTGAGCGACTGCCGGGTGCGCGCCAGACGGTAGCGGCGCAGGCGGTCGTGGTCGATCCGGCGTTCGAAATCGACCGAGGTGTGGCCCCAGGCGGGAATGCGGCCTTCCCATTTCCAGTTGGGTTCAAGATCCTGCGGCGTCAGCAGGTTGGGCATAAGTGCGCGTGACATGGCGATACTCCGTAGGGTGCGCATTCATTGCGCACCTCTTTGTGAAAGGTTCAGGGGGCGGTGCGCAGTGAATGCGCACCCTACGACGTCACTGGATGCACCAGCCGCCGTCGATGTGGATCATCTGGCCGGTCATGTAGTCGCTGTCGTCGCTTGCCAGGAACGACGCGGTGCCGGTGATGTCGTCGGGATAGGACACGCGCTTGATCTGCAGCGCGTCGCGGACGATGTCGTCATAGGCCTGGCCTTCGCGCTCCTTGAAGCCGATGTCCACCAGATCCTTGTCGAGCTGCTCCCAAAGCGGGGTCACCACCACGCCGGGCGCATAGCCGTTGACGGTGATGTTGTGCTCGCTGAGCGCGATCGCGCCGCAGTGGGTCAGCGCCAGGCAGCCGTATTTCGAGGTGCAGTACACCGTCACATCCACCAGCGGCTTGCGCGAGGCGATCGAGCCCACGTTGATCAGCTTGTAGGGATGATCCTCCATCGGACCCTGCTTGATCATCTGGCGGGCGGTTTCCTGCATGCCCAGCCACATCGCCTTGGTGTTGACGTTCATGATCATGTCCCAGTTGTCTTCGTCGATATCCATGAAGAACCGGGGCTTGTTGAGGCCGGCGTTGAAGAGGCCCACGTTGATCGAGCCGAACGCCTCGACCGTCGCCGCCACGGCGGCGGCGTTGTCTTCGCGCTTGGTCACGTCCATCCTTGCCGCGATCGCCTTGCCGTTACCGGCGGCGTTGATCTTGTCGGCCATTTCCTGCGCGGCGTCGAGATCGAGATCCCCAAGGCACACGTTGGCGCCTTGCGCGGCAAAGTTCTCGGCATTGGCCGCGCCCATGCCGCGGGCGGCGCCGGTTATCAGAACGTTCTTACCTTTCAGGCGATTGGGGTCCATGGTGTCTCCTCCTCGTAGTCTATTTACCTGGATTTCTCGAACAGCGCCTCGGCCCGCTTCTGGGACCTGCACAATGCGTCGCGCGGGGGGATGATCCCGCGCAGCATGTCGTGGAATTCCTCGCCGCAGATCTGGATGATGTCGCAGATCTCGGGCACCGGCGGGCGCGGCCAGAATTGCAGCTCGTCGCGCCAGGACATGGCGTCGACCGCCTCGAAGATCGGCGAGGCGCGGCGCACCTCGGGGTCGGCGGCGACGGAATAGCGCGGGTTGGTGCGGCTGCCGTTCTGGACGTAAAGCTTTTGCGCCTCGGGCGAGGTGAAGACCATCAGCGCCTCGACCGCGGCCCGCACCCTGTCGGACGGCAGGTTGGCGGGAATGCCCATCACATAGCCGCCCACCGGCGCCACCGCCGAGGCCCCGGGCCCGACGGGATGCGCCAGATAGCCGGTCTGGTCATGGGCGGGCGACGATTCGTCCAGCTCGAAATACGGCGCCAGCAGGGTGTAGCCATAGGCCATCGCCACCTTGCCCGCGGCATAGGGACGGACCCGTTCGTACCACGACATCGACAGGATATCGGGCGGCGAGTAATTCATCAGCTCCAGCAGGAATTCCGCCGCGCGCAGCCCCGCATCGGTGTCGATTGTCGGCCAGTAATCGCGGTCCGCCAGGTGATCGGTGTCGAACCCGCCCGCGATTTCCGGCAGGTTGAGCACGGGCTGGCCGAAATCGGCCATGGTCATCAGCACCGTATGCCCCAGCGCCGTGCCCCGGGCCGCGTTCCAGGCGATGCCGTAGCGCCCGCGCGCCGGATCGTGCAGCGCTTTTGCCGCGGTCAGGACCGCGTCGGTGGTGGCGGGCGGCTCCAGCCCCGCCTTGGCAAAGAGATCGCGGCGGTAGAAGAAAAGCTCGGGCGTGGTCTGTGCGGGCACGCCGTAGGGCCGCCCGCCCCAATGCGCGGCCTTCCAGCCGGCGGTGTGGAAATCGGCCGGATCGAGCCGGGCGACATCCATCGCCTCGTCCAGAGGCATGAGAATTTCCTGCTCGGCGAACCCGCCCACCCAGGGCAGGTCGAGCGCGATGATGTCGTAGCGGCTGACCGGGCGCTCGGCGTTGCGCATCGCCTCTTCGCGCAGCCGGTCGATGGAAAAGGCGCGCTGGTGGATTTCGTTGCCGATCACCTGCTCGAACTGGCGCTTGAGGTTGTCCATCACCATAAAGGTCGGATCGCCGTGTACCAGCACCCGGATCCCCCCCGGCGCCTTCAAAGGTTCCGCCAGCACCTTGAGCGGCGGGATCGACTGCGCCGCCAGGTAGGAGCCGCCGTAATAGTAATCCTCGGCGTCGCGCCCGCGTTCCTTGCCGCCGAAATGCGTCTCGGACAGGCGGCGGATGCGCCCCGAGAGCTTCATCCACTGCTCCAGCAGCGTCTCGCTGGGGTGCATGGAAAAGCTTTTGCCGGTCTTGGTGCGGGGGCGCTGTTCGATCAGACCGGCCTCTACCATCTCTTTGAGGCGCCGGTTGGCAGTGGCGTAGGGCACGCCGCTGACAGCGATCAGAGAGGTCGGCGTCACGGTCCGGGCGTCGAAATGCCCCTGCAGCAGATGCAGCGACATGCGCAGGTAGGGGTTGGGAGCGAAAAGATCGCTGGCATCCTCCAGTTCGGCGCCGAAATCCTCCAGAAAGGACAAAATCCGAAGCATTTCCGTCTTCGCCTGCGGCGAAACCGGAACCCGTTCGAATTCTGTCCCTAAGACATTCATGAGGTGTGTCTGCGCCCTGTCGTTGCGTTCTGGTCGCCGCCCTGCAAATTTGTTCACTTTTGACGAATCTGCCTCGGACATCGCGGTGTGCCTTTCATGAATGTTCAAAATGACATCCAGAACGTATCGCAATTCTGTCCACATTGATTATATTTTTATCCGATATGGACATTTTTGCTACATTTTGGCGGTTTGAGGCACGGCATGGTTCAGATCAGTCGTCCGACTCGACGGATGATGGGTCCGGTCCCGGGAGGGGACCTGGGGCCGGAAAAAATGACAACAGGTAAATTCCGGGAGGATACCTTAATGAAACTTCGCACAATCCTTGCTGCGAGCACGGCCGTGGTTCTTGCCGGTGCCGCGTCTGCAGAGACCATGAAGATCGGCATCACGCAGAACAACGTGGGCGTGGACAGCTATCAGACGACCTATGAAAAGGCGTTCATCGAAGCTGCCGACGCCAATCCGGATGTCGAGACCGTCGTGCTGGACGCCGGCGGCGACGTGGCGCGCCAGATCGCCCAGATGGAAGACCTGATTCAGCAGGAAGTCGACGCAATCATCATCTGGCCGACCAACGGCGAGGCCGTGATCCCCGCCGTGCGCAAGGCCAAGCAGGCCGGCATCCCGGTGATCGTGACCAACTCGAACATCGCCGAGGCGGGTTTTGACTTTGTGGCGTCCTTCTCGGGCCCCGACAACATCACCCAGGGCGCGCGTTCGGCCGAAATCATGTGCGACAAGTTCAAGGACATGGGCATCGAGAACGAAGCGCAGGTCGTGCACATCACCGGTCAGCCGGGCTATACCACCGCGATCGAGCGCGCCAAGGGCTTCGACGACCGTCTGCCCGAGGTCTGCCCGAACGTGACCGTGATCGAGACCCAGCCGGGCGACTGGAACCGCGAAAAGAGCCAGAAGGTCATGGAAGCCTTCCTGGTGAAATATGACGACATCGACGGCGTCTATGCCGGCGACGACAACATGGGCGTGGGCGCGCTGAACGCCGCCAAGGCCGCCGGCCGCGAAGGCATCATCTTCGTCGGCGCCACCAACTTTGCGGTGGGCTATGAGGCGATGGAGCGCGGCGAGTACTGGGGTTCGATCTACCAGTCGCCGGTCGATGACGCCCGCGCGGCGCTGCAGACCGCCATCGACGTGCTCGAGGGCAAGGACGTGCCGTTCCTGAACTACTTCGACACGCCGAAGATCACCCAGGACAACCAGGGCGACTTCACCAAGCCGGTCTTCTAAGATCCGCTTGCCCCCCGGGCGCGGTGCGCCGCGCCCGGGATACAATATAAAAATAGTACATTTCGGGAGGGGAACATGGGCCGCGTTTCAGGTCGTTCCTGCATTGTGACCGGCGCCGCGCAGGGGATCGGCCGCGCCATAGGCGAGGCGCTTCTGGATGAAGGCGCGGACGTCTGTTTTGCCGACATCAACGGCGGGAAAGTCGCCGAAGTGGCCGCCGCCAACGACGGCCGCGCCGCAGCGACGGGCGCAAAGGTGACCCATTCAGCCGTCGACGTGACCAAGCGCGACCAGGTGCGCGCGATGATCGCCCATGCGGTCGACGTGTTCGGCAAGCTGGACGTCAAGTTCAACAACGCCGGCGTCAACAAGCCGATGAATTTTCTCGACGTGACCGAGGAGAACTGGCGCTTCATCATGGATGTGAACGGGCTTGGCTGCCTGATCGGCATGCAGGAAGCGGCGCAGCAGTTCATCCGCCAGGGCACGTCCGGCAAGATCATCAACACCGCCTCGATCGCCAGCCGCCAGGGGTTCGACAACGTCGCCCCCTATTGCGCGTCGAAATGGGGCGTGGTGTCCTTGACGCAATCCGGCGCCCGCGACCTGGCGAAACACGATATCACCGTAACGGGCTTTGCGCCCGGCGTGGTGGCCACGGAAATGTGGGAACAGGTCGACAAGGACCTGATGGAGATCGGCGCGGCCGAGCGCCCCGGGCAGGCGATGGAGGAATTCTCGGCCGAGATACTCAAGGGCCGGGTCGCCAAGCCCGAGGACATCACCGGGACGACCACGTTCCTGGCGTCGAAGGACAGCGATTACATGACCGGCCAGATCGTGATGATCGACGGCGGGATGACGCTGGTCTGACCGGCGCAACAAGGACAACAGGGAGGACACAATGGCAGGGCTGACCAAGCAACAGATCGGCGGCTTTCTGGCGCGACAAGGCATTCTGGTCGCCTTCGTGCTATTCATGATCGGGTTTACGCTGGCGAACCAGCGGTTCGTCGATCCCGACAACATCATGGGCGTCGTTCGGTCGTCGGCCATTCTGGGCGTGATGGCGCTGGGGGTCACCTTTGTGGTGATCAGCGGCAATCTCGACCTGTCGGTCGGCTCGATGATGTCGTTCTCGACCATCGTCGTTCTGGATCTGCACGACAAGATCGGCCCGACGCTGGCGATCCCGGCGATGTTCGCCATGACGCTCTGCCTTGGGGCCTTCATCGGATTTCTGGTCGGCTATCTGAAGCTCAACTCGCTGATCGTCACGCTGGGGATGCTGTCGGCCATTCACGGGCTGACATTGACCTATTCGGGCGGCAAGAACATGGACATCGCCGACAAGGAGGGCACCTGGTTCAGCGTCTTCGGACAGGGGGACGCGCTGGGTATTCCGGTGCCGATCCTGATGTTCGTCCTGCTAGCGGCCTTTCTGGGGATGCTGCTGGCCAAGACACCCTTCGGGCGCAAGGTCTATGCGGTGGGCGGCAACGGCACGGCGGCGACCTTTTCGGGCATCCGCCGGGCGCGGGTGGTCTTTACCTGCTATATCCTGTCGTCCTTCTGCGTCGCCACCGCCGGCCTGATCCAGGCCAGCCGGTCGCTCGGATCGCAGAACACCGTCGGTCAGGGGCTTGAACTGGAGGTGCTGGCCGCGGTCATCCTGGGCGGCGCGTCCCTGCTGGGCGGGTCGGGCACGGTCTTCAAGACGGTGATCGGGGTGCTGATCCTCGGCTTCATCCAGAACGGCCTGCTGCTGGTCGGTCTGCAATTCTACGTCCAGTACGTGGTGACCTGGGTCATCATCATCCTTGCTGTCTGGCTCGATATCGCAGCCAAGCGCGGCAAGCTCTGGTCCCCGATCGCGTAAAGGAGGAGAGAACATGCAACCGGGAACGCTTTCCACCTTTCTCAAGCGCGGGGCCATCTGGGGCTTCATCGTGCTCGAGCTGATCTTCTTCAGCATCGCGGGCGAGTTCATGTCGCTGTCCGACAAGGCCTTCATGGATGTCGACAACATGCTGCTGCTGTTCAAGCAATCGGCCCCCATCGGCATCATCGCCATGGGCATGACCATCGTGATGATCAACGGCAATATCGACCTGAGTGTCGGGGCCATCTACGCGATCTGCGCGATCATCCTGCTGGACACCATGACCTGGCCGATCTTTGCGGGCCTCGGCGATTGGGTGATCCCGGTCGCGTGGATCCTGGCGCTTGCCGCGGGCGCGCTGCTGGGCGCGCTGAACGGGATCATCGTCTGGAAGACCGGGGTCGACGCCTTCATCGTGACGCTGGGCGCGATGCTGGGCTATCGCGGGCTGGTGTTCATGTATAACGGTGAACAACCCACCAGCCACCTGAACTGGACCCTGGTCGATTTCGCCGAGGCGCAGTTCCTGGGCCTGCATACGGCCACGTGGTTCCTGCTGCTGGTCACCGCCGCGATCTGGTTCCTGATGAACCGCACGGTGCATGGCCGCAACGCGTATGCCATCGGCAACAACCGCGAGGCGGCCGTCAACGCCGGTATACGCGTGGGCCCGCATTTCATGATCAACTTCATGATCATCGGCTTTCTGGCGGCGCTGTCGGCGGTGGTGTTCTATTCCGAAAGCGGATCGGTGAACCCCAACGACGGCGAGCTTTACGAACTGTGGGTGATCACCGCCGTCGTTCTGGGCGGCACCAAGCTGACCGGCGGGGCCGGGTCGATCGTGTCGACCTTCGGCGGCGTGCTGGCGATCCAGCTGCTGCGCAAGGGGCTGTCGCACATCGGGGCGGATACCGAGACGGTGAACCTCGTCATCGGTCTGATCCTGATCGCGGTGCTGTTCCTAGACCGGCAGCTGAACATCAAGGGCAAGGAGGAGCTGAGAGTATGACCGACCAAACACCGGCACTGCGCCTGGAAGGCATCGTCAAGACCTTCCCCGGCGTGCGCGCCCTCGACGGCGTGTCCTTTACCGTGATGCCCGGAGAGGTGCATGCGCTGATGGGCGAGAACGGCGCGGGCAAATCCACCCTGATGAAGGTCCTGGGCGGCATCTATCAGCCCGACGAGGGCCAGATCATCGTCGAGGAACAGCCCGTCGTCATGCGCTCGCCTTTGGAGGCCAAGGCCAAGGGCATCGTCTTTATCCACCAGGAGCTGAGCCTCGCCGACGAGCTGACGGTGGCCGAGAACATCTATCTGGGCGAGCTGCCGCGCAAACGCTTCGGGCTGGTCGATTGGGGCCAGCTGGAATCTCAGACCAACGAGATCCTGCGCAAGCTGAAGGTGGGCTTCGACGCCCGCACCCGGGTCGGCGATCTGTCGATCGCCAACCAGCAGATGGTCGAGATCGCCCGCGCGCTGACGGTCGATGCCAAGGCGGTGATCTTTGACGAGCCCACCGCGTCGCTGACCGACGCGGAAAAGGTCGTGCTTTTCGACGTGATCGCGGATCTGCAAAAGCAGGGCGTGGGGATCATCTATATCTCGCACCGGATGGAAGAGATCTTCAAGATCACCGACCGGATCAGCGTGCTGCGCGACGGGAACTACCGCGGCACCCTGAACACCGCCGACACCAACGAAGAGGACGTCACCCAGCTGATGATCGGGCGCAAGCTCGACCTCACACGCAACGCCAGCCATCACGAGCTTGGGGACGTGGCGCTGGAGGTGCGCGGGCTGAGCTGCGGCGACCTTTACAAGGACGTCAGTTTCGAGGTGCGCCGGGGCGAGGTGCTGGGGTTCTACGGCCTTGTGGGCGCGGGCCGCACCGAGATCGCGGAAACGCTTTTCGGTCTGCGCGAGCCGGCGGGCGGGACGATCCTGCTTGACGGTCAGGAGACGCGCATCAACTCGCCCGCCGACGCCATCACGAAGGGGATTTCGCTGGTCCCCGAGGACCGCAAGGGCCAGGGGCTGGTGCTGGGCATGAACTGCCGGGACAACATGACCCTGCCGCAGGTCGACGATCTCAAGGCCGGGCCCTTCGTGGCCGATGGCGCCGAGATCGCCATTTTCGACCAGTACCGCGACCGGCTGGACATCCGCACCCCGGGCTGGAAGCAGCAGGTGGGCAACTTGTCGGGCGGCAACCAGCAGAAGATCGTGATCGGCAAATGGCTGTCGATGCATCCCAACGTGCTGATCGTGGATGAACCGACGCGCGGGATCGACGTCGGCTCGAAATCCGAGATCCACAAGCTGATCCGCGATCTGGCGGCGCAGGGCTATGCGGTGATCGTGATCTCGTCGGAGATGCCCGAGGTGCTGCATGTGTCTGACCGGATCGTCGCGATGTACAGCGGGCGGATCATCCGGACCTTCACCGCCGAGGAAGTGACCGAGGACAAGCTGATCCAGGCGATTTCCGGCATCGGCGCGGACAACGGCGCACAGGTCGCCTGATGCACGTCGGCTTTGCCGGGCTGGGCCGGATGGGCGCGCCGATGGCGCGCAATCTGGCCCGGTCCGGCGCCGCGCTGACAATCTGGAACCGCTCGGGGGATAAGGCCCGGGCGCTGGCCGAAGAGATTGGCTGCACCGTGGCCGACACCCCCCGCGATCTGGCCGACAAGGCCGATGTGGTGATCACCATGCTGGCCGACGACGCGTCGTCGGACGCCGTGCATCTGGGGCCTGAGGGGCTCTTTGCCGGTGCGACGGCCCGGCGTTTCGTCGAAATGGGCACCATGAGCCCCGATCACATCGCAGCACTGGTGCGCAAAGCACCCGAAGGCGTGACGGTGATCGACGCGCCTGTTTCTGGCGCGACGCAGGCGGCTGAGGCCGCGCAACTGCTGATCATGGCGGGCTGCACCGAAGACGAGGCCGCGCCGCTGAAACCGTTGTTCGACGCGATGGGCAAGGAAACCATCTGTCTGGGCCAGCCCGGCGCGGGGGCGGTGATGAAGCTGGCGGTCAACAGCCTGATCCACGGCATCAACCAGACCCTGGCCGAGGCGATGACCCTGGCCGAGGCCGCCGGGATCGACGCGGAAGCCGCGTTCGACGTGATCGAAGCCTCCGCCGCCTGCGCACCGATGCTGAAATACCGCCGCCCGCTCTATCTGGACGAGGCCGCCCATGCGGTGACCTTCACCGTGGCGCTGGCGCGCAAGGACATGGAGGTGACGGCGGCGCTGGCGCGCGCCCTTGGAACGGACATGCCGCAGGGGCACGAGACGCTGGCGCAGCTGCGCGCCGCCGAAACCGCCGGTTTCGGGCAGAGGGACATGGCCGCGATGCTGGCCTATATGCGAGGAAAATCAGAATGAAAGCCGCACTTTTCGTCGGTGGATGGGAGGGTCATGCCCCCACCGATTTCGCCGATTGGTACAAGGCCCTGCTGGAAGAGAACGGCTTTGAGGTCGATGTCTACGACACGCTCGAGCCGCTGGAGCGGCCCGGCGATCTGGCCGATCTGGATCTCATCACGCCGATCTGGTCCTCGGCCCGGTCCGGCCACCGCGAAGAGTTCGGCAACATGACCAAGCCGCAGGAGGACGGGCTGTTGCAGCTGATCGGCAACGGCTGCGGGCTGGCGGGGTGGCATGGGCATATGGGCGACGCCTTTCGCGACCGTCCGACCTATCACTTCCTGATCGGCGGGCAGTTCGTCGCCCATCCGCCCGGCTGGCCCGACAACCTCCAGCCGCGCGAGGATTATATCGACTACGACGTCACCATCTGCCGCCCCGACGACCCCATCGTGCGCGGCATCCGCAGCTTCCGCCTGACGTCCGAGCAATATTACATGCTGGTCGATCCGTCGAACGAGGTGCTGGCGACCACGACCTTTTCCGGCGATCACCTCTGGTGGATCGAGGGCACGGTGATCCCGGTGGTCTGGAAACGCCGCTGGGACAAGGGCCGGGTGTTCTATTGCTCGATCGGGCACGAACTGGACGACCTGCGCCTACCGCAGGTGACCGAGATCATCCGGCGCGGCGCAATCTGGGCCGCCGAGGGCAAGACAGCGCTTTGACGCCCTGCCCCTTGGAACATTGTCAACGCTCCGGCGTTGGTCCGGAATTGCGCCTGCCCCGAAGGCAACGGGCGACAGGGCGGCCCGAATGCCGTATGGAGGAACCCGCCCGGCGCTGAATTCCAAGGCCCAGGATCCGCCAGAAGGCATCCGTGGCCGCGATTTGAAAAGGAGACATTGAATGTCCCGCGATACGAAACTGATCCTTTGCCCCGTCAACCTTCGGCACGCGAAATCGGATTACGGCGCTTATGAAGAGGCCATCGCGATGGCGAAACGCCGCGGTGCCAAGCTGCTGGTGGCCACCGTCGCGCCGGAGTTCGAGCGCAACCTGAACATCCGCGATTCCAAGGGCTTCTGGGGCGACGAGTTGAAGAAATTCCTTGCCGCCCATCCCGCGGAGGGCGTCGAGATGGAGGCGGTCGTGCGCACCGGCGCGGTGCACCGCCAGATCGTCAAGCTGGCGGACGAGCGCAATGTCGACGTGATCGTGATGGAATCGGCGAACCCCAAGGTGCAGGATTACCTGCTGGGCACGACCGCCAGCCACGTCGTCACGCATGCGAAATGCTCGGTCTACGTGGTGCGCAGCTAAGCGACCTCGCCGGTTTTCCGGGGCGTTTCCGCCCCGGCCCAGCCCAGCACGGACGACAGATCGCGCGCCATATCGGTCAGGATCTGGCCGATCCTGTCCCGCATCGCCGGGGTGAACACGCGGCTCGACCCGGTGGCGCCGATGGATATCGCAGCACCCGGCCCGGTTTCACCCAGAGGTGCTGCGACCGAACACATCCCCCGCTCGATCTCTTCGACGCATTCGGCATAGCCGCGCCGGCGGATCGCCGCGAATTCGGCTTCGAGATCGTCAGGGCTGGTGAGGGTGAATTCGGTATAGGCCTTTAGACGGCCCGTCAGATCGCCGGGCGCAAAGAGATCCGGCGCGAAGGCCGCGACCGCCTTTGAGCAGGAACAGGCGTGCAGCGGCCGCTTGCCCAGCCCCGGGTGCAGGTAGGACACGCCGGTTTCAGGCGTTTCCACATGGACGATCTCGACCGCGCGCCCGCGCAGGCGCGACAGAAAGAACGCCGCGCCATGTTCGGTCGCGGCGCGTTTCAACGCGGGCGCGATCGCCTCGAGCAGCGCGCGGTCGGACTGGTCCCCGCGCGCGATCCGCTTCAGCCGGGTTCCGACGGCGAAGCGGCCGCGCCCCAGCGGCGTCAGCAGCCCTGCCCCGGCCAGATCCTGCACCAGCCGGTAGACCGTCGGTTTCGGCAGCCCGGAATGCGCGCAGATCTCGGCCACGGAGGCCTGCTCTTTCTGGCCGACGATTTCCAGGATCAGGGTGAGGCGTTCAAGATGCATGACGAGTCGCCATATTCTCACTATACGATAACTAACTTTTCGATATACGATACACAAAGAGGAATCAATATTGGGAGGTCGGATGATGGATGGCGCATGTTGCGGACCGGGCTATGCAAGCCCGCAGGAGGCGATCAAGGCGCCTCGGGAAAAGCTGCTCTACACGATCGCCATCTACACCGGGACGGGCATTCAAAAGCCCGACTATCTGGCCACGGTCGACGCCGACCCCGACAGCCCGACCTATTCCCAGGTGATCCACCGGCTCGAGATGCCGGGGATCGGGGACGAACTGCACCACATGGGCTGGAACGCCTGTTCGTCCTGCCATGACGACAGCTCGATGGCGCGGAAATACCTGCTGGTGCCGGGTGTGCGGTCGAACAACATCCACGTGGTCGACACCGCCACCGACCCGCGCGCGCCGCGCCTGCACAAGGTGATCGACGGGGCCGAGATCAAATCCAAGACCGACCTGTCGGGGCCCCACACGGTGCATTGCCTGGGATCCGAGATCATCATCTCGTTCCTAGGCGACGCCAAGGGTGAGGCGCCGGGCGGCTATCTGCACCTTAACAAGGATTTCGAGATCATGGGCCGTTGGGAGGCCTCGATGGGCGACATCCCCTTTGGCTACGATTTCTGGTACCAGCCGCGCCACAACGTGATGATCAGCTCGGAATGGGCCGCGCCCAACACCTTCATGCCGGGCTTCGATCTGGAAGAGGTGGGGCATCTGAAATACGGCCGCCGCCTGCACATCTGGGATTTCGAGGCGCGCAAGCCGGTCGAGACGATGTATCTGGGCGAGGACGGGCTTATCCCGCTTGAGGTCAAGTTCCTGCACGACCCCGACAGCACGCATGGCTTCTGCGGCGCGGCGCTGTCCAGCAACGTGATCCATTTCTGGAAGTCCGAGGCGGGCAAGTGGGAATGGGAAAAGATCATCGACGTCGAGAACGAACCGCATCCCGAATGGCCGATCCCGGTGCCGGGGGTGATGTCGGCGATCCTTGTGTCTATGGACGACAAGTATCTTTACCTGAACAACTGGCTGCACGGCGACATGCGCCAGTATGACATCACCGATCCGCATAACCCCAAGCTGACCGGACAGGTCTGGATGGGCGGGCTGCTGGGCAAGGCCCCCGAGGTGAACGGCGTCAAGGTCGCGGGCGGGCCGCAAATGTTCCAGCTGTCGCTGGACGGCAAGCGGCTCTACGTCACCACCTCGCTCTTCTCGACGTGGGACAACCAGTTCTACCCCGGAATCCGCACGCAAGGCGGCGTGATGGTGATGATCGACTGCGACGTGGAAAACGGCGGCATGAAGATCAACGAGGAGTTCATCGTCGATTTCGGGCAGGAACCCAACGGCCCCTCGCGCTGCCATGAAACCCGCTATCCCGGCGGCGATTGCACCAGCGATATCTGGCTGTGAGCGGGACGCGGACCATCACGCTGGCCAATCGCGGCGGTGCGACCCTTACGGTCGACGCCCGGCGCCCCCTGCTCGACACCCTGCGCGAGCAGGGCGTCGATCTGCCCTATGGCTGCAAATACGGCGGCTGCATCACCTGCGCCGCCAAGCTGACCGATGGCAGTGTCGACCAGCGCCGGCAGGTCGCGCTTAACAACCGCCAGCTTTCGCATGGCTACGTGCTGCTCTGCGTCGCGCGTCCGCTGTCGGACTGCACGCTCGAGATCGGCGTCGAAAGTCACGACACGCTATACCGCAACCCCTTCCTCGATCCGCTGGAGCCGCACGAGCTCAAGGCGGATATCGCCACCCCAAAGGAGATCTGAATGCCCGACGCCGATATCGACCGCCGCTACGATTATCCGCAGGCCTACCTGTCGGACATCCTGCGCTCGGTGAAGACCATCGCGATGGTCGGGGCGAGCGCCGACAAGACCAAGTTCAGCTACGGCGTGCTGCGCGTGCTGCACGAGACCGGCTATGACATGATCCCGGTGAACCCCAACCCGGCGGTGACCGAGATCCGCGGCATCCCGGTTTACCGCTCGCTCAAGGACATCGACCGTCCCGTCGACATGGTCGAGGTGTTTCGCCCCAAGGAAGAGCTTTACGGCATCGCCGAGCAGGCCATCGAGATCGGCGCCAAGGTGCTTTGGGGCCAGATCGGCGTCTACGACGACCGCGCCGCCAAACTGGCCGAGGATGCGGGCCTCAAGGTCGTGATGGACCGCTGCCCCAAGATCGAGCTCTTCCGCCCGTTCTGGAAACCCCGCCTCGACCTGGCGATCTGACGCGGGCGGTACGCGCGGGGCCGGATTGGGGGCGATCAGGTCTTTCCCGACGAGATGACCTCGGGCCATCCGGAGGGGCGGGGAAGGTAAAGGCTCCCCTCTCAGGAATGGTTGCCGAACACCAAGCTTTCGCGAAGTCATCTTTCGGAATGCGATGACCGGGGCCGGGCGTCAAAAGCAGGTTTTCCTTGAACAGGATGCAGACCTACGCCTTTCCGTCCCGCTTTTCGATGGCCTTCACCGCGCCCTCGGGCAGAGAGGCGTAGACCTCAGCGACGTGCTTGGGCTCGGATATGGTTTTGTCCACAATGAGGTTCAGGAGCTTGAAGAGCGTCTCTGCCGTCGCCCGGTCATCCCGCAGGTCGATCTGCCCGGGGTGTACGGCGTGGTTCCAGATGACCCGGACGGCATCAAGCGCCTGCTGCACCCTCGGGTCGAGCCCGCCCTTCACCAGTTCGCCGATTGATGTTCTTTCCGGGCTGACCCAGTTCCTTGCAGAGCTTCTGGATAGCAAGGCGGATAAGCGCCGCCGCCCCTCTGGGCGACCGGTCAAGGATCGTGCTTGCCTCGTCATAGTCCCGCCGGATGTCGTCGGGCATATCCGGGTTCGCCGCCGGGGCTTCTCCGGTTTGGGGGTAGGTCAAGCGGTCATAGATCCACACCGAAACTTTGTCACAATTGTAGAAAGTCGAGAGATGTACATTGTGTAACGTGTGGTGGACCGCCGTGCGTTGTTTGCTGAACTTGAGGAAGGGTGCCCCCTTGGCCATCCTATTTGCCCACTCGGTGAGCTCTCGCTTCAAATCATCTTCCAGTTCTTTCAAATCAAATTCGTCCGCGCCGCCTTCGCCAACGATTGTAGGAAGCGGGTGCTTGACGCCCTTGTACCGCACGAAGATATCGCTCCAATGCTGTTTCGCCAGCGCCCCGCAGTGAGGGCAGTTGAACGCGGTTTCTTTGGCAGACGGCGCGACATACTTCATGGGCAACTCACTGATGCTGGAAACCGCTCAGCAATATCACCGGACAAAGGGAGATGGAACGAAGGGCGCACTGCATCTTGCAGGCATCGGCTCTCGACCCGCAGAGAAACAGTACGCTCACCGAGCGTTCAATCAAATCAAAGCGAGAATGGCGATCCCGGCAAACGCCGTTTTGCTTTCCAGAGTATTCCTAAAAACATCCATAAGCTTCTCCTTTCATCTAAAAACCCAATTCACATGTCGAACCGCATCGGTCTGGAATAGATGGTGTTCCGGTTCCGGGGTTGCTCGGCGAACTGGATGCCGTCGCCAGTGGTCGCTCGGACCAATGGCGCAACCACTGGCAACTCGGTCAAGATCGTATGGATGCGGTAGGGCACAGCATCGAGCAGGAGTTCGAGGAAATCCCATGCCGTCTTGCGATCTGCCTTCTCGACCATCTGAGCCACTGCGAATTTGCTGGTCCGGTCAATGGCGACAAAGAGATAGAGTTTGCCTTCGGCCGTGCGAAGTCCGGCGATGTCGATGTGGAATAACCCGATCGGGTAACGCTTGAACCGCTGCCGCTTCGGCTTGTCCCTTGCCCGGCAACACATGCTTGCATGTGTGAGAGGGGCCGTCCACGTCGGGCAAACGAGAGATGCCGTGCCGCTGGAGACATCGATGCAGCGAAGAGCGGGTGAGATGCGGGATCGTCGGCTGAAGGGCGTAAAGGCAATCGTCCAGTGGCAACAGGGTATGACGCCGGAATGCGACGGCGACGGCCTCTTCCTCCTCGCTGAGAACGGTGGAGCTTGGCTTCTTTGGCCCGGTCCTCAAATCCTCCACCGTCTGCCGCTTGCGCCATTTGGCGATGGTTTGACGTTGATGCCAAGCTCCCGGCTCAGTTCCGCGTTCGAAGCTTGCGATCGCAGTATTGCTGCTCGGATGGCGTGCGTGGTCGTGGCGCAGCCGTGGCGTATCTGTCCCATAAGGCGTCCTTCGATTCCGACGAATGGATCGCACCATCAAACCCTGGGATCAAACACCTAAGGTTCCACCCCCACCGCACGTGGCTCGGATCATTTAGACCCTTGAGCAAGACCAAGAATACTATGAGCAAACGGTCAAATCCGGCATGAGAAACATCGAGGTTCGCGGCTCCAAGTACCGGGTGCCTATCACCTTTGAAGATAACCGGTTCCGAGCCTCCTTCACATCTATTGAAGACGCGCGCTGGCGGCGCGACCGAATACAGGTACTTTTCTGGACCATTGCTCAGGCAGAAGCCTCAGACGAGGACCCAGATTAATTTTGCATATCAGAGCATTACAGAAACGCGCTTGGGGTAGATCGGGCCACTCCGGTGTTACCCTTCCTAACCCTGAAAATCTGCCCAAAGCGTCAAGCGTTTGGGCGGGGTCTCTTCTGGTCTCAAAACCAGTGCCGAACCGCTGCAAGCAGCCGCAGCTTGCTCGGATTTTGGGTGCGATGCCGACGGTAATTCCTTTGACGTGGTTCGTTCCGATGGGCCGTGACAGAAAAACGAGCGCCGCGAAGAGCACTTCACGAAGATGGTTCGCAACATGATGGAAACTGACGCTTGGAGAGCGCTCTCACCGCTCGCTCAGGCCCTCTACCCATTGCTGAAACTGGAGTGGAAAGGTCCTCAAAACAACAACAACGGTCGGATCCGGCTCAGTGTCCGTCAGGCTGCGGATGGCATGGGAGTGACCCGCAACACAGCCGGAAAAGCCTTCCACGGGCTTCAGGCGAAGGGATTTATGCAGTCAACACCCCAGCCCAACTGGGCTTGCGCGGCGTTGCGTCCTCTCCAAAGTATGAGCTGGCAGAGCTTCCCATGCCGAGCAGTCCATCCAACCAAGGACGGCGCCAGTACAAGAATTGGAAGCAGGGTGGAGACCTCCCTGTGGCCAAAGCTGCGGCGCACAATCCAAAAGGCCACAATTCCAAAGCAAAACCCTGTCATCAAGAGCGTGACAAGACCGTCATCAATATTGCGACGCGCAAGAATCCACCGGCACAAAAATCATGAAAGGCCGTCTCAAAACTTGTGCCGTCAGAGCCTGTTTTTCGCCAGGTCCCGTCATGATTATCGAGACATCCTGAACTTACCATTCTTATACGGCATGCAGGGTGTTCAGACCTCATGAAAGTCGAACATTGGCTCAACGGGGTGCCTGCAGCATAGGAACCCGCCTCGTCACCGTAGCCATTGCGAACGAGACTGCCCGCACCGCGTGGTTCAATAACCATGGAAGCCCCTTTGGGAACTGTTTCCCAGCTTTCCATCCGAGCAGAATAGTCGGATCTTTCGGTCCGCGCCTGACGAATGTCTTCACCGGCCCAAGAATTTCGCTGAAATCGAGCCCATGACTTGGCCGCCAAAAGTCATCGCGATATCCACGCCTTCACGGTGAAGCGATGCCGGGTCAAGCTTGATCGGGATCGGCCCGATGCCCTGTCGCCGAGGCGGAGGCATACAAATTTGGCGGCGGTAATGAACTGGCTGCCTTGTTCGACGCTCGCATGCAACCTGCTACTTCGCCAAGCCGTTTTTCGCGTGCGACCGGATCCATTCGATCCCTTCCGCCGGGTCGTCGGTCAATAGCACGATGTCCAGCCGTTCTTCGTCGACCAGGCGGCTTTCACTCATCCGGCCGCGGATCAGTTTCTCGAAGGGACCGTAAAACTCCTTGTCCATCACGACGATCGGGAAACGCTCGATTTTGCCGGTCTGGATGAGCGTTGCGACCTCGAACGCCTCGTCGAGGGTCCCGTAGCCGCCGGGAAGGATGACGAAGCCGCAGGAATACTTGATCAGCATCAGCTTGCGGATGAAGAAATGTTCGAACTCGACGAAATCGTCGAGATAGGGGTTCGGCTCCTGCTCGGTCGGAAGCCGGATGTTGCATCCGACACTGTAGCCGCCCGCCTCCTTCGCACCGCGGTTTGCGGCTTCCATGAGGCCGGGCCCACCCCCCGTCATGACGGCGAAACCTGCTTCCGCCAACGCGGCGCCGACGGCGCGCGCGGTCTCGTAGGCCGGTTCGCCTTCGCAGATGCGGGCGGAGCCGAACAAGGTTACGCAGGGATCGGGCACGTTCAGAAGCTCGAAGCCGCGCAGCAGTTCGAGAAAGATCCCGACCGCCGCCTCGACGTCTTCGGCCCGCGTGCGCCGTCCACGAAGCAGCGCGGTCTCGGCCCCCAGAATGAGGTCGAGCAGACCCCTGTTGTCCTGCACGATCCGATCGGTCATCTGCCGTTTCCCCCTCGCTGTCGGTCTTTGGTACTTTCCATAGAAACCCGCGACGGCCCGCCGTTCATTGTCGTAGATCAATTTTTTGCGCACACGCTTCTCTATGCTGAAAGCGCCGCCCGCCCTTCGATCGAGGGATTGAGGCTCGAGGCATGGCTCAGGGGAACCGGATGGATGGAAACATGAATGGTCCGAGCGACTGACATCGGGACTATCGCCGCTCAGGACGTGGTCGTGGTTCTGGTTGGCCTGACCGCGGGCTGGCGAAAGCGCCGCTCCGCACGGCAATATTTCCGCGCGGCCTTCGGGGACCAGGCTTTCGTGCCGTGGATCCCCTACCCGCTGGGGCTGCGGGCGAGCGCGGCCTGGGTGTCCTTCCTGTTGCGGCGGCGTTTCGCTCCGGACGGCGCGGGGCGGCTGCATTTCGTGTTCTATATCGGCGGCGGCGTCATATTCAGGTTGCTTCATGCGCAGGGCGCACGGTGGCCCATCGGGCGAACGGTCTGGGACCGGGGTCCCTTGCAGGAACAGCTGGCGCGCCGGCTCTGCGCCCGGGTGCCGGCGTTCCTGCTGACGCTTCTGGGATTTCGGTCGGTCGTGGACCTGTCGCGCACCGACCCGGCCAGCCTGTCCTTCCCGTCTTCGCCGCTTGGCGCCGGGCTGATCGTGGAGACCAAGAGTTCGGCGCTCGCCCGGTGGCTGGGTATCGAAGAGGCGACGCTCGATCTCTCCCCCGAGGCCTTGGAGCGGCTTCTGCCGGACGCGGATGCGATCGTCACGGTGCCGCTCTCGCATGACGATGTCTACGATGACGCCCATTTCCTCGATCAGGCGTCGACCTTTCTCAAAACCCGTGCGTTTGCCGGTCCAGGACAAGAGGTGGCCAGGTGAATACAGGTTTCCCCGCATCTCTGCCGGATTTTGTCCGGCATTGCGCGAAGCTCTACGGCGAGGCCCCCTGCCTGACCTCACGCGAACGGCTCCGCACCCGGACCTTGACCTATCGCGACCTGGAGCAGGCGTCCGCAGCGATGGCCGCCGCGCTTGTGGGCGAGCATGGGTTACTTAAGGGGCAATGCGTGCTGCTGATCGCGCCGTCTGGCATCCGCACGGTCGCTGCGCTCTTTGGCCTCTTCCGCGCGGGTGTCGTCGCCGTGCCGCTGGACCTGAACGCAACCGACGAGTTTCTGGAGGCGGTATGCCGAAAAACCCAGGCAGTCGCCGTAATCGCGCCGCGGTCGGCGCGGGTTGCCACCCGCTTGCCCGTGATCGCCATCGAGGATCTTCCCCTTGCCGCGAACGACGCCCCGCAGATGCCCGAGCCGGGGCACGACGACATCGCCGAAATCGTCTTTACCTCGGGCACGACTGGCGATCCCAAGGGCGTGGTGCTGACCCATGGCAATATTCTGAGCGACGTGCGGGGCGTGTCGGGTGTCGTGCCGCCGGGCGAGGCGATGCGGCTGGTCTCGATCCTGCCGCTGTCGCATATGTACGAACAGACCGTCGGGCTGTTCCTTCCGATGCTGATGGGGGGCACCGTCCATTACACGCCCTCGCTGAAACCCTCGGCGATCCTTGCCGAGACCCGCCGCTTTCGCGTGACCGGGATGGTGGTGGTGCCCGGATTTCTGGAATTGCTGCGTGGTGCGGCCGACGACCGGGCCCGGTCCGGCGGCATGGGAGGGCTCTGGGCACTGCAGCACCAGATCGCGCCGCACTTGCCGATGGCGCTGCGCCGGCTGCTCTTCCTGCCGATGCACCGGGCGTTCGGCGGGCGGTTGCGCTACTTTCTCTGCGGCGGGGCGGGTCTGCCGGCCGAGTTGATGAAAGCCTGGGAACGCACGGGCATTCGCGTCATCGAGGGCTACGGCGCCACCGAATGCGCGCCGGTGATCCTGACCAACGGCTTCGATGATCGCGTCCCGGGCAGCGCCGGACGCCCGCTCGAGGGCACGGAGGTTCGGCTGTCGGACGAGGGCGAGCTTCAGGTGCGCGGGCCCAATGTCTTCGGCGGGTACTGGAACGATCCCGAGCGCACCAATGCGGCCTTCACGCCGGATGGCTGGTACCGGACCGACGACATCGCAGAGGAGATGCCGGGGCACCGTTTCCGGATCGTCGGGCGCTTGTCCGAGCGCATCGTTCTGCCAAGCGGCATGAACGTGTTTCCCGTCGATGTAGAGCGCGAACTGGCCTGCCAGCCCGAAGTCCGCGAATGCGCGGTTCTCGGCGTCCCGGACAAGAAAGGCGAGCGGCTGCACGCGGTGATCCGGCTGGAAGACGGAAACGCCGAGGCGGACGCGGCCCGCGCGCTCGACCGGGCCAATGCGGCGCTGGCCAGCCATCAGCGTATCACCGGGTTTTCGCTGTGGCAGGGCGATTTTCCGAAGACCGCGCTGGGCAAGATCAAGCGGCGCGCGTTGCGGCCGGGGGAGGACGAGGACACGGACGGGGCGTCCGGAGCGGACCCCGCCGCGCCCACCGACAAGATCGCCCGGATCCTGCAAAGGGTCACCCGGTCAGGTGGAGCGTTCTCTCCCGAAATGCGGCTCGATACCGACCTCGGCATCGACTCCCTGGGCCGCGTCGAACTGGCCGCCGAGATCGAGCGGCAAACCGGGCTGGAAATGCCCGAGGACGCGATTGCCGGGCTTGCGACGGTGGCCGACCTGGCCCTGCTTCTGAGCCATCCGGTCCCCACCGCCCAGTCCGTGAACCTGGCAAACTGGCCGCGCACCGCTGCGGCGTGCGTTGCGCGGGCGCTGCTGCAGCCATTGCTTCTGTTCTTGCCGCATCATGTTTTCGCCCGCCCCTTCACGGTGACCGGACAGGAGGCGTTTGCGTCCGCGAAGGGGCCGATTTTGTTCGTGGCCAACCATGCCAGCCACGCGGATACGGTGTCGATCCTGCGCGCGCTGCCTGCGGGCCTGCGCCGCAAGACCGCCGTGGCCGCGGCGGCGGATTATTTCTTTGCAAGGCGCATCGCCGCCCTCTTCGCCGCTGCCGTCCTGGGGGCGTTCCCGTTTTCCAGAGAAGGGCGCGTGCGGGAGAGCCTGGGGCATTGCGGGTTGCTGGCCGATGAGGGCTGGTCGATCCTGATCTACCCCGAGGGTACGCGCTCGCCCGACGGCCGCCTGCTGCCGTTCAAGGCGGGCATCGGCCTGCTGGCCAGGGGACTCGATCTGCCGGTCGTCCCGATCGCCGTCACCGGCGGTGCCCGGTTGCTCCGCAAGGGGGCGACCTGGCCACGCCGTGCGCCGGTCTCGGTGCGGTTCGGCGCGCCGGTCGTCACCCCGCCGAAGATGCCGCCGGAAGAGGCACGGGCCCTTCTGGAGGCCCGGGTGGCCGAGCTTCTGGACATGGAAGAGACGTTGAGGAACGGAGGGCCGAACAATGGCTGACGATATCGGGCGGCGCCCCATTCCGGCGCGGCAGATGCGGATCACCCAGGCGGCGGCGCGCCTCATGGCCGCGCGGGGTCTGACCCCGAACATGATTTCGGGCTTCGGTCTGGCGGCCGGCGTCGGCGCGGGGACCGCGCTTGCGCTGACGCAGGTCTTTCCGGAAGCAGCGCGGGCGCTGTGGCTGGCGGCCGCCGTCATGGTCTTGCTGCGCGGGCTGTCCAACATGTTCGATGGCATGGTTGCGGTGGAGCAGGACAAGGGCACGGCGACCGGCGCGCTTTGGAACGAGGTCCCGGACCGCGTTTCGGACGTCGCGCTGCTGGTCGGGGCGGGCTATGGGCTGGGGGGCAGCCCGCTGGCCGGCTGGCTCGCCGCCTGCCTCGCGCTCTTGGTGGCCTACGTCAGGGCGATTGGCGTTCTGGCCGGAGCGCCGGCGGATTATCGCGGGGTCTTCGCGAAACAACAGCGCATGTTCACGGTGGCCGGTCTGGCGGTCCTCCTGGCGGTCGCGCCCGAAAGCTGGCGGTTCACCTGGGGCCCCGGCGGGGCCTGGGGGCCTATGGCGGCCTGGTTGTGGATTATGGTGCCCGGGACGGCCCATACCGCGCTTGTACGGTTGCGGCGGGCGAGCGCCTTTCTAAATCAGGCGGACCACCAGTAGCGGATGAAATGGAAATAGACCGGCGCGGCGAAGACCAGCGAATCGACGCGGTCGAGTATCCCGCCGTGTCCGGGGATCAACACACCCCAGTCCTTGACGCCCCGGTCCCGTTTTATGGCCGACAGGACGAACCCGCCGAAGAACCCCATCGTCGCTGCCAGGAACGAGATCAGCAACGCCTCGAACCGGGTGAACGGCGTCAGCCAGGCGAAAAACGCGCCGACCGCGCATGCCGAGGCGACACCGCCGACGAGTCCCTCGACCGTCTTTGACGGCGACACCGATGGGGCGAGTTTGTGGCGGCCCACCGCCTTTCCCCAGAGGTATTGCAGCACGTCACTGGACTGGACGACCAGCACCAGGAAAGCCAGCAGCAGGATATTGCGGCCTTCGAAGCCGGGGATGTCGAGCAGCAGCAGCGCCGGCACGTGCGACAAGCTGAAGACGGCCAGCATGAGCCCCCAATGGATTTCCGACACATTGTGAAGAAAGCCTTCGGTTTTGCCCTGAAGCACGGCGAGGATCGGTATCAGCAGGAAGCCGTAGACAGGTATGAACACCACGAAGAGCCCGTACCATTCCACCCAGATCAACCAGTACTGGATGGGAATGACGACGGCGAACGCGGCGAGCGATGTCGGGGTCCGGATTATCTCTGCGGGTCTTTGGCGGAGGAACTCGTAAAGCGCCAGAGCGGACAGCCCGGCATAGAGCGCCAGCGTCAGGGCGCGCCCTGCGAGGATCGCCAGCGTCAGGATCGCGACCATGACCCACCAGGCGTAGGTGCGGTGCTGGAAATTCTCGATGCCATCGGTGCGCCCGTAGCGCCAGCGCATCGCGGCCCCGCCAAGCGTCGCAAGCGTCAGAACGCCTATCAGGAAGGCAAAAAGCCTGATGATTGCTTCGTCGGTCATGACCCCTCCGCTGCGTTCGGCCTATTCCGGGTTTGGCACCGATGGTAAACGGGAACCGTTGGGCAGAACATTGACATCGGTCAGGCCCCCTTGGGCGCAAGCAGAGCACTCTGCCGTTCAGAGGGCCTGGAACTAAGTCATCCTTGTCCCGATCCGGCATACAGGGAAAGGGCGGGAACCGTGCTTGAACCAGACGTGACGCTGAGCGATTTCGCCTTGGCGGCGGAATGCGCGGTATTCTGCTGGGTGCTGATCCGCCGCGAACCGGGCACGCTGCAGATGAACCGGCTCTTTGCCCTGCTCTTTGCCGCACTCGGCGCCTCGTCGCTTTTGGGGGGACTCTGGCACGGGGTATTCTCGGGCGATCAAACCGAGGCCGGGCGGTGGGTCTGGTTCGGCTGCATGGCGGCGCTGGCCTTTGCGGCGGTGGCGATCTGGCACATCGCAGCCGCGCTGGCGCCGCCCTGGCTCGCGCCCGGTCCGATCCGGGCCCTGGCCTGGGGCCAGCTGGCGGCGCAGCTGGGTATCCTGGCCTTCGTAAGCCACGCCTTCGCAATCGGCCCAGCAGGTTTGGCGCCGCCGGTGCTGCTGCTGATGGCACTCTATCTGAGCCGCTATCGAACCGCAGGAGACGGTCGGCTGCTGGCTGGTTTTGCGGGTCTCGCGCTGGCGATGGTGCCGGGTCTCGTGATCTTTTTCGGCGTCTCGCTCCATCCGCTCTGGGCGAGCACGAACACGCTCTATCATGCCTGTCAGTTCGTGGCCTTCTGGCTGGTGTTCCTGTCGGTGCCCGGGCTGCGCGCTCAGACCGGGTAAGGCGGCGGCAGGGGCAACCGGGCCTCCTCCGTCGCCTCTTGCCGCTTCTCGACGATGTTGGCCCGGGTCCAGCTGGTCGGAATGCCCAGGGGATAGATGATCAGCGCGGCGAGGACGATGACCTGAAGCCAGCTTGCGGCCCGCGGGCGTCGCTGCGCCGTGCGCGGCACAGCGCGGGGATGCCGCAACGTCCAGACCAGCAGGATCAGCCCGGCGGTGGCCATCGCCAGGTTGAAGACCTGCCCGGTGCCGATCCCGAGCCAGGCGGCCTCGTAGTCCCGAAACAGGTCCACGGCAAAGCGCAACCCGGCATAGAGGAACACGAAGAGGCCCGTCACCACCCCGCGCCCGGGCTTCCATTTCCCGATCGCCCAAATGAGGATCGGCAGGATCACGAAGTTCTTGGCGCTTTCATAAAGCGCAACCGGATGCCGGGCGCCTTCGAGATCCGGATAGACAAAGCCCCAGGGCATCGTGGTCTGCGAGCCGACAACGCCGCCTTCGACGAAGTTCCCCAGCCGTCCGACCGCGAGAAGAAACGCCCCGGGCACCACCACCTCGTCCAAAAGTGCGATCAGGTCATAGCCCCTGACCCGTGCATAGACCCCCGTCGCGATCAGCCCGCCCAAGAGCACGCCATGCGAGGCCATGCCGCCCTCCCACCAGTTCAGCGCCGCGAGCGGCCGTGCGCGGTAGTAGTCCAGCTCGTACACGAGGATGTCGAATATTCTGCCGCCGATCATCACACCGATGGCGAACATGATCGTGAAGGCGAAGACTTCGGCGTTCGTCATGTTCACGGGGCGCCGACGCGCCCAGAACCAGACGAATATGCCGAGAAACCCCAGCGAATAGACCGCCCCGTACCAGTAGATTGCCCCCAGCGGCGTGGTCATGATGGCCGGATCGAAGTCATGGATCATGGGTCAACTCCCCGCGTCGTCACGTGAAAACGTTAGCTGCAGGGGGGCGGGTCCCATTGACCTCGGTCAATCCCGCGCGTTGGAAAACCTGTTTGATGGACAAAGGTGGTGCTTGTTCCGAGGGCCGCCGTGCCAAACTGGCCGGTCAAAGGGGGGGACAGGGATGGACGCGCTGAGGGAATTCCTGGCCTTGAACGGCGTCCTCGTGGTCTTCCTCGCCGCCGCCGCAGGCTTTTCGCTTTACCTCAACCTTATCCGTGACAGAAACCCGCACGACTGGCACTTGCTCCACGCAGGCGGGACCGCAAGGGGGGTACTGCTGATCGGTCTGGGCGGCGTCATTCATCTCTCCGGTCTTGGGGTGACGCAGGCAGTAGTCGCCGCCGGGCTGGTGGTGGTCTTCGTCTGGACATCGACTCTGGCGATGCTGCTGCGCGCCGTGACAGGCGAGGACGGGTTTCACTTCTCCGGGGCGCTGTCGAACAGGCTCGCTTTCGCGCTTTACGCGATCGGGGCCGTTTGCCTCTTTCCAGGCCTGGCTCTGCTGGCGTGGGGATTTCTGCTGGTCTGGTAGCGTGTTGCCCCCAGGATTCATTCAACCGCTGAACTTGTCAGGTCATCGCCTTTTCTGACCAGACATCGGCAGACCAGTCACCAAGATCACTCCGGCGATCGTCAAGCCGACGCCGGGCCAGTTCAGGCCCAGAAAGCCCGTTGACGTGGTGCCGTAAAGCGCCAGCGCGGCGAGGCCAGCGCAGGTCAGAACCGTCCCGGCGACAGTCCGGACGAGACCGACAGGGAAGTTGCCCGGCAAACGCGCCTCCGACTCGACCGGCCCGAAGATCAGAAGGATCGGGACAAGCGACAGGGCCAGAACGATCACCCAGATCGGACGCGTGACCCACCAGATGCCCTCTCCCGGCGTCAGGCGGAGGCCGGTCCCGCCCACGGCCAGGGACAATCCGATCACCGCGACGGCGACGGTCAGGTGCCACAGGTAGATCGTCATGATCCTCTGCCCGACGAGGATCACCACGGCCCAGGGCGTTTCGCGCATGAGCCAGCGCGACACGAAGCCTGACGTCAAAAGCATCAACCCGATCTGCACGGCACCCAGCGCCGCCATCGCCGTCGTGGGCGGGCGGCTGTTGGAGAAATCCTGCCCGGCCACGGACACCATGCTGACGGAATACCCGGCGGGCCCCATGAGAACGGTCATCCAGACCAGGCCGATGAGAACCAGAAGACCGGCACGGATCCCGGTCACTCCGCCCCGCCACCACCAATAGCCGAGCTGATGAACCGCCAGCCAGATCAGCGCGTAGTTCGTCCAACGCAACCACGTTTGCCCGAACCCGATGCCGATCACGTCGACCATGATCGCAAGCAGCGCAGGGATCGTTGCAGACCACAATCCATACCGCTGCCAGATCCCATAGGTGACCGGAACCAGCAATGTCACCATGATGTAGACGGCCAGGAACCAGACCGGGATAAGCGCCGTCAGTGATATGTCCCGAAGGAGGTCGGATCGTGTCCCGACTTGATGTCCGACAACCGTGCCCACCGCCCAGATCACGATCAACGGGAGAATTGGCAAGAGCAGCCGCCGAAAGCGGACCGTGGCCCAGACCTGTCTTTTCTCGGGAACCTTGCCGGCCGACGACCAGGACGCGGCATTGGAATATCCGCCGACAAAGAAGAAGATCGGCATCACCTGGAAGACCCAGGTCAGATATTGCGTCCTGGGCTGTTCGGCCAAAATCGAGCGCAATTCGAACGCGTTCCCGGAAACGAACGGCGCGACAAGAATCCAATGACCGAGAACGACAAAGCAAATTGCCAGGACTCTGAAGAAATCCGCTGCCCGGTTGCGGTTCTTGGGGGTCAGACGTGCGGCCTCGCGGGCCCTGGTCATTGCCGTCATGCCAGCGCCTCCGCGGTTCCGGCGTATACATGCGTCGCTGGAACGAATGGAGCCGCGCACGCCGCTAATGGATTACCTTGCGCATGACGCAACATAACGCGCCTTCATTCGTTTCATCATCAACCATTCTGGATAGAATAGTCTGTGTTCGTCGGCCCCCGGAAGCAGCCAATCCTTCTAAACAACTGCGGACCAAGATATTTCAGCAACCATCATTCTGCGTTGCTCTAGATCAATGGATTAAGAGCCGCATTCGCCAGGCATCGTTGTCGGGTCAACCTCGACCGTCCGGGGTTGGTGTTCCACAGCACCAGAAAGTGGTTCATCACCCAGTTCGAGCGAACCGGCGTTCCGGGGCACTGGACGGCTTCCTTGGTGGGCCGCCAGTCGGCACGGTCTGAGAACGGGATCACATCGTCTTTACCGGTGGGATCGCGTTCGGCGATTTGACCATCGCCCAGAACGGGACAGACATGACGATTTCCTGCGGTCTGGATGTGATCACTGTAGAGAAAGCCACTGCTGCGGATTTCGGGTTCACGGAGTTCGATTTCCTGCCGTGACACCACATCGACGTTCTGCCCCCCCTGTCGACAGGGGGCGGGCAGGCCATTTGCGCCGCCGGGTCGCAGACGCGCGTTTCGCGGGGCCGGAAATCGGCGTCCGGATCATGTGCCGGCCGGTCACGTCCGGCCCCGCAGGATCATTGCCCTTCGGCACCTTCGGCAAACAGTTCCGATCGCACGGCGCCGGAGAATTCCACCGCGCCCTGGTAAGACAGGTGATCCGGGTCCGAAAACCATTTGTTGTCAGTCCGGTAATCCATGTCGAAGAAAAGGTCATGGACGTCGACCATGCGCACATTGTCGGCTTCTGCCACCTCTTCGAGCATTGGCCGTTCAATCGACCACAATTCCTTCATCCGCGGATCTTCGAAGTAGCCCCTTGTCGTCGGTGACACGACGATGACAAGCTCCGCGCCGGTTTCCTTGAGCAGGTTCGCCATGCTGCGCAGGTGGCCGGCATTGATGGCAGGCGTCCGGGGTTCGGTGTCCAGCACGCGCCGGATCGTCCGCATGCGCCGGTCGACATCCTTTTCGTCGAAGGCATCGGTCAGGCAGCTTGCGTCGATCGGGGTGCGTGCGAACCCGTCAAGAATGCCGTCCTCGTGCGGGTGATCCGGGGGATTGTCGGGAAACTCGCAAACGAGGCCGTCGTCGGACCCGCCGTCATTGCCGCCGCGGACTAGCCGGCGAAAGGCCTCGCGGCTTCTGCGGTTCGCCTCCAGCGCGGTGGATCTGACGCTGAGCAGCCCTGCGCGCAGGGCCCAGACGATATCCCGCGACCGCAACCGAGACATCGAAGTGACCGAAGGCGAATACAGGATGTAATCGCTGGGGAATTCGCCGGGAATGCCGAGGATCCGGTCATAGCTGAGCATCCCCGGACCGACGGCGATAAAGACATGCGTCAGGTTCGGCAGACGATCCACAAGGCGGCGAAGTTTGTATTCGGCAATCCTCAGATCGCCGCCGTCATCGGCGAAGGAATAGCCCGAAAGCCCCATGCTGGGAAAATGAAGATCCCGTGTGTGCGAGGAGCCAAGGCTGAGGGCCTCGATTTTCGGTGCGCGGGCATGAAAGGTTTCCAGACGGTCGTCCGGCTTGCGGTCGGCAAAGAACACCGCCAGCGCCAGATAGGGGACGCAGATGGCAAATCCGCACCACGCGAGGATCAGGCTGATCTTGTTTCTAGAACTCAAAATAGATGAACCCCTCAACATCAAAGTTGCCGAACAGTAGGATCGCGACCACGCAGCAGCCTAGGATGCCCTCTCTGAGAAAGGGCACGGAGGCGCTTGCTTCCACGTGCACGGGCATTTTGCGATACACCAGCCAGTCGTTGAAGAAAAAGATCGTCATGCCGATCAGCCCAAGCAGGAAGTCAAGCTTGGCCGGGGCCGCGGCAAGCGCCGCAAGGCCAAGGTCGGTCGTGAACATCGTACCGATCTGGGATTGCAGCAACGAAAAGTCGCGGATGAAGAAGAGAATGCCGACGAACGAAATGCACATCACCATCATCGCGCGGCCAAACACCTCGCGGATGAGATCGTTGCTGGGAATGACCGAGAGCAGCCTTGCGACCGGCGACCAGAACCGCATCATCAGTCCGTTGACCAGCCCGAACAGCACGAAATTCCACGACGCGCCGTGCCACAGGCCGACGATGCACATCGCCATGATGGCGATGAACGACCGCATCGGTTCCTGCGGAAACCGTCTGGCCAGCGGGATATGGATATAGTCCGTCACCCATTTGGTCAGGCTGATATGCCAGCGCTGCCAGAAGGAGGTCATGTTCTTGGCATAGAATGGTTGCCGGAAGTTAAGCGAAAGATTGATGCCCATGAAGCTTGCGAGCCCGCGCGCGATAAGGGTGTAGCCATAGAAATCGAAATACACCTGCGCCACGAAGACAAAGGAAATGGCCCATAGGATCAGCCCGCCTGGGGTCTGCAGGAAACTGTAGGAGATGAACTCGGCAATATTGTCCGCGATGACGAGCTTGGCGAAAAAGCCCCAGGCAATCAGCACGAAACCGCGCTGAACGTCTTTCATCGAGGGCAGGTCGAGATTTCTGACCTGAGTCAGCAGCGTCGAGGCCCGTTCGATCGGGCCAGCAACCAGTTGCGGGAAGAAGCTGACGTAGACGAAGTAGGTCAGGAAATTCGTCTCGGGTTTGAATTTCCCGCGATACACGTCGAAGGTATAGCTCATTGTCTGCAGGGTGTAGAAGGAGATGCCCAGCGGCAATAGAACGTTGATGCCCTGCAGATCCGTTCCGATCAGGTGATTAACGTTGTCGGTAAAGAAATTCCAGTATTTGAAGAAGAACAGTATGCCTAGGTTGATAAGGATCGAAAGTAGCAGCCAGACGCGTTTCTGGCCGGGTCTGGAGGACCGATGAATCCAGATGCTTGCGAAATAGTCGATGAGCGCTGATGCGAACAGCAGGGGAACATAGGCAACTTCCCAGTAGGCGTAGAAAAGCAGGGATCCCGCGGCCACCAGGTGACGACGATACGCCGCCGGTATCATCATGTAGGCGATCAGGATTCCGGGGGCGAAAATCAGGAATACCAACGAGGTGAATGACATGATGTGCCTGTGACGTTACTGCTCTTTTGTCCGGAGCTATTGGCCGGCGCCTCGCAAGTGGTCTGCGGTTTGCCGGAGAGTCGCCCGGTCTTACCTTTCAGGAAATTTGCATCGAAATAATGGCAATTTGTTGAAAAGACATAGTCTTGTAGGCATATTCCCGTTGGGCCAGCCGCGCCAGACAGTCCGCTGTCGCCCGCGCGATCGTCAGGCGGCGCGCCGATCGCAACCGCACCTTCGCGACCCCGTCGTGCGGGGCGCGGCCCGACAACCGGTGTCGCGGCGCTGTTGATTTGCGTTGAGAACTGGCCCGGTTGACTGCAAATTTTTCACTGAGGACGGCCAGCCTCGTCGGTCACCAGTCGGCGCGGTCTGAGAACGGGATCACCCATGACAACTCACTCAGCCTTCGGGCCGAGGGACCCCCACTTTGCTTTCTTTTTGCCCCCGTTACCGCCCCAGTTTCCCGGGTGGTTGGGCTTTCTCGATACGGATCATCGAGGGTCAAGGTCTCTTACCACCCCAGCCATATGCGCGTCGATCAGCCAGAAAAGATTGCTCATGTCACCGCTCCGTTCTTGGAGCCGTGAGTCACTCAGAACTCGGGAATTCAATGCATCCTGACCCTACGTGTTCAACCGCTGACAAATGAGCCCGAAAGCCATTGCGACTCATTAGGGAAATCCAGACCGGCGCGCGCCTGTTGTCCACAAATGCGGCTTGCGGCATCGCGCCACAAGGACTTACCATCGGATCGAAAATTGATCGAAGCGGCCCTTGCCGCACCTGCGTTTTTCCCGAGAAACGTCAGGTCAAATTATGACTGATAAGGTTTGAAATGCGAAGGGACCCCCATGGCGTTTATTCCGGGAACCGACCTTGACGACGATCTCAACGGAACTGAATTCGATGACACGATCGATGGCGGCCCGGGCAACGATGAGTTGCGAGGAGGCCAGGGCGACGACAGCCTGATCGGCGGGATCGGGGACGATACGCTGATCGCCAATCTCGGGGGCGCGGACACTTTGCGCGGCGAAGCGGGGAACGACTCGCTGGCCTCTTTCGGCAGCAACGCCGATGAGCTTTTAGACGGCGGCGCGGATGACGACATTTTCAGCATCGCCGCGAGCCTGGTCGACAGTCAGATCCTCGGTGGCAGCGGCTTCGACCATGTCGATCTCAGGGGCGGCGGCGGGCAGAATCTGCGCGGCACGGTTCTGTCGGGGATCGAGCGCACGGCGCTCTGGCAGAACACCAACTACGACATCGAAGCGGCGCAGGTGGTGAATTTCGGCGAAATCGTGATGACCGAGTTCGCTGCGACGAACGGTTCGGCGATCCGCATCTTCGACGTGGACGGCCAGAGCGTCACGGCGCTGCCATCGCTGATCGGGACGCAGCGGTTGCTGATCCTTTCGGAAAGCCAGACGGGCGAGAGCGTGAGCGTCGATTTCAGCGGCGGCACCTATGCCGACGATTCCTACGCCACGTTCCGGGGCGGGGTCGGCGACGAGACGGTGATCGGCGGTACCGGCAACGATGAATTTCGCGGGGGCCAGGGCGACGACAGCCTGATCGGCGGGATCGGGGACGATACGCTGATCGCCAATCTCGGGGGCGCCGACACGCTGCGCGGCGAAGCGGGCAACGACTCACTGGCCTCCTTTGCTAACAACGCGGATGATCTTCTCGACGGCGGCGCGGATGACGACATTTTCAGCATCGCCGCGAGCCTGGTCGACAGTCAGATCCTCGGTGGCAGCGGGTTCGACCATGTCGATCTCAGGGGCGGCGGCGGGCAGAATCTGCGCGGCACGGTTCTGTCGGGGATCGAGCGCACGGCGTTCTGGCAGAACACCAACTACGACATCGAAGCGGCGCAGGTGGTGAATTTCGGCGAAATCGTGATGACCGAGTTCGCTGCGACGAACGGTTCGGCGATCCGCATCTTCGACGTGGACGGCCAGAGCGTCACGGCGTTGCCGTCGCTGATCGGGACGCAGCGGCTGCTGATCCTTTCGGAGAGCCAGACGGGCGAGAGCGTGAGCGTCGATTTCAGCGGCGGGACCTATGCCGACGAATCCTACGCGGCGTTCCGGGGCGGGGTCGGCGACGAGACGGTGATCGGCGGTACCGGCAACGATGAATTTCGCGGGGGCCAGGGCGACGACAGCCTGATCGGCGGCGCTGGCGCGGACACGTTGGCGGGCGAGGCGGGCGAAGACACGGTATCTTACGCAACGTCATCCGGCGAAGGGGTCACTGTTGATCTCTCTGCGCAGACGGCGGAGGGGGGAGACGCCGAGGGCGACGCGATCTCGGGGTTTGAACACGCGACGGGCAGTCAGGCGAACGACATCTTGTATTCGACCGTGGCCGGCAGCGTTCTGGACGGGCAGGCCGGCAATGATGTGCTTGAGGGCGGTGCCGGGAGCGATATGCTGCTGGGCGGTGACGGCGCCGATACCCTTTCGGGTGCCGCCGCGGCGGACGTGCTCGAGGGCGGGGCGGGCGACGATGTGCTCGACGGTGGTGACGGCGATGACATCATCACGGGCGGTGCTGGTGACGACGACCTTTTGGGCGAGGCCGGTAACGATACGCTGGACGGCGGCGATGGCGACGATACGGCGAGCGGCGGTGACGGGACCGATACGATCCTCGGCGAAGCCGGCAGCGACCGGCTGTCCGGCGGTCTTGGAGATGACGCGCTTTCGGGCGGTCCCGGAAATGACGATCTGGACGGGGGCGACGGTGCCGACCTGCTGGCGGGCGGGGCGGACGACGACACGCTTTCCGGAGGGACGGGTGCCGACGTGCTTCAGGCTGGCGACGGCGGCGACCTGGCCTTCGGCGGAGCCCAGAACGACCTGATCGAAGGGGATGCCGGAAATGATACCCTCAACGGTGAGACTGGCGATGACACCCTGATCGGCGGCGACGGCGATGACCGTCTAGCCGGTGGCGACGACGACGACGACCTGAACGGCGGGGCGGGCGACGACGACCTGCTCGGGCAGGCCGGGAACGACACGCTGAACGGCGGCGACGGGGCCGACAACATGGCCGGGTCCGACGGTGACGACGTCGTCAATGGCGACGGCGGCAACGATCTGATGGGCGGCGGACCGGGCAACGACGTGATGGACGGTGGCGCCGACAACGACTTCATGGGCGGCGGCCAGGACGACGACACGATGGACGGCGGTGACGGCAACGACGTGATCAACGGCGGTCCCGGCAACGACTCGATGACCGGCGACGAGGGCTCCGACACTGCCGGAGGCTCGCTCGGCAGCGACACGATTGAGGGCGGTGCCGGGAATGACGACCTTGGCGGAGGCGCGGGTCAGGATGTGATCTCGGGCGGCGCCGGCAACGACAACATCGGCGGCGGAGAGGCCGATGATGTTATCTCGGGCGAAGGCGGCGACGACTTCCTCGCGGGCGGCGGCCGGGACGACGACATCGGCGGTGGCCTGGGCAACGACACGATTAACGGCGGCGATGGCGACGACACCATGACGGGCGGGGACGGTGCCGACGTCTTCGTCTGGAACTTCTTCAAGGACGGCGATGCGGACGTCATCACCGACTTCGAGGACGGCATCGACAGCTTCCGCATGGTGGGGGTCGAGAATGCGCCGGGGTCTGGGCTCGCAGGTAAGGTCGCCGCGCTGAACATCACCGATACTGCTGAGGGTGCGCTGATCGACTACCAAGGCCACACGGTGCTGATCGAGGGCGTGTCGGCGGCTGACCTGACGGTGGACGACTTCACTTTCCTCTGACCCCTAGCTGCAATCACGGGGTGAGACCTGCGAGTTTCAGCATTGCCAGAAATCGCTCTCTTTCTTCGTCCACTTCGTAGGGAAGGACGGTTCCCGCAAATCCGATAGTGAATTTGGCATTGGCCTTTTCAACTTCGCCTGCCGTGGCGCGCGCGTCTTCAAGTCGGCCATTTGCAGCGTAGCAGGCCGCGGCCAGTGCCAGCGCGTTCGGGTGGCCCGGCTGAGCGGTACGGACCCGTTCCAAATGGGGCATCGCTTCTGCGTATCTTTCCAGATTGAAAAGCGCGCGACCGCAGAAGATATGATAGGAAAGCGGAAAATGCGGGTTCAGTTTCATCGCCGTTTCCAGTTCCGACAGCGCCTCCTCGGACCGTCCAGCATACGTGTACGAAAAGGCGCGAAGGCTCCGAGAAAATAGACGCTCGCCGGATTGAGCGACACCGCTTGATCGAGCTCGGAAAGGGCACGGCCCGTCGACCTTTCGATCCACTGATGCATCCACCCCATAACCGTATGCGCCCAGGGTTCCCTCTCGTCGGCCTTTACCGCAGCCCGGGCCGCATCAGCACATTTATCAGCGGCGGCATCGAGGTCGTCGGAAAATCCATTGTTGTAGAAATGCAGATATGCCCACGAGATCACGGCATGCGCCCGTGCTGCGCCGGGATCGAGTACCAATGCCCGCTCTGCTTCTGCTATCGCCTGGCGGTTGCCGTCGGGATCAAATTTCCAAACGTAGTCCAGCGCTCTGAGGACATAGTCATACGCGTTGATCGTCTCTGGTGTCTTGACCAGGGATCGGCGGTAGTGCTGTCGCGTGATCTCACCGACCAGCCTGTTGACAACGATGCTCGTGATCTCGTCCTGAACTTCGAAAAGATCCGTGAGCTCTCTGTCATATCGGTCGGCCCATACCTGATTGCCGATCTCGGCGTCGACGAGTTGTGCCGTGACGCGTATGCGGTCGCCGGAACGACGTATGCTTCCTTCGACAATATATTGCACGCCAAGCTCGCGCGCGATCTGCGCAATGGTGAGATCGGACCCGCGATAGGCAAAACTGGAATGCCGCGCGATGATGAAAAGCTCGGCATAACGGGACAGGTCGGTCAGAATGTCGTCGGTTATTCCATCCGAGAAATAGGATTCCGACCGATCTCCTGAAAGGTTCCGGAATGGCAAGACCGCGACAGAGGGTTTCTCGGTCAGGACGCTGGACGCACTGGCGCGCTAGCCTCGGACCGCCCCCTCAAAGCGGAAGCCCCTGCGCGGAAGTGTCTTGATCAGCTTTTGGGCCTGCCCATCGTCGCCCAGGGCCGCGCGGGCCGCGTTGATACGGGTAGAAATCGCGCTGTCCGAAACGATCCGCCCGCCCCAGACATGTTCGATGAGATCGTCGCGGGACACGATCGCGCCCGGATGTTTGGCAAGGTAGGTGATGAGGTCCAAAACCTGCGGTTCCACCTGGACGACGCGCTCGTTCTGACGGAGTTCACCCCGTTGGAGGTCAATTCGGAAGTTCTCGAACGAAATGACGCCGTCGTTTGCCATGCGTGATCATGACCACGCGGTCAGGCGTTTCTCAAGGAGAATGGAAGATTTCTGGACAAGTTCTGGACAACCCCTGAAAGCGGCGCGGTCATCTTCGTGCCAGAGTTGGATCACGTAAATCGAGACCCAACTGCACTGGATACCCAAGATGACCGATCAAGAGACATTCATCCTCACACACTATACCGACATCTCCGAAACAAAGCGCCGCGACGTCGGCAGAATGCAAAGCGAGATCATCCAAAGCGCTCTGCGGAAGATTTCGGCGGCCATGGCCAAGGGGCTCCAGAAAACGTTGCACCGCAATGCGTTGCGGGAATTCGATCAGGTATAGAAGGCCCGCCAGGATATCCGCTTCGTCCGCATGTGAGACGCTGGACGGGCCTGCGGCGAACGTCTGGAGCCGGTGAAAGCCTTCGTTCGAGCGTGTCTCTGCGATTTCGTCGGCTCTAACGGCTGCTTACCGCCGTCCAGCGGTAATCTGATCATTTTGCTCAGATGTCTCGGACGAGCCCGTAGCGGACATTGTCCTTAGGCTGCCTCGATGACAACAAATTGCACCAAACTGGATTCGAGAATAGACTGCGCACTGGCCTAGAAGGTAAGCAATTGATCAAGCTTTTTCGCACGCCATTGGCGTTGGCACTTTCGATCCTGCTTGTAAGCACCGTCGCGGCGATGGCGGCGGGCATTTTAGATGGCCGTGCATTTACTGGTATGATCGGTCCGGCCGAAAACCCGGACCTTGAAGACAGCCTTCACTTCGACGACGGACACTTCTGGTCCGACATCTGCACCCGCTGCGGCTTCATGCCCGGCACCTATGCCGCGGAAGTGACCCCGGATGGAGTCCGGTTCACGGGCACACTTGAAAGCGATAGCCGTGGTCGCTTCGACTATGACGGCCTCGTCAAAGAGGACGGCTCAATCAGGGTGGCTATCACATGGGAGCGTCGTCGCTGGTACTGGACGTCCCGGCGCGAGATCACCTTCGTCGGCGAGCAGGTGAGCATTGTTGAAACCGCACCCCTTGCGCAGATGCGTCAGTCCATGCAGTCGATGGACCTGGATGGGAACCCGATGTGCTCCCGGTTCTGAAGGCAATCTTGGTGAAACGTAAAGCGTTTGCCTTTTATGGCCTATTACTTGTCGGGGGCTGGTTTCTCGGCGGGTACCTGAAAGACCTGACAGTGCCCGAAATGCGCCCGATGAACGAACCTATGATACACAGGATCGTCATGACCGCCTTCGTCGCCTTTGTTGTCCTGGCGGCAATCCCGTTCGTGCCCGGTGCCGAGATCGGATTTGCTTTATTGCTTCTATTTGGCGGGCAAGTGGCTCCCTTGGTCTATCTCGGAATGGTTGGCGCTTTGGTCGTTTCATTCCTGTGCGCGCGGCTTGTCCCCGCGCCTCTCCTAGCCTGTGGGCTACAGCAGCTCGGGCTCACAAAGGCCGCGGCGTTCATTATCGAACTGGATAGCGCCGCCCCGCATGAGCGCGCGGATAGGTTATCGCTCATCCTTCCTCCGGCACTTGGCCGAAGGCTGCATCGCTACCGACATCTCCTGCTCGCGATCGCGCTGAACACACCGGGAAACTCCCTGCTTGGAGGTGGAGGAGGGCTAGCCTTTATGGCTGGTGCGTCGCGGCTTTACGGGTTCGGGACATACCTCGCAACTATCGTCTGCGCCGTCGCACCTGTTCCGTTGGTCTTCTTCTTCACCTAGCCTAGTAGCGTCGGCTTGGTCCGCAAGCCGGTCGTAGCCTTGATTTTGGCGAACGTCTGGAGGCAGTAAAAGCTGTCGTTCGGGCTCGGCTCAGAGGATTTTCGGCTCTGACGGCTACTTACCGCCGTCCAGCGGTCATCTGATCGTTTTGCTCAGATGTCTTGGAAGAGCCCAAGGCAGACTCAAGGACTACGCTTATTGCCCCAATTTAGCCATGCTGCATCCTCCGGCGACAAGAGCGAGGCGAGACGGTGGGAATAGCGATCAATGTCAGTTTCGCTCAGTTTGCCCTCCCACTTGTTTGATGTTCCGGACGCAAAGAAATTTGCCTGATCGTTGAACGGAGAGCTTTCGTGAAAACGCATTTCACTGATTTCCACGGCTTTTCGCATGCTGGCGAAGGTGTTTGCCTCAGCGATGTCATCGAGGCTCTGCGAAGAAAGGTGGATGTCCAAAATGCCGGCAAGACGTGCGATTTGCCGCCGCAAGTCTCGGCTCAGATCAGCGTAGTGGAAGAAATGCACGTTTCCCCCTGTTTGGCGCGCTTTGGACTGTAAGA
>NZ_JAWHTD010000010.1:0-122692 GCF_032586235.1 Aestuariicoccus sp. MJ-SS9
CACCTCCACATATGGTGAATCACAAAATCCGGCCCGTGGAAATCCCATCGATTCAGATTTCAAGGATGACGCTTTAGAGCTGATATCACGGGCGCCGCCCCCGAGATCGAAAGCCTGCGCGTCAGAACGAGCGGCTACGGGAAGGGCAACTTTAGATATTGATCTACATGTGCGCCAGAAGGTCAGTTCGTACTTTTGCAGACAGCCCGTCCCACCTACCCAAGTATATCCAGTCAAGTGTTAGGCCGTAGCTAGTGCAAAGACTTACGGCAGCTTCAATCGGTATACGGCGAAGGCCGTTTTCCCAATTGGTGTATTGTGTCGCGTTAAACCCGCACAACGCCGCCCATCCCTTCCGGGTTTCACCTGAATAAGCGGTTCGCACCGCACGAAGTCTCTGCGCAATCTGCGGAAAGGTCTTGCGGTCTGTCATGAGTCCACTGGCATAATCTATGAGTTTCATTTTCATGAAGTCATACAACGTGCGCGCTCAGACCGAAAACGAAACGTGTCTCTGTGACCCAGCAATAACCGGACGAGCTCAAAACCCGCTAAGTCATTGGTACCCAAGGCCGGACTCGAACCGGCACGCCCGAAGGCGGGGGATTTTGAATCCCCTGCGTCTACCATTCCGCCACTTGGGCAACTCCGTCAGATGTAGCCAAGGCCCCGGCGCTCGTAAAGAGGCAAAGCGGCGGACCCGATGCGCGACAAGCCCTGGACCCCGATCCGGGGCCTCGTTGTGTGATCCGAGGTCCCGGGGCACGCCCGGGACGGCATCGTCAGAACATCACCTGCACCAGCCAGAGCGTGATCGATGGAAACGCCACCAGCAGGCAGACCCGCAGGATGTCCGACAGCACGAAGGGCGCCACGCCGCGATAGGTCGCCCAGATCGGGATATCGCGCGCCACGCCGTTGATGATGAAGAGGTTCATTCCCACCGGCGGCGTGATCAGCCCCACCTCGACCACAATCAGCGCCAGGATGCCGAACCAGATCGCGGTCATCTCGGTGCTCATGCCGAAATCCAGCGCGTTGATCACCGGCAGGAAGATCGGGATCGTCAGCAGGATCATCGACAGGCTGTCCATCACGCAGCCGAAGACCAGATAGCACAGCAACATGATCGCCAGGATCGTCAGCGGCGCATAGCCCGAGGCGAGGATCCAGTCGACCAGCATGTCCGGCGCGCGGGTCAGCGCTAGAAAACCCTTGAGCATCTCGGCCCCCAGCAGGATGAAAAAGATCATCGCCGTGGCCTTGGCCGTCTCGAGGATCGCCTGGACGAATCCGTCACGGCTCAGCCGCCCGGCGAGGATCCCGTAAAGCCCCGTCGCCACCGCGCCGAAAGCCGCCGCCTCGTTGGGCGTAAAGAGCGCCTGCGGCCCCGGCTTGGCCCAGTTCCAGTCGCCCACGATGCCGCCCATGGTCAGCCCGAAGATCGCCAGCACCGGCCATGTGGCCGTCAGCGTCTTCATCCGCGCGCCGTAGGGCACCCTCTCGGCGACGTTGGCCGACCCGGGGGCCAGCCGCACATAGATCGCCACCGTCAGCATGTACCCCAACGCCGCCACGATGCCCGGGATCAGCGCCGCCATGAACATCTTGACGATGTTCTGCTCGGCGATGATGGCGTAGATCACCAGGATCACCGACGGCGGGATCAGGATGCCCAAAGTCCCGCCCGCGGCCAGCACCCCGGTCGAGAGCGCGTCCGAATAGCCGCGCTTGCGCATCTCGGGCAGTGCGACGTGGCCCATGGTGCTGGCCGTGGCCAGCGACGATCCACAGATCGCACCGAACCCCGCGCAGGCCCCGACGCTGGCCATCGCCATGCCGCCCCGCCGGTGCCCCAGCCAGTCGCTCGCCGCCCGGAAGAGCGAGGCCGACATGCCGGTGCGCGTGGCGAACTGCCCCATCAACAGGAACAAAGGAACGATCGACAGGCCCTGATTGGAAAACGTCTCATACGACAGGCTTTTGAGCGAGGCCATCGGCGCCGTGGGCGCGCCCAGCACGTACCAGGTGCCGAAAAAGCCGGTCAGCGCCATGGCCAGCGCCACCGGCACGCGCAGGAAAATCCCGCCCAGCATCAGGGCAAAGGCGGTCAGGGCGAGGGTCAGTCCGGTCATACCGCGCCCTCGCGGCCCAGGCGCAGCCAATGCACCGCACGCCAGACGCAAAAGAGGCTGACAAGGGCAAAGACCACAGCCATCACCAAAGCCGCGCCGTAGAGCACCCAGACCGGGATCGCCAGCTCATAGGTGGTTTCGGGGAAGAACGGCTTGTACCCCATGCCGAGTGCGGCGCGCAGCCTGTCCGAGCCGTAGGGGAACTTTTCGCCGAAGCCGAACCAGAGCTGACGGGAGATGACCACGGCGGCGACCGCGATCAGCGCATCGCCCGCCAGACCGAAAAGCGCCTGCACCCGCGCGGGGAATTGCGCGGTCAGGATGTCCACGGTCACATGCCCGCGCTTGAGCTGGCAATACGGCAGGAAGGCAAAGACCGCCAGAGCGCAGCCATTGGCCACCAGCTCGTAATCGCCCGGCACCGGGCCAAGCCCGACGGGCGTCAGGATGCGCCCGGTGATCGACACCATGGTCATCACCGCCATGGCGCAAAGCACGAGACCCCCCGCCACCGCCAGCGCGGTGGCGACGCCTTCGACCACGCGGCCGACCCGCGCCAGTAGAATTCCGGATGCCATCATCCCTGCCCTTCGCCGTCTCACCCACGGGCGGTGGGCGGTGCCGTCAGGTCTCGATAGCGGCTTGCGCAACGGTTTTGTACCCCGCGCGACGGTCAAACCGCATTTTCATGGATTGCCCGTGCGCGGGCTGCACGGCTGGCCGCAAGGGACAAGCCGGCGCGGGAAGCCCGCGCCGGCCCGCGACCTTATTTTTCGGCGTCGTATTTGGCGATCAGCGCACGCGCGTCCTCGACCATCGCCGCGGCGTCGAGCCCCATGGCGCCCGCCTCTTCGATCCAGGCCTCGGTCTGGGCCGCGCCCAGTTCCTTGAGCTGGGCCAGCGTGGCGTCGTCGAAGCTGACGATGGTATTGCCGCGCTCGGCGATCATCGTCTTGGCGATGTCGTCGCCCTTGTCCATCGCGGCCCCCGCCAGGCCCGAGGTCGCCAGCCCCGAATTGGCGTCGATCACGGCCTTGAGATCGTCGGGCAGGCTGTCGTACTTGGCCTTGTTCATGCCCCAGATGAAGAACGTGTTATAAAGCGTGCGGTCGCCGGGGATCTCTGTATGCGCCTCGGCCAGTTCGTGCACCTTGAGACCCGGAACCACCTCCCACGGGATGACGCCGCCGTCGACCACACCTTTGGAGAGCGCCTCGGGGAAGGCGGGAACCGGCATGCCGATGGGCGTCGCGCCCAGCGTTTCCAAAAGCTTGTTGGCCTGACGCGAGGGCCCGCGCAACTTGAGCCCCTGGAAATCGTCAAGGCCGGTGACCGGCTCGCCCTTCTTGTGGATCACCCCGGGGCCATGCACATGCACGGCCACCAGATGGATGTCGGACAGCCGTTCTTGCATGTATTTCTGGGTGAAATCCCACGCCGCCTTGGACGTGACCTCGGCGTCCATCGCCGACATGAAGGGCAGCTCGAAGACCTCGGTTTCCGGGAAGCGGCCCGGCGTATAGGCCGGCAGCGCCCAGCCGCAGTCGATCACCCCGTCGCGGATCTGATCGTAAAGCGCGGGCGGTTTGCCCCCCAGCTGCATGCCGGGATAAAGCTCGACCTTGATGCGGCCGCCCGAATCGGCCTCGATCTTTTCGGCCCAGGGGGCCATGAAGAACGCGGGCACCGACCCTTGGGGCGGCAGAAAATGCTGGCAGCGCAGCGTGACCTCTTGCGCCACGGCGGCGGACGCGCCCAGCCCCAGCGCCACGGCTCCGGCCATGGCGGAGATCAGCAGATGTTTCATGTCTTATCCTCCCTTGTGCGCCCCCGGCGCGGTTGAGGATATTGGTACACCCCAGCGCCGCCGATGCAAGCGGCCTTGACGCCGCCTGGCCTGCATGGTCTCTCGCCCCAACTCAGCCGCAGGAGCCGCATTTGCTGCAACGCCTTTACGATTGGACCATGGCCCAGGCCGACCGGCCGGGGGCGCTGTGGGTGCTGGCGCTGGTGGCCTTCGTGGAAAGCTCGGTCTTTCCGATTCCGCCCGACGTGCTGATGATCCCGATGATCCTGGCCGCCCCGCACCGCGCCTGGCTGATCGCCGGGGTGGCGACGCTGGCGTCGGTCACCGGCGGGCTTCTGGGCTATGGCATCGGCTATTTCTTTTACGAGAGCATCGGCGCGCCGATCCTCGGGGCCCTGGGCAAGGCCGAGGCGATGGCCGAATTCAACGCGCGTTTCAACGGTGTGGGGTTCTGGGCGGTGCTGATCGCGGGGATTACGCCCTTTCCCTACAAGGTCATCACGATCATGTCGGGCTGGACCGCGATGCCGATGGCGACCTTCCTCTTCACCTCGGTGGTTGCCCGGTCGCTGCGGTTCTTCATCGTGGCGGGGCTCTTGCGCGCCTTCGGCGCACCGATCCGCGACTTCATCGAAAAGCGCCTGGGGCTGGTCTTTGTCGCCTTCGTGATCGTATTACTTGGCGGGTTCTATCTGGTGAGGCATCTATGACGCGCAAGCTTTTGATTCTGCTGGCCGCCGGCGGCTCGGCCGCCCTGCTGCTGGGCGCGCTCGGCTTTCAGTACCTGGGCGAGCTGCCGCCCTGCAAATTGTGTTATTGGCAGCGCTATCCGCATGTAGCCGCGGTTCTGATCGGCATCGTTGCGCTGATCCTGCCGCTGGCGATCCTGCCCCTGCTGGGCGCGGCCGCCGCACTGACGACCGCCGGGATCGGCGGCTACCACACCGGGGTCGAGCGCGGCTGGTGGGAGGGCCCCACGACCTGCACCTCGGGCCCGATCGGCGGGCTTTCGACGGACGATTTGCTGGATCAGATCATGTCCGCCCCGCTGGTACGCTGCGACGAGGTCCCGTGGGAGATGTTTGGCCTTTCCATGGCCAGCTGGAACATGCTGGCCTCTTTGGCACTGGCCGTAGTGTGGATCGCCGCCGCGCGGCGGGCCTGAACGCAAAGACGCCGGCCCCGGAGATTTCCGCGACCGGCGCCAATTCGAATGCCGTCGATTACTCTACGACGTTGCCGTATTTGTCATAGGTCGGCTCTTCCATGATGACCTCTTCTTCCTGCTGTGCGCAGGCAGTGAGAACCGTCAGAGCCAGAGCGCCCATCACCATCTTCCAAGTCGTTGTCATCCCTCAATCCTCCAGGTTTTGATATGGTTATGATGACGACACGTTAGCGCAGCTCTGCCGCGGCTCCAACACTTGTTTTCACTCAGGCGGATCCGACCGGCTGGCGCGCCGCCTTGCGGGTCGACAGCAGCAGCGAGGTTTCTGAGGTCGCCACCCCGTCGAGCCGCCGGATCCGCGCCAGAACCTCGTCCAGCTTCTCAAGACTGTCGGTCCCCAGTTCGGCGATCACATCCCAGCGGCCATTAGTCGAATGCAACGCCCGCACCTCGGGGAAACCGCCCAACTGGCGCAGCACCCGGTCGGTCCCGCGCCCCTCGATCCCGATCATCATCAACGCGCGCACCGGATCGCGCGCCGCATCCTCGCGCAGCACCACGCTGAAGCCGATGATATCGCCCGCCCGCTGCAATTTCTCGATTCGCGCCCGCACGGTCGTGCGTGACAGCCCGAGCGTCGCCGCGAGGTCCGATAGAGACGCGCGGGCATCGTGCCGCAACGCCGCGATCAGACGATGATCCGTGCTGTCCATTATGGCCATCCAAGATTTTCAATTTGGCCAATAACTTACCGAATTGGGCAATTTGTCAACTGGAATCGCGCCCGAAACGGCGCGATATGAGCGGTAATCAAGCACAGGAACCGCCGACATGACCTCCAAGACGATTCTTCTCGTGGGCGCGCCGATGGATTGCGGCAAGGCCCGGCAAGGCTGCCTGATGGGCCCCGACGCCTACCGCACCGCGCGCATCGCGGGCGCGCTGTCGGATCTCGGCCATCAGGTGCGCGATCTGGGCAACGTGACGCCCGACGACAACGACCTGCCCGACCGCGAAGGCGTCGTCGCCCTGCCCCGCACCGTCGGCTGGACCACGGCGCTGTCACGCGCGGCGCAAGACGCCATCGCACAGGGCGTGCCGATCTTCATGGGCGGCGATCACGCTTTGTCTTTGGGCACGGTGCACGGCGTCACCGCCCATGCCGCCGCCGAAGGCCGCCCGCAATTCGTGCTCTGGCTCGACGCGCATAGCGATTTCCATACGCTGGAAACCACCGGCTCGGGCAACCTGCACGGCACGCCGCTGGCCTATGCCACCGGGCAAAGCGGATTCGACGGCTTCCCGCCGGTGCCGAATCCCGTGCCTCTCGAAAACGTCTGCATCCTCGGCCTGCGCTCGGTCGACGTGCCCGAACGCGCCGCGATCGAGGCCACGCCGATGCGCCGCCACGACATGCGCGACATCGACGAGAACGGCATCAAGACCTGCCTTGCACCCTTCCTCGACACCGTCGCCCGCGCCGGCGGCGCGCTGCATGTGTCGCTGGATGTCGATTTCCTCGACCCCTCCATCGCGCCTGCGGTCGGCACAACCGTGCCCGGCGGCGCCACCGTCCGCGAGGCGCATCTGGTCATGGAGATGCTGCACGACAGCGACCTGATGACCTCGCTCGACCTGGTCGAGCTGAACCCGATGCTCGACGAACGCGGCCGCACCGCGCAGCTGATGGTGGACCTTGCCGCCTCCGGCTTCGGCCGCACCGTGTTCGACCGCCCCACCCCGCGCATTCTGTAAAAAGGAGCCGCCCCAATGTTCCCCTCCGACAAAGCCCTCGTTCCCTTCGTCTCGGTCGATCACATGATGCAGCTGGTGCACCGCGTCGGCCTGCGCCAGATGCTGCAGGGCATCGCCGACGCCATCGAAGAGGATTTCCGCCGCTGGGAAAGCTTCGACAAGACACCCCGCGTCGCCAGCCATTCCGACATCGGCGTGATCGAGCTCATGCCCACCTCGGACGGCGAGATGTACGGCTTCAAATACGTCAACGGCCATCCCGGCAACACCCGCTCGGGGCTGCAGACGGTCACCGCCTTCGGCCTTCTGGCCGATGTGCGCACGGGCTATCCGGTGCTGCTGTCGGAAATGACCCTGCTGACCGCGCTGCGCACCGCCGCCATGTCCGCCGTCGCCGCCCGGCACCTGGCGCCCAAGGGGGCGACGACCATGGCGATGATCGGCAACGGCGCGCAATCCGAATTCCAGAGCCTCGCCATGCAGGCGATCTGCGGCATCACCGAGGTGCGGCTTTACGACATCGACCCCGCCGCCACCGCCAAATGCGCGGCGAACCTGGCGGGCAGCGGTTTGCGCGTCGTATCCTGCGCCACCGCCGAAGAGGCGATCGAAGGCGCGCAGATCCTGACGACCTGCACCGCGGACAAGCAATACGCTACGATCCTCACCGACAACATGGTCGGCGCGGGCGTGCACATCAACGCCATCGGCGGCGACTGCCCGGGCAAGACCGAACTGGCCCCGGCGATCCTGCACCGCTCGGAGATCTTCGTGGAATACCCGGCCCAGACCCGGATCGAAGGCGAGATTCAGCAGCTCGCCCCCGACCACCCGGTGACCGAGCTCTGGCAGGTCATCACCGGCGCCGCGACAGGCCGCCGCGACCCGCGCCAGATCACGCTCTTCGACAGCGTGGGCTTCGCCATCGAGGATTTCAGCGCCCTGCGCTACGTCCGCCGCAAGGTCGCTGAAACCGGCCTCTGCCTGCCGCTCGACCTGCTGGCCGACCCTGACGATCCCCGCGATCTTTTCGGCATGCTGACCCGCTCGGCCGCCGAAAAAGCGGCCTGATCTTCATCTGGTCGAAAATATCCCGGGGAGCGCGAGGGGCTGGCCCCTCGCTCCCGCACGAGACACACCGAACAGGTCCCGCAAAAAACCAATCCGCGTCAGAGATAATCCGACCGCTGCAGCCCGTATTTCGCCATCTTCTCGTTCAGCGTCCGCCGCGGCAGGCAAAGCTCGTCCATCACCGCCGAGATCGAGCCCTTGTGCCGGCGCATCGTGTTGTCGATCAGCATCCGCTCGAACGCCTCCACGTACTCTTTCAGCGGCTTGCCCTCGGTCGTCATGGCGGGCTGCATGTCCTCGTGATCGTTCATCAAGAGCGAAGCGATCGTGCCGGTGCCGCGCCGCGATTGCAGCACCGCGCGTTCCGCAAGGTTGATCAGCTGGCGCACGTTCCCGGGCCATGGCGCCTGCAAGAGCTGCGCGGCCTCCTGCGCTGTGACCTGCGGCGCGTCGCAGCCGTATTCCTCGGAAAACTGCTCGCTCAGCCGGGTGAAGAGCGTCAGGATATCCTCGCCGCGCTGGCGCAGCGGCGGCACCACGATCTTGAGCGCGGCCAGCCGGAAATAGAGGTCCGGGCGCAGCGCGGTCTCACAGGTGCGGCCTTCGTCCTGCAGGTTGCAGATCGCCACGATCCGCGTCTCGGGCGGCGTGCCCTGATCGTTGATCACCGACAAGAGCCGCGCCTGGGCCGCGTCCGAGAGCGATTCGATATCCTCCAGCACCAGCGTGCCGCCGCGCGCTTCTTCTATCGCGGGCAGGCGGCTGTCGTCGGGCTGCATCGGGCCGAAGAGCCGCTGCATCAGCGCGTCCTCGTCCATCGCCGCACAGGAAATCAGCACGAATTTCTTGCCCGCCCGGCTGCCCACCGCATGCAGCGCATGGGCGATCAGCGTCTTGCCGGTGCCGGTTTCGCCCTCGATCAGCACATGGCCGTCGGCCTGGCCCAGATCGAGGATGTCCTCGCGCAGACGCTCCATCGCCGGCGAGGCGCCGATCAGCTTGCGCATCAGCTGCCCGCCATCCGACAGCTCGCGCCGCAGCGCGCGGTTGTCTAGTGTCAGCCGCCGCGCGTTAGTCGCCTTCTTGGCCAGCTCGGACATCCGGTCGGGGTTGAACGGCTTTTCCAGGAAATCGAACGCCCCGATCCGCATCGCCTCGACCGCCATGGGCACGTCGCCGTGGCCGGTGATCATGATCACCGGCAGTGCGCTGTCGCTGCCCATCAGCTTGCGCAAGAGCTGCAGACCGTCCATCCCCGGCATCCGGATATCCGAGATCACGATGCCGGGATAATCGCTGCCCAGCACGCCAAGCGCCTCTTCGGCGCTGGCAAACGTCTCGGTGTCGTAACCCGACAGCGCCAGCCACTGGCTGATCGACTGACGCATGTCCTTTTCGTCGTCGACGATTGCGATCTTCATAGCGTTGGCCATTCACCTTACTCCGCCGCCTGAGTGCCTTCGGTCAGAATCGGCAGCTGCATCTCGAACACCGCGCCGCCGCCTTCCGCGTTGCGGGCGGTCAGCCGCCCGCCCAACTCGTTTACAATGCCGGAGGAAATGGCAAGCCCCAGCCCCACCCCGTCGCCCGGCTGCTTGGTGGTGTAGAAAGGCTCGAAAAGCGCATCGAGATCCTCGATCCCCGCGCCGTTGTCGCGCACCTGCAGCGTCGCCGTCTCGCCGCTGGCCAGGATGATCTCGACCTGCGGGTCGTCGACGGCCTTGGTGGCGTCGAGCGCGTTGCGCAGCAGGTTGACCAGCACCTGTTCGATGCGCATCCGGTCGCCCATCACCATCACCGGGTGATCGGGCAGAATGCGGGTGATCTTGACCCGCCGCGCGCGCAGCTGCGGTTCCATCATCGACAGGCTCGAGGCCAGCGCTTCGCCCATATCCACAGGGGAAAAGGCCTCTTGCCCCTTGCGGGCATAGGATTTCAGCTGGCGCGTGATGCCGCCCATGCGCTCGATCAGATCGTCGATGCGGTGAAAGGCCGACAGCGCCTCGTCGGGCCGGTTGCGCCGCAGCAAGAGCCGCGCCCCCGCCAGGTAGGTCTTCATCGCCGCGAGCGGCTGGTTCAGCTCGTGGCTGACCGCCGCCGACATCTCGCCCAACGCCGCCAGTTTCGAGCTTTGCGCAAGCGTCTGTTCGGCCACGGCAAGGTTCTTTTGCACCTTCTCGCGCTCGGCGATTTCCCGCTGGAGCCGGGCGTTCAATGCGCGCAACTCTGCCGACTCGCGCTGGAAAAGCGCCATGCGGAACGCGGTGCGGCGGCTGAGGACATAAAACGCCAGCGCCGCGAGAATCGCGAAGCCCATGATTTCCAGCGCCAGAACCCCGTTCACCCGCTCGCGCACGCTGGCATAGGTGGTGAAGGTCGCCATGCTCCAGCCGCGAAAGGGAATGCGCCCGTCGATGCGCATCACCGCCTCGCCACGCAGATAGGCGTCGGCGGGCAGTGCGGTCCAATCGGCGGTGGCCTGGATCGCCCGTTCGATGGCGCTGTCGGGCGATTGCCGCGCCACCGCCTCGGGGATGGTCAGCCCGCGCCAGCGCGGCTCGGTCGCAAGAATGATCGCGCCTTCGGAATTGGTCACCAGCACCGCATCGGAAATTCCCGCCCAGGCGCGTTCGAACTTGGCCAGGTCGACCTCGACCACGATCACGCCGATGGCGCTGCCCTGGCTGTCGACCCTGCGCGAATAGGTAAAGCTGTAGCCCCCCGCCTCGCGCGCCAGCGTGGTAAAGACCGTGGTGTTCGAACGCAGCGCATCCACGAAATAGGGCGCGCCGCGATGCTGCTCGCCCAGCCGGTTGCGGTCGGTCGCGGCCACCGTGCGCCCTTCGCGGTCCAAGAGCATCAGCGACGCAGCACCGATTTCGTCGACATAAGAGATCAGCCGCTGCGAGCTTTGCGCGAAATCGGCCGAATTCAGCGCCCCGATTAGCGCCGGATCCCGCGCCAGAAGCTGCGGCACGATGGCGTTGCGGCGCAACTCCGATACCAGGTTGCCGGAATAGAGCGCCAGCCGCAGCTCGGCGCGGTTGCGCGTGGTTTCGGTGAACCGGTCGGTCAGCAGATGGTTGGTGACATAGACCGTGATCCCCGCGATCACGGCCAGAACGGCAAGCGCCACCCTCACGCGCCAGCTCAGCGAGCCGGAGCGGCGCGAGGTCTTGGTGTCGGGCAGCGATCTTACCATGGGCGCAGAGTACGGCGCGCCCGCGCCGGGCTCAAGTCACGGCTGCGCGCGATGGGCGGAAAGGCGCGCTCTCAGGCCTCGGCCAGCGCGCGGGTGAGCGACGCGAACAGCGCCGCCCCGTCGGTGTTGCCCTGCGCCGGATCGGCGGCGCGCTCGGGATGCGGCATCATGCCCAGCACCCGGCGATTGGCCGACAGGATGCCCGCGATGTCGCGCGCCGAGCCGTTGGGGTTGTCGGTGTAGCGGAACGCGACCCGATCCTCGGCCTCCAGCCGGTCCAGCGTGGCGTCGTCGGCATGATAATTGCCGTCGTGATGCGCGATGGGGATGCGGATCTCCTGCCCGGCCGCATAGCCTTCGGTATAGATGCTGTCCGTCGTGGCCACCCGCAGGCCCACCGTCCGGCAGATGTATTTCAGCCCGGCATTGCGCAGCAGCGCCCCGGGCAAGAGCCCGGTTTCGGTCAGCACCTGGAACCCGTTGCAGATCCCCAGCACATAGCCGCCCGCCTCGGCATGGCCCTTGACCGCGCGGCAGATCGGCGAATTCGCCGCAATCGCGCCGCAGCGCAGGTAGTCGCCAAAGGAAAAGCCGCCCGGCAGCCCGACGATGTCGATGCCCTGCGGCAGCGCCGTCTCCTTGTGCCAGACCCGGACGACCTCCATCCCGGACTGGGCAAAGGCCTGTTCCAGATCACGGTCGCAATTCGATCCGGGGAAGACGACGACGGCGGCTTTCATGGGCATGGGCTCCTTTGCGGATATGGATGTGCTTCTGGCGGTTTCACGTCGTCATTGCAAGAGCCAGCGACGCAGCCGCCACGAGCCCCAGAGCGCGGGCAGGCAGACCACCAGCCCCAGCGCGGCCACCACCCGGACATGCGCCCAGATATGCGGGCCGGGGTAAATGCCGTCGCGGTCCTCGCCCGGGACCACATGTATGACGTGGCGGCTGCCCAGCGGCAGGTTCAGCGACGGATGCCGCATCCCGCCCGACACCCGCGCGTCGCTCCCGTCGGGGCGGGCATAGGCGAAGACGGGTGCATGGACCTCGGTCCAGAAATCGAAGGGCGTGTCGCCGGGCCAGGAATGGACCTGCACCACCTCCGCCTCGACCGTCTCGGAGCGCTGCAAATCCCACCAGACCAGCCCCGCGCTGACGGCGGCGCCCAAAAGGAACGTTCCCGGCACCAGCCAGATCAGCAGCCAGACCCGCCACGTAACCGCCCGCCCCCCGGGCCGGTCGCGCCACAGATGCTAGGGCGGTTCCCAGCGCCCGGCCACGGTCTTAAAGCAGCTCGACCCGGTAGCTTTCGATCACCGTGTTGGCCAGCAGCTTCTCGCACATCTCGGTCACGGTGGCCTCGGTGGTGCCCTCGGCCAGTTCCAGCTCGATCACCTTGCCCTGCCGCACGTCCTCGACCCCCTCGAACCCCAGGCTGCCGAGCGCGTGCTTCACCGCCGCCCCCTGCGGGTCCAGAACGCCGACCTTCAACATGACATGTACACGTGCCTTCATCTCGGTCTCCGTCGGATCGGCGCGCCGACCCCCTGCTTCTTCTTGGCAAAAATACTCAAAAAACCGCCGCCCGCCAACGCGACCGCGGTCAGTTGATCAGCTTGGGTTTCTGCATTTGCGCGGTGTTCTTGGGCATCACGCCCAGCCGCCGCGCCACTTCGGTATAGGCGTCCGTGAGGCTGCCCAGATCGCGGCGGAACACGTCCTTGTCGAGCTTGCGGCCCGATTCGATATCCCAAAGCCGGCAACTGTCCGGGCTGATCTCGTCGGCCACGATCAGGCGCTGGAAATCGCCGTCATAGACCCGTCCGATCTCGATCTTGAAATCCACCAGCCGGATACCCACCGCATACATCAGCCCCGACAGGTAATCGTTGACCCGCAACGCGAGGCTTAGGATGTCGTCCATGTCCTGCTGGCTGGCCCAGCCAAAGGCGGCGATGTGCTCTTCGGTGACCAGCGGATCGCCCAGCTTGTCGTCCTTGTAGCAATATTCCACGATCGGGCGCGGCAGCGGCGTGCCCTCCTCGATCCCCAGCCGCTTGGCCATCGAGCCCGCGGCATAATTGCGCACGATGATTTCCAGCGGGATGATCTCGCAGGCGCGCACCAGCTGTTCGCGCATGTTCAGCCGCTTGAGGAAATGCGTCGGCACCCCGATTCCGTTGAGACCGGTCATGAAGAATTCCGACAGGCGGTTGTTGAGAACCCCCTTGCCGTCGATCACATCTTTCTTCTCGGCATTGAATGCAGTGGCGTCGTCCTTGAAATACTGCACGATGGTGCCCGGCTCGGGGCCTTCGTACATAATCTTCGCCTTGCCTTCGTAAATCTTCTTGCGGCGTGCCATCGGGGCCCTTTCACGGCAACAGGCGGGACTCGACACGGTCCCACGCTTGGCGCCGTCATAGTCCATGGGCGGCAGTGTCGCAAGCAAAGCTCCGGGGCTTGCACCCGCGGCGCGCAGTCTGCATATCATTTGAGAAACATTTGCAGCTGAGGAGCGCCGCCATGTCCACCTTCGATGATCGCGAACATGCGTTCGAGAACAAATACGCCCATGACGAAGAGATGAAGTTCAAGGCCGAGGCGCGGCGCAACAAGCTTCTGGGCCTCTGGGCTGCCGACCTGATGGGTAAGTCCGAGGCCGAGGCGGCGGACTACGCCAAGGAGGTCATCAAGGCCGATTTCGAAGAGGCCGGGCACGAGGACGTGGTGCGCAAGGTCGCAGGCGATCTGGGCGAGCTTTCCAGCCCCGAGGCGATCCGCGCCAAGATGGACGAGCTGCTGGTGGTGGCCAAGGGCCAGATCCTCGAAGAAGGCTGACGCCGCACGCAGCGTGACACGACATTCCACGCCGCCGTCCCCCGGGCCGGCGGCGTTCTCATACGGACGGCGTGCCCTCAACGAAAAATTACGCCGCATTTGAATCGTTAAGATTGCGGAATGATCTGCCGCCTAGACCTGCCCCGGGAACCATGGGTCAGGAGCGGGTATGTCGGAAATCAGTCAACCAACATCCGCGCAGCGCGCGCGGGGCCTGTTGCGACGCGGTCTGCCGCTGGGGCTGGGCCTCGTCTGCCTGTGGCTGCTGTCGTCGCGGCTGCAGACGGTCGATCTGGCCGCCATCGGGGTCCTGCTGACCGAGGTCTCGCCGCTGCAATGGGCCATCGCGCTTGGCATGACGGTGATCAGTTTTCAAGCCATCGGGCAGTTCGACGTCATCGCGCATCGCCACATGGGCACCGGTGTCGCGCCCCGGCGCGCGCTTGTGACCGGGGCCGCCGCCACCGCCATGGCGCAGGCCGCGGGCGGCGGGCTGCTGACCGCCGGGGCGATGCGCTGGCGGCTCTTGCCGGGGCTGACGCCCGGCCAGATCGCGCGGCTGACCGGCCTGACCGGGCTGGCATTTCTGACCGCGTTGGCGCTGGTGACCGGGGCCGCGGTGCCGCTGGTTCTGACCGGCGTGCACGCATTCTGGGCGCTCGCGGTGCCGGTCTGCCTTGTGCTGGCCGCCGCCGCCGTCTTCCTGCACCCCAGCCCGCGCCTTTTCGGCAGGCCGCAGCGGCTCTTCAGCCTGCCCGCCTGTGCGGCGATCCTGGGCATCACGCTGATCGACACCATGGGGGCGGCCGCGGCGCTCTATGTCTTCCTGCCCGTCGTAAGCCGGCCCGATCCCGCCACCTTCTACGCGGTCTACCTGCTCGCCCTCGGCGTGGCGATGCTGGCGGCCACGCCCGGCGGGCTCGGCCCGTTCGAGCTGATATTGCTCGCCGCGCTGCCCGCCGTCCCCGAGGCAGAGCTGCTTTCGGCCATCGTGGCCTTCCGCCTGGTCTACTACGCGCTTCCGGCGCTCTGGGCCGGATGGATCGCCCTGCGCCCGTATAAGGGCGGCGACCTGCCCCAGGTGCTCGCCCCACCTACCACGCCAAGCGTCGACCCTGCGGGAACCGAGGCCTCCGCGGTCTGGCTGCACAAGGACGGGCAGTCTGCGGCAGTGCTGCGGCTGCCGCAGACCGCCTGCCTGATCGTCGGTGCCGATCATGGCGGCGTCGCGCCGCTTTTGCCGCTGCTGCGCGCCCAGGCCCGCGCCGAGAACCGTGTCGCCAGCCTGTGGAAGATCGCACCGCGCGATGCCCGCGCCGCCCGCCGCGCGGGCTGGCGGGTCTTGCCGGTGGCCGACCACGCGGTGATCGCACCGCAGGGCTTCAGCACCGCCGGGCCAGCCCGCAGCGGGTTGCGACACGCCCTGCAAAAGGCCGAGGCTGCCGGTGTCCGCGTGCGCCGCATTGACCCCGGCACGCAAGGTGCGGCGCTCGCCGCCATCGGCACGACCCCGGCCCAAGACTGCGGCTGTGACGGCGACCACGCCCTGTCCCCGTTCCACCAGCGGCCCGGGGACGCCGCGCCGGGGATCGTCTTCGGCGCCTGGCAGGGCGACAGGCTGGTGGCCTTTGCGGCGTTTCACGGCCATCCCCGGGAATGGGCGCTGGACCGGATCGCCCGGGCCGAGGGCTGCCCCGAAGGCGCCGCCCATGCGCTCTTGGAAACCGCGATCCGGCAAGCCGCCGCCGAGGACGTGCCGCGCCTGTCGCTCGGCGCCGTGCCGCTGCGCTGGCGCCGGGCGCGCACCCGCAACCGGCGGCACGGCTGCCACGCCTGTTTCGCGCCCAGATGGGAACGCCGCTACTTTGCCGCGCCGGGCTGGGCGGCGCTGGTGCTGGCTGGGCTCGACCTGTGGCGCGACGCGCATAGCCGTAAGGATGTGAAAGCGGCTCATCACGATCATGCGGATTATGAATTTGCTTCACAATCTCAGCTGTGAAACACCGCAGGCGAACATCTGACAGGAGTCTGAGAGATGACAAATGCCCTGTCGCGGCTGCTTGCGTCGCGTGACTGGCTGATGGCGGATGGCGCCACCGGGACCAACCTCTTCAACATGGGGCTGGAATCCGGCGAGCCGCCCGAGTTCTGGAACGTGGATCATCCCGACCGCATCCGCGCGCTCTATCGTGGCGCGGTCGAGGCCGGGTCGGACATCTTCCTGACCAATTCCTTCGGCGCCAACGCCTCGCGCCTGGCGCTGCACAACGCCGCCGGCCGCGCCTACGAGCTGTCGCGCATCGCCGCCGAGCTGGGCCGCGAGGTGGCCGATGCCGCCGGGCGCGAGGTGGTCGTCGCCGGGTCGGTCGGCCCCACGGGCGAGATCATGGAACCCGTGGGCGCGCTCAGCCACGCCCGCGCCGTCGAGATGTTCGAAGAGACCGCGCGCGGGCTCAAGGACGGCGGGGCCGATGTGCTCTGGGTCGAGACGATCAGCGCGCCCGAGGAATTCCGCGCCGCCGCCGAGGCCTTTGCCAATGTGGACATGCCCTGGTGCGGCACCATGAGCTTCGACACCGCCGGGCGCACGATGATGGGCGTGACCTCGTCGGGTCTGGCGCAGCTGGTGCAGGAGCTGCCGCACCCGCCGCTGGCCTTCGGGGCGAATTGCGGCACCGGGGCGTCGGACCTCTTGCGCACCGTGCTGGGCTTTGCCGCCGAGAACACCGGGCTACCGATCATCGCCAAGGGCAACGCCGGGATCCCCAAGTATCACGAGGGTCATATCCACTACGATGGCACGCCCGATCTGATGGCCGAATACGCGGTGATGGCGCGCGATGCGGGCGCTAGGATCATCGGCGGCTGCTGCGGCACCATGCCCGAACACCTGCGCGCCATGCGCGAGGCTTTGGAAACCCGGCCCCGCGGCCCGGCCCCTTCGCTCGATGAGATCGCCGCAAAGATCGGCCCGTTTTCGTCGGACAGCGACGGCACCGGCGATACCGGCGACGCGCCCAAGCGCCAGCGGCGCGGACGCCGCCGGGGCTGATCCCCGAAGCACGAAAAAGGGGCCAGGCAACGCGCCCGGCCCCTTCCGTGCCCTGTCCGGCCGAGGGTCAGCCGAAGAGGAAATCGCTGTCGCCGAGATCGGTGCTCAGCACACCTTCCAGAAGGATGCCATGACCGCCCGCCTCCAGCAGAGTCGCCGTGTCCCCATCGACCGTCGCGTCGGTGATGGTGACATCCGCCAGCGTCGCGCCGTCGCGCAGGATCAGCGTGTCGAGACCCGCCTCGAAATCGGTGATCACGTCCATTTCACCTGCGACGATGTCGTTGAAGACGAAGCTGTCCGCGCCGGTCCCGCCGGTCAGGGTGTCGTCGCCCGACCCGCCGTTCAGCGTGTCGGAACCCGCGCCGCCGTCCAGCATGTCGTTGCCCGCGCCACCGGCGACAAAGTCGTCGCCCGCGCCGCCCAGGGCCATGTCGTCACCGAGGCCCGCGCCAAGCGCGTCGTCGCCCTCGCCCCCGTCGAGCATGTCACGGCCCGCGCCGCCGCCAAGGCTGTCGTTGCCCGCACCGCCCATGACCATGTCGTCGCCGTCGCCGCCGCCGAGGCTGTCTTCCCCGGCGTCGCCGTTGAGGTCGTCCATGCCCGCGCCGCCGTTGACGACATCGTCGCCCTCGCCGCCGCTGGCCATGTCGTCGCCGAACCCGCCGCCGATGGCGTCGTTCCCGGCCTCGCCCATCAGCATGTCGTCGCCGAGGCCTCCGCCCATCGCGTCGTCCCCGTCACCGCCCATGGCGGTGTCGTCGCCCGCGCCCGACGAAATCACGTCGTTGCCGCCGTTGCCGGCCAGCACGTCGTCGCCCGCGTCGCCGGTGATGCTGTCGTCACCGCCGCCGCCGCCGACGTTGTCGTCGCCCGCATCGCCCTTGAGGAAGTCGTCACCGCCCGCGCCGCGCAGGATGTCGTTGCCGTCGCCGCCGAAGGCGATGTCGCCGGCCACGCCGGTCTGGGCGTTTTCCAGCCCATCGTCGCTGTCGGACCAGCTGCCGGTGTGGATCTCGTCATTGCCCGCGCCGCCATAGATCGTGTCCGACCCGTCGGCCTCGGCCATGAACGTGCCGCCCGTGGCGGAGGACACCCGGCTGTCGTCGTCGCCGGTGAGGATGTCGTCGCCCGCGCCGCCGGTGATCATGTCGTCACCTGCACCCCCGGCATAGCCATTGTCGTATTGCGACAGCGGCAGCGCGCCCGAGGGGCCCATATCGGCAAGGTTAAACGCGTTGTCGTCGCCCTCCCCGGCGTCGATCGTGTCGTTGCCCATGCCGCCGTCGATGACGTCGGACCCGACGTTGCCGGAAAGCGAATCGTCGCCCATGCCGCCGGTGATCGTGTCGTCGCCACCCAAGCCGCCGACGTTGTCGTTGCCCGCGCCGCCGTCGATCCGGTCGTCGGCCTCGGTTCCAGTGACGGTCTCGCCCGCGTCGTCCAGCGTCGCCGTAACCCCGGCGATGGCGCGCTGCGCGTCGAGCAGGGTCAGCGCATCATCCATGCCGATCATTTCGATCTCGCCCGCCGCGGCCGGAAGGATCGGCACAAAGCCGTCCTGCGTGCCGTCCACCTCGCCGCCGGTTCCGGCGCCGAGACCCGCGGGCACGTTCACCCCGTGCAGCACGATCTCGCGGAAGATCAGCGGCATCAGGTCCGCGCTGTCGTAATCGGTCATCGACACCGGGCTGAAGAAATTGTCCCCGTCGTTCAGATCAAAGGCCTGGATATAGCTCAGCGTCCCGTTTTCGTCGGTCATCGGCGCCGCGCCGTCCTCGGTCAGCGTCAGGATGATGTCACCGTAATTGGGAAGGCCCTCGAGCACTTCGACCACGCCGTCGCCATCCGCGTCGCTGCCAATGTCCGGGGTGACCGAATCAACCGGGTTGCCGTCGCCGTCGAAGAGGCCGTGGATGTGCTGCGGCACGGGGACATTCGCCTCCATCCCCTCGACCGCGATCGAGATGTTGATGTATTGCGCCCCGTCCTCTTCGGGGGCCCCGACGGCGACGATTGCCGTGCCGGTCACGCCCGAATTGTTGAGCGCGGCGAAGTCGACGGCGTAGAACGCCTCGGCCCCGTTCAGGAAGGTTTCGAAGGACGAATAGTCAGATGCCAGATGTGCCATGAAAGCTCCGTTTGGTGTTCTAGGGTTCGTGTCTCATCCACGGAGCGGGCGGCGGGTGAGTTTCACCCGGCGCGGGAAAATTTGGGAATTTTCGCACAGCTATATGATTTGAATAGAAAATTTTTCACGCAAAAATCCGCAGCGCGTTCAGAACAGCGCCAGTTGGTCGCCCGCGCGCGGCGGCGGCGCGAAGAGATCGCAGCGCAGCGCCGGCACAGCCCGGTCGAGCCCCAGGGCGCGCGCGGCACGGGCGAACCTCTGCGCGATGATCTGGGCATAGGGCCCTTGCCCGCGCATCCGGTGGTGCCATCGGGAATCGTAGTCCTTGCCGCCATGCATCTCGCGCAGCCGCGCCATGATGCGGCCGGCGCGGTCGGGGTAATGCTCGGCCAGCCAATCCTGCCAGAGCGGGGAGACCTCAAGCGGCAGGCGCAGCATGATCCAGCTTGCGGCGTCCGCCCCGGCCTCGGCCCCGGCTTCCAGGATATGCTCAAGCTCGGGATCGGTGAGCGCTGGGATCACCGGCGAGGCCATGAGCCGCACCGGAATGCCCGCCCCGGTCAGCCGCCGGATCGCCGCCAAGCGGCGTTTCGGCGCGGGCGCGCGCGGCTCCATCCGGCGCGAAAGATCTGCGTCCAGCGTGGTGACCGACAGGCCCACCCGCACCAGCCCGCGTTCGGCCATGGGCGCCAGGATGTCGATATCGCGCTCGATCAGCGCGCCCTTGGTCACGATGGCGACCGGATGGTTGAAATCGCGCAGCACCTCCAGACAGCGGCGCATGATGCCATGGTCCCGCTCGACCGGTTGATAGGGGTCGGTGTTGGTGCCGATGGCCAGCGGCGCCACCCGGTAGCGCCGCGCGCGCAGCTCGCGCGCCAGCACCGCTGGCGCGTCGGGGCGGGCGATCAGCCGGGTTTCGAAATCAAGACCCGGCGACAGGTTCAGATAGGCGTGGCTGGGCCTTGCAAAGCAATAGATGCAACCGTGTTCGCAGCCCCGATATGGGTTGAGCGACCAGTCGAAGGGCAGATCCGGAGACCGCTGATAGGTGATCACGCTGCGCGGATGCTCGACACTGACCTCGGTCCGCGTCACCCCTTCGTCCGCCGGGGTGTCCCAGCCGTCATCCGCATCGACCCGCCGAAAGCGTTCGAACCGTCCCGCCTGACGGCTGGCGGCGGCCCGGCCCGGACGCAGATCGGCGTCCACATATCGGTCGAAAGACGGCATATCGCCAAATTAGAACGGAACGCGAACATTTGCAATCCACCCGGCCGCGCCCCGCCCCTCGGGCTGCCGCAAGTCGGTTGCATCGCGCCCGATGTCGCAATCCGCCAACTGGCAAGGGCGCAAACAGACCAAAGGTTTCCCAACGGCATCCGGCGCAGCCCTCTGCGCCGTCATCAAGGATAAGTGCAATGTCCGAAGAAGAAGACGATATCATCCTGTCGGAACTCGACGACGACGAGCTCGTGCAGCAAATGTTCGACGACCTCTACGATGGTCTCAAGGAAGAGATCGAGGAAGCCGTCAACATCCTGCTCGAACGCGGCTGGCAGCCTTACGAGGTGCTGACCAAGGCGCTCGTCGGCGGTATGACCATCGTCGGCCAGGATTTCCGCGACGGCATTCTCTTCGTCCCCGAGGTTCTGCTGGCGGCGAACGCCATGAAAGGCGGCATGGCGATCCTCAAGCCGCTGCTGGCCGAGACCGGCGCGCCGCGCGTGGGCAAGATGGTGATCGGCACGGTCAAGGGCGACATCCACGACATCGGCAAGAACCTGGTGTCGATGATGATGGAGGGCGCGGGCTTTGAGGTGGTGGACCTGGGCATCAACAACCCGGTGGAAAACTACCTCGACGCGATCGAGACCGAGGGCCCGGACATCCTGGGCATGTCGGCGCTGCTGACAACGACGATGCCTTACATGAAGGTCGTGATCGACACGATGGTCGAAAAGGGCATCCGCGACGATTACATCGTACTGGTGGGCGGCGCGCCGCTGAACGAGGAATTCGGCAAGGCCATCGGCGCCGACGCCTATTGCCGCGACGCGGCCGTGGCGGTCGAGACCGCCAAGGAGTTCGTGTCGCGCAAGCACAACCAGATGGCCGCGGGCTAGGCCTTGAGGGATTTCCGCCGGGAAAGGCCCCTTCCGACCGGAGGGGCCTTTTTCTTTACCCGAATCTGCTCCATATTGAACTGGAGAGGAGACGGACATGCCTGTGACATCCTTCGCCCTTTTGATCCTTGCGGTTCTCATGGCCGCGGCCCTGACCGTCTGGGCCGTCAGCGCCTGGGGCGCTTTGACGGTGCTGCCGGTGCTCATGGTCCTGGCGCTTGCCGCCCGCTGGGCCATGGCGCATGTGCCGCATGACGATCCCAAGCCCTGACGACCGCACGCTGACAAGCCAAGGTATGGCACCCCGAGGCAAGGGGCGGGTTCTGTTGATCGCCTGCGGCGCGCTTGCCCGCGAGATTATCGATCTGAAAGAGCGTAACGGCTGGTCGCATCTCGACCTCACTTGCCTGCCCGCGATCCTGCACAACCACCCCGAAAAGATCACCGCCGCCGTGCGGGACGCCGTCGAACGGCACCGCGCGGAGTACGACACGATCAACGTCGTCTATGCCGATTGCGGCACCGGCGGGCTCTTGCAGGCGGCCTGCGCCGAGATGGGGGTCGAGATGGTCGCGGGCCCGCATTGCTACAGCTTCTTCGAAGGCAACGACACCTTCGCAGAACGGGACGAGATCACTGCCTTTTACCTGACCGATTTCCTGGTGCGCCAGTTCGACGCTTTCGTCTGGAAGCCGCTCGGGCTCGACCGGCACCCGGCGCTGCGCGAGATGTATTTCGGGCATTACGACCGACTGGTCTATCAGGCGCAGACCGACGACGCAGCCCTGACCGAGCTGGCCCGGGCTCATGCCGCGCGGCTGGGTCTGCGCTTTGAACGGCGGATGACGGGCTACGGCGATCTGGACAGCACGCTGCGCGGCTGGGCCGAAGGCTGACCTCGGGTCCGGGGGGCTAGAGCCCGCCGGCCTCCTTCAAGACCACCGACACCGGCACCAGCGCGACCGAGTCCGCGCGGTCCTGCAGGCCCCAGAGCAGCAGAGCCGAGATCGTGTCGGCCTGCAGACGGCCCAGCATCACGACCGCGCCCTCCTGGCGCGCCTTGAACGCCGCCTGGTCGAGGAACCGCCGCATCACGCGCGGATCCTGGCCCGCCCCGTCGAAGTCACGGAAGACCGAGGCCGATGGCACGCCTTCGCGCGCGGCCAGCGCCTGCGCGGTATTGAGCCCGTTGGGCAGCATCACCAGCCCGTGGCCCGAGCCCAGCAGATAGGCCGCAAGCTGTTCGGTCACGTCGCGCGTCGATTGCATCGCACCGCCGGGCTGTTCCATAACCGCAACCGCCTCGGGCACCGCGGCGAGGGAACCGGCCAGGGCGACCTCGACATCGCTGGCCCGCGCGCCTTCGGGAATGTCGGCCAGCGCCAGCACGTCATAGCCGAGCGCGCGATAGGCGCGGGCCGCGCCCGCGGCATCCGGGTGGCCGGGCGAGATCGCGAAGCTGAGCGGGAACGGGAAGGTTTGAAGCGTCGAGGCCCCCAGCGGGCCCGTGCCGTCGTCGATCAGGACGATGGACATGCGCGGCAGGTCGTCGGCAACGTCGAAGGGCGCGGCATAGCGCGTGAGCGGGCTGGTGTCGTCCTGCGCCGAGGGCGCGGCATCGTCGCCCCCCCCGACCGTGGGCAGCCGCCCGGTCTGCGCCGCGTCGTCGCGCTGCAAGAGCGACACCGCAGGCGTGCCGATCGCCGGGCGATCGGCGTCGCCATCCTCGGCCCGAGTCGCCGCGTCATCGGCCTCGGGCGCTGCGGTTTCGGTCTCTTCCTGCGCGGGCACCTCTTCCGCCGCCTCTGCTGGCGCAGCGGCAGCGTCCTCGGCCTGGTCCTCCGGCCCCGCCGGGGCGGGCACCTCTTCCGCCGCCTCTGCTGGCGCAGCGGCGGCGTCCTCGGCCGGACCCTCCGGCTCCGCCGGGGCGGGCACCTCCTCCGCCGCCTCTGCTGACGCAGCGGCAGCGTCCTCGGCCGGGCTCGTCGGCTCCAGGACGGGGTCCGCCGCCTCGGGGGCCAGCGCGCTTTCCTCGGCGGGCACGGGCGGCATGGGCGGCTGCGCGGGGTCGGTCGAGATCGACAGATCGCTTTCGGCCTCGGGGGCCACGGGCGCGGCCGCCTGCGCGCCGGGCTGCACCGGGGCATCGGCGGCGACGGCCACATCCGCGCCGCTTTCAATGGCGGCGGGCTGCGGCGGCGGCGCGGTGTCGGTCGCGGCCTCGGGTACGCGGGCGGGCGCGGTGTCGGCGGTCACGTCGGTGGCGGGCGCCTCCGGCGCGGCCTCGAGCCCGGGCGACGGCGGGGCCTCGACCCCGGTCTCGGCCGCCGGGCGGCGCGCGGGGGCCACGGCGACCGGGTCGGGCGTGGTGACGGGCGTGGCGTCGGGTTCGGGCTGCGAGGGCCGCTGAGCCGCCGCCGGATAAGGCCCGGTGGTCGGCGTCTTGACCGGCGGCCCCAGATAAAGCGAAAGCGCCCCGGCTGCCGCCGCGGACACCACGCCACCCCAGATCGCGCCCAAGAGAAATCCACGTGCCACGGCTCTGCCCTCTCGTCCAACCTCGTCGTTCCGGTCCTTCTGGCGGGCCGGTTGTGGCGCGCCGCCCTTGACGCCGCACCACCTGCCTGCGCATGTATACCGCGACCAACGCCCCCGCTTCCAGCCCCCGATACGCGAATAATCCCATGCTGCTGCTGATAGATAACTACGACAGTTTCACCTACAATCTCGTCCATTACGTGGGCGAGCTGGGCGTCGAGGCGAAAGTCGCCCGCAACGATGCGCTGAACGTGCAGGAGGCGATGGCGCTGAACCCCGCCGGCATCCTGCTTTCGCCCGGGCCCTCCGATCCCGATCACGCTGGCATCTGCCTGCCGCTGACAGCCGCCGCCGCCGAGACCGGAACGCCACTTTTGGGGGTTTGCCTTGGCCATCAGACCATCGGGCAGGCCTTTGGCGGCAAGGTGCAACAGCACTCCGAGATCGTGCACGGCAAGATGGGCGAGGTGTCGCATGACGGCACCGGGGTTTTTCAGGGCCTGCCCAGCCCCTTCAAGGCCACGCGTTATCACTCGCTGGTCGTGGACCGCGCCACCCTGCCCGACTGCCTCGTTGTGAACGCCACGCTTGAGGACGGCACGATCATGGGCCTGCGCCATGCCGAAAAGCCGATCCACGGGGTGCAGTTTCACCCCGAATCCATCGCGTCGGAACACGGCCATGCATTGCTTCGTAATTTTCTGGACTTGCTGAAGGTGCCCGCATGAGCGATGCGCTGAAACCTCTGATCGGCGCCGCCGCCGACCGCCCGCTGACCCGCGCCGAGGCCGAACGCGCCTTCGGCATCCTGTTTGAAGGTGAAGCCACGCCCAGCCAGATCGGTGGCCTTCTGATGGCGCTGCGCACACGTGGAGAGACGGTCGACGAATTCGCCGCCGCCGCCGCGGTGATGCGCGCGAAATGCAACAAGGTGCAGGCGCCCGAGGGCGCCATGGACATCGTCGGCACCGGCGGCGACGGCAAGGGCACGCTGAATATCTCAACCGCCACGGCCTTTGTGGTGGCGGGCGCGGGCGTACCGGTGGCCAAGCACGGCAACCGCAACCTGTCGTCGAAATCCGGCGCGGCGGATGCGCTGACCCAGATGGGCATCAACGTGATGATCGGTGCGCAAGCGGTTGAAAAGGCTCTGAAAGAGGTCGGCATCTGCTTTATGATGGCGCCGATGCATCACCCGGCCATGGCCCATGTCGGCCCGGTTCGGGCCGAGCTTGGCACCCGCACGATCTTTAACATCCTGGGGCCGCTGACCAACCCCGCAGGCGTCAAGCGCCAGCTTACCGGGGCCTTCAGCCGCGACCTCATCCGCCCAATGGCCGAGACGCTGGGCGCGCTGGGGTCCGAACACGCCTGGCTGGTGCACGGCTCTGACGGCACCGACGAGCTGACCATCACCGGCGTCAGCTGGATCGCCGCGCTGGAAACCGACGGCGCGATCCGCGAGGCCGAGCTGCACCCAGAGGATGCGGGCCTGCCCGTGCATCCATTCGAGGCCATCGTCGGCGGCAGCCCCGACGACAACGCACAGGCCTTCCGCGCGCTGCTGGAAGGCGCGCCCTCGGCCTATCGCGACGCGGTGCTGCTGAACGCGGCGGCGGCGCTGGTGGTGGCCGACAAGGCCGCCGACCTGCGCGAGGGCGTCGCCATGGCCCGCGAGAGCATCGACAGCGGCGCGGCCAAGGCCAAGATCGAGGCATTGGCCCGCGCCACCCAGACCGCCTGACGCGCCATGCAGCCCCCAGCCGCATGGGCGCATCTGCCCTTTTTCACCAACGTCCTGCCGCGCATCGACGCGGCGCTGGCGGCAGAGGACCGGGTCATTCTGCCCCCCGAACACCAACGCTTTGCCGCTTTGGAGGCCTGCGCGCCGGATCGGGTGCGGGTGGTGATCCTGGGCCAGGATCCCTATCCCACGCCGGGCCACGCCCACGGGTTGGCCTTTTCTGTGGAACCGGACGTGCGCCCGCTTCCACGGTCTTTAACGAACATCTTCAAAGAGATGCAGGACGATCTTGGCGCTACGCCGCCGGATGGCGACCTGCGGTTCTGGGCGCGGCAGGGGGTGCTTTTGCTCAACACCGCGCTCAGCGTTCCGGCGGGCGACGCGGGCGGGCATGCAAAACTGGGCTGGGCGCGGCTGACCCATGAGGTGCTGACGGCTTTGTCCGACAGCCCGCGCGCCTTTCTGCTCTGGGGCAAGCCTGCGCAAGCCTTCGAGCGGCACATTCACGGCGATGGCCACCTCATTCTGCGCAGCCCGCATCCCTCGCCTTTGTCCGCCCGGCGGGGCTTTTTCGGCGCGCGCCCCTTTTCCCGCGTCAACGACTGGCTTAAAGCCAATGGCGACACGCCGATCAACTGGACGAACCCATGACCCTGACCATCCTGGACAAGATCAAGGCCTACAAGCTGGAAGAGGTCGCCGCCGACAAGCGCGCGGTGCCCTTGGCCGAGGTCGAGGCGCAGGCCCGTGCCGCCGATCCCGTGCGCCCCTTCGCCGCCGCGCTGCAAACCGCCCAGACCACCGGCTATGGCCTGATCGCCGAGGTCAAGAAGGCCAGCCCCTCCAAGGGTTTGATCCGCGCCGATTTCGACCCCGCCACGCTTGCCCGCGCCTATGAGGCGGGCGGCGCGACCTGCCTTTCGGTGCTGACCGACACGCCCAGTTTTCAGGGCGCCAAGCCCTTCCTGACCGCCGCGCGCGCCGCCACGTCGCTACCCGCGCTTCGCAAGGACTTCATGTACGACACGTATCAGGTGGCCGAGGCGCGCGCGCTTGGGGGCGATTGCATCCTGATCATCATGGCCAGCGTCAGCGACGCCCAGGCGGCCGAGCTGGAATCCTGCGCCTTCGACTGGGGCATGGATGCGCTGATCGAGGTGCACGACCGCGCCGAGCTTGACCGCGCGCTGGCTCTGCGCTCACCCCTGATCGGCGTAAACAACCGCAATCTCAAGACCTTCGAGACCACTCTTGAGACGACGCGCGAGCTGTCGAAACACGTGCCCGAGGGGCGTCTGCTGATCTCGGAATCCGGGCTCAACAGCCCCGACGACCTGGCCGACATGGCCGCGTACGGCGCGCGCAGCTTTCTGATCGGCGAAAGCCTGATGCGGCAAGCGGATGTCACAGCGGCCACGAAGCAATTGCTCAAGGACCCGGTGGCGGCATGAGCGGGCTCACGCATTTCGACGCCAAAGGCGACGCGCATATGGTCGATGTCTCCGACAAGGCGGTGACCTCGCGGATTGCCACCGCCGAGGGCTACATTAAGATGGCCCGCGAAACCTTTGATATCATTACCGAAGGCCGCGCCAAGAAGGGTGATGTGATCGGTGTGGCGCGGCTTGCGGGCATCATGGGGGCCAAGCGGACGCCGGATCTGATCCCGCTCTGCCACCCGCTGCCCGTGACCAAGGTCAGCGTCGATCTTGAACCGGACGCAGACCTGCCCGGCCTGCGCATCACCGCTACGGTCAAAACCACCGGCCAGACCGGCGTCGAGATGGAGGCGCTGACCGCCGTCAGCACCGCCGCGCTGACGGTCTATGACATGGCCAAGGCCGTGGACAAGGCGATGGAGATCGGCGGCATCCGGGTAATCCTGAAAGACGGCGGGAAATCAGGCCGTTACGAGGCGACATGATCACCGTCTCCGAGGCGCTGGAGGCGCTTTTCGCGCTGACCCCCACGCTTGATCCCGAAGAGGTCCCGCTGCTGCAGGCCTCGGGCCGCGTGCTGGCCCAAGACATGGCCGCCGGGCGCGATCAGCCGCCCTTTCCCGCATCGGCCATGGATGGCTACGCGGTCGCCGAGGCCGTCCCGGGCCAAACGCTTGACGTCATCGGAGAGGCCGCCGCCGGGCATCGCTTTGATGCCCCGGTCGGCAAAGGCCAGGCCGTGCGCATCTTCACCGGCGCGCCGGTCCCCGGGGGGGCCACCCGGATCGTCATACAAGAGGACGTCACACGCGATGGCGACCGGATCACCATCGGCCCTTCGCCCGACGAGGGGCCCTACATCCGCCCCGCCGGCAATGACTTCAAGGCCGGCGCGGCGGTCACGGCCCCCCGGCGGCTAGGCCCCAGCGACATCGCGCTGCTGGCCTCGATGAACATCGCCCGGGTGCCTGTGGTCCGCCAGCCCCGGGTAGCGATCATTGCCACCGGCGACGAGCTGGTCATGCCCGGCGAGGCGCCCGGCCCCGACCAGATCGTGGCGTCGAACACCTTTGGGCTTTATGCGCTGATGAAAGAGCTCGGCGCGTTGCCCCGGATGCTGCCCATCGCGCGCGACAGCCTGGCGTCGCTGCAGACCGTGCTGAGCCTGACCGACGACGCCGATCTGGTGCTGACCATCGGCGGCGCATCTGTCGGCGATCACGATCTGGTGGCGCAGGCGGCCGGCGAAATGGGGCTCGAGCGCGCCTTCTACAAGGTGGCGATGCGGCCCGGCAAACCGCTGATGTCCGGTCGTCTGGGCCACGCCATGATGATCGGCCTGCCCGGCAATCCGGTGTCGGCCATGGTCTGCGGCCATGTCTTCGTGGCCCCGGTAATCCGCGCCATGCAAGGCCTGCCGCGCCAGCCCGCCCCGCGCCTCAGCGCGCCTCTGGCCCACGCCCTGCCCGCCAACGGCCCGCGCGAGCATTACATGCGCGCAGTGATCAGCGATGGCACGCTGCGGGTGTTCGACCGGCAGGACAGCGCGCTGCTCAGCGTTCTGGGCGAGGCGAATGCGCTGGCGGTGCGGCCCGTGGGCGACGGCCCGCGCGCGGCCGGGGACTGGCTGGACTACATCCGTCTCTAGCGGTTCCGCCCGAGTTATCCACAATCTGTTGACACAAAACGAGAACATGCGTAGAACAAAGCCGAACGCGGGATCGGAGAAACGCATGTTAACCAAAAAACAGCTCGACCTTTTGGACTTCATCAACAAGCGGATGACGCGCGACGGCGTCCCGCCCAGTTTCGACGAAATGAAGGATGCGCTCGACCTGCGGTCGAAATCCGGCATCCACCGGCTGATCACCGCGCTGGAAGAGCGCGGCTTTATCCGCAGGCTCGCCCACCGGGCCCGCGCGATCGAGATCGTCAAACTGCCCGACAGCCTCGGCGGCAAGCCCGCGGGCTTCGTGCCGCAGGTGATCGAGGGCGGTGCCGCGGTCACGACGGAACCGGTCGGAGAGGCCGTCGCCGATCCTTATGCAAACCAATTGCCCTTGCTGGGCCGGATCGCCGCGGGCCTGCCCATCGAGGCGATCAACAACCCGCCGCCGCAGATCGGTGTGCCGCCCCAGATGCTGTCGTCTCAGGGCCGGCATTACGCGCTTGAGGTCAAGGGCGATTCGATGATCGACGCGGGGATCAACGATGGCGACGTGGTCGTGATCCGCGAAACCTCCAGCGCCGACACCGGCGATATCGTGGTTGCCCAGGCCGACGGATATGAGGCGACACTGAAGCGCTTTGTGCGGCGCGACGGCAAGATCGTGCTCGAGGCGGCGAACCCGGCCTACAAGCCGATGGAATTCGCCCCCGGCACCGTCACCGTGCAGGGCAAGCTCGTAGGGCTGATCCGCACTTACTGACCGGCACCTACTGACCCGCGCGCGCCGCGAGCCTGCGGTCGTTTCGGGGCGGCAGGCTCCACAGGCGCTGGCCGGACCGGTCGCGCGCGGTCTCGAACCGCAGGCCCTCGGGCGTGTCGAAGATCGCGACCGATCCGGTCTGCCGCAAGCTGTCGGGGTCGAACACGCGGCAGCCCCCCGTCAGCCGCAGCGGCGCGCTGCTGACGACGACATCGCCGGGGGTGCAGCCTGCCAACGCGCGCCCCGCCCGCTTGCCCTGAACATGCAGGAGTTCGCCCCCGCCCAACCGCGCCCGGGCGACGCGGTCCTCGATCTTGCCCGGCCAATTGGCGGCGGCGCTTTCCTGGGTGCCGCCCCGGCCGTCGTTCTCTAGCCAGACGCGGGCGACAAACCCCGATCCCTTGGTCTTGCTCAGCCCGCGCCCGTCCTCGGTCATAACGCCGATCAGCGCGCCGTTGTCGGCGACCAGCACGGCGGGCCGTTCCGCCTGGGTCCAGAGCCCGATGGCCAGCGCCACGGGCACCAAACCCAGAGCCCGCGCGCGCCCCTGCCAAAGGCAGACGAAGAGCGCGCCAAGGCTCAGCACCGGCAGGACCGCCCCGGGCGGCGCAACCACCGGGCCGACCGCACCGTCCCAGGCGGCGATTGTCCGCGCCACGCCCAGAATCCAGTCGAGCCCGAGCCCCATGCCCCACAAGGCGACCCATTCAAGCCCGATAACCGACAACAGCGCCGCCGCAACCGCGCCCGGCACCACCACCAGCCCCATCATCGGCACCGACATCAGGTTCGCCAGCAGGCCGTAATGCGCCATCTGATTGAAATGAGCGAGCGCCACCGGCGCGGTCGCCAGCCCCGCCACGGCGGATGAGATCACCAGCCCCATAAAGGGCCGCGCCCATCGCGGGATGCTCTCGGTCTCGAGGTCGCGCAGCACGGCAAAGACCGCCACCAGCGCGGTCGTCGCGGCAAAGGACATCTGGAAACCGGGGCCCAGCAGCGCCTCGGGGCGCAACATCAGCACGATCAGCGCCGCCATGGCCACCGCGCGCAGCGACAGCGCGCGGCGGTCCAGCATCACGGCCACCAGCGCCACGGCCACCATGACGAAGGCGCGCTCGGTCGCCACATTGCCGCCCGACAAGGCCAGATAGCCCGCCGCGGCGGTCAGCGCGCCCCCCGCGGCGATCTTCTTGACCGGCCAGCGCAGGCCGACATGCGGGATCAGCACCAGCCCGACGCGCAGGGTGGCAAAGACGAAGCCCGCCAGCAGCCCCATGTGCAGGCCCGAGATCGCCAGAAGATGCGCCAGATTGGTGTCGCGCAGGGCCTGCAGCGTGTCCTGCCCCATGCCGCTGCGGTCTCCGGCGGTGACGGCGGCGGCGAAGGCGCCGGTTTCACCCGGCAGCGCCGCCTGCAGGCGTGCCGAGATTGCCATGCGCAGCGCAAAGACCGGCAGCGCGCCGTCCGGCGGATGCAAGAGCAGCATGGGCGTGCGGGTATAGCCCACCGCCCCCAGTTGCTGGAACCAGGCGTGACGGCGCAAATCAAAGCCTCCGGGCTCGACCGCGCCGCCGGGGGCCGACAGATGCCCGGTCAGGATCACCGTCGCCCCCGGCTGCGGCGTCGTGAACCCCTGCGCCCCGTGCAGCGACACCCGCACCCGCGCGGGCGTGTCCTGCGGGGCCATGCGTTCAAGCACCACGCGATCCAGCGTCAGACGCACCGCGTCAGAGCCCGACCGGTCGATGGCGACGATCCGCCCCTCGACGGGGCCGTAGTACCGGAAATCGAGCACCGGGGCCGCCACCTGGTGCGCCCGCGCCCCGGCCAGCGCGAACCCCAGCGCCCAGAGCGCCACCGCCAGGCAGATAATCGCCAGAACCGGCGGCAGCCAGCGTTGCAGCGTCACCCCCGCCAGCCCGCCACCGGCCACGCCCAGCAGCACGGCGGGCGCGGGTTCGAACCGCAAAAGAAAGAAGGTGCCGATGCCGCAGGCCAGCAGCACCGGCACCCGTGGAAACATGTGCCCGCGCTGGCCGAGCACGACCGCTTCGACCCAGCGTGACGCGCGGCCCATGCTTGTCCTCTCTGTGCCTCACAGTTAAGGAAGTCCTGAAAATAGCTCCATCATCCTTATCAAAAGGTTAAAGCCCGATGTCCGGCCAGATCGTCACCCGTTTCGCCCCCTCGCCCACCGGCTACCTGCATATCGGCGGCGCGCGGACGGCGCTGTTCAACTGGCTTTACGCGCGCGGGCGCGGCGGCAGGTTCCTGCTGCGGATCGAGGACACCGACCGCGCGCGCTCGACGCCTCAGGCGACGGCGGCAATCCTCAAGGGGCTGGACTGGCTGGGGCTCGACCACGACGGTGAGGCGGTCAGCCAGGCCGCCGGTGCCGCGCGCCACGCCGAGGTGGCGCATGAACTGCTGGCCAGGGGCGCGGCCTACAAATGCTTTTCCACCCAGGATGAGATCGAAGCCTTCCGCGAGGCGGCGCGGGCCGAGGGGCGTTCGACCCTGTTCCAAAGCCCCTGGCGCGACGCCGATCCCGCCAACCACCCCGACGTGCCCTACGTGATCCGGCTGAAGACGCCGACCGAGGGGGAAACGGTGATTGAGGACCGGGTGCAGGGCAATGTCCGCATCCGCAACGACCAGCTTGACGACATGGTGCTGCTGCGCTCGGACGGCACGCCGGTCTATATGCTGGCGGTGGTGGTCGACGACCACGACATGGGCGTGACCCATGTGATCCGGGGCGACGACCATCTCAACAACGCCGCGCGGCAGATGGGCATCTACACCGCCATGGGCTGGGACGTGCCGGTCTGGGCGCATATCCCGCTGATCCACGGGCCGGACGGCAAGAAGCTGTCGAAACGCCACGGCGCGTTGGGGGTCGAGGAATACCAGGCCATGGGCTATCCGGCCGCCGGCATGCGCAACTATCTGGCGCGCCTGGGCTGGAGCCACGGCGACGACGAATTCTTCACCGACGCGCAGGCCATCGAATGGTTCGATCTGGACGGCATCGGCAAAAGCCCCGCGCGCTTCGACTTCAAGAAACTCGAGAATCTCTGTGGCCAGCACATCGCGGTTTCCGACGATGCTGCGCTGCTGCATGAAATCGCCGCTTATCTGGACGCCGCGGGCCTGCCTGCCCTTACGGAACGCCAGAGGGAGGGGCTGCACCGTGCGCTCTATTGCCTCAAGGATCGCGCGCGCACCTTCCCGGAACTTATTGAAAAAGCGCATTTTATCCTGACCGAGGGCCCGATCGAGCCTGATGAGAAGGCGGCGAAACAGCTCGATACGGTATCCCGTGGTATACTGTCCACATTGACGCCGCAGCTGCAAAATGCTAGCTGGTCGCGAGACGAACTGGAGCACGTTGCGAACCGTGTGGCCGAGGACGCCGGTACCAAATTCGGCAAGCTTGCCGGCCCGCTCAGGGCCGCCCTCGCCGGCCGCAGCGTGACCCCGAGCGTATTCGATATGATGCTTGTTCTGGGGCGGGACGAGACGATCCGCCGGCTTGAACAGGCCTCGGCAGGGTAGGAATGCGCGGACATCTGCCGCCTGTTTCCCGACCGGGCCATGTGACATAGACTGCCCGGGCGCCCCGCGCCCCGGCCTCACTGACGAAGGGACGAACCAGCATGGCTGAACAAAAGAAATCCGCGACTCTGACCATCGGCGACAAAAGCTATGACCTGCCGGTCTACTCGCCCACCGCCGGCCCGGACGTGATCGACATCCGCAAGCTTTATTCCGACGCGGGCGTCTTTACCTACGATCCGGGTTACACATCGACCGCCAGCTGCGACAGCACCATCACCTTCATCGACGGCGGCAAGGGCGAGCTGCTGCACCGCGGCTATCCGATCGACCAGCTGGCCGCCAAGTCGCATTACCTCGAGGTCTGCTACCTGTTGCTCTATGGCAATCTGCCCACCGCGGTCGAACTCGAGGAATTCGAGACCACGATCACCCATCACACGATGATCCACGAGCAGATGCACAACTTCTTCCGCGGCTTCCGCCGGGACGCGCATCCGATGGCGACGATGGTGGGCGTGGTGGGCGCGATGTCGGCCTTCTATCACGACAGCACCGACATCAATAACCCGCGCGAGCGCGAGATCGCCAGCCACCGGCTGATCGCCAAGATGCCGACCATCGCGGCGATGGCCTATAAGTATTCCATCGGCCAGCCTTTCGTCTATCCGCGCAACGATCTGGATTACGCGGCGAACTTCCTGCACATGTGCTTTGCCGTCCCGGCCGAGGAATACGTGGTCGACCCGATCCTCGCCCGCGCCATGGACCGCATCTTTACCCTGCACGCCGATCACGAGCAGAACGCCTCGACCTCGACGGTGCGGCTGGCCTCAAGCTCGGGCGCCAACCCCTTTGCCTGCATCGCCGCCGGCATCGCCTGCCTCTGGGGCCCCGCCCACGGCGGCGCGAACCAGGCCTGCCTCGAGATGCTGAAAGAGATCGGCAGCCCGAACCGCATCCCCGAATTCCTCGAGCGCGCCAAGGACAAGAACGACCCCTTCCGCCTGATGGGCTTCGGCCACCGGGTCTATAAGAATTTCGACCCGCGCGCGACCGTGATGAAGCAATCGGCCGACGAGGTGCTCGACCTGCTGGGGATCGAGAACAACCCGATCCTCGCCGTGGCCAAAGAGCTTGAACAGGCGGCGCTGGCCGATCCCTATTTCGCCGAGAAGAAGCTGTTCCCGAACGTCGATTTCTATTCCGGCGTGATCCTCGAGGCGATGGGCTTCCCCACCTCGATGTTCACACCGATCTTTGCGGTCAGCCGCACCGTCGGCTGGATCAGCCAGTGGAAGGAAATGATCGGCGATCCGCAGAACAAGATCAGCCGTCCGCGCCAGCTCTACCTCGGCAACACGCAGCGCGATTACGTGGATATCGAAAACCGCTGAGCGATCCTGCAGCAAGAAACCCGGCCCGCCGCGCGAATCGCCCGGCGGGCTTTTTCATGCCCCCTCTCGCCCCTCGCCGTGGCCGACGCGCACCGGCAACAAAACCAAGCGCCCGCCATGGTTGTTTCCCGGCACAACGGTAATTCTGGCGAAAATCTGGCGAAAACGCCGTATTTCTTGCCACAAACCTCCCGGCTTCGCACTCTTATCCAGAGATGCCAGACAGCCATAGGGAGTGCGGCACATGACATCACAAGAGAAGTCACCGTCAATCTGGGATGTGAGCCTTCGGTCACCGTCATCATCAGCGAGGTTGCCGACGGAACCCTGATCATCCGTCTCGAAGACATCGACGGCGTAGCGCCCAGCGATCTCGACGGGTTCTTTTTCGATCTGGCCGACGAGGCGCTGCTCGACGCCGATCTGACCGTCTTTCCCTTTGTGAACACCGGCGACATCACCGGTTTCGGCAGCGGCGACGACGACCAGACGACGCTGTCGAACGGCGCTATGGTGGCCGAGGGTTACGACGTCAGCCTGCAGTTTGGCACCGTCCCCGACAGCACCGAGGGGTCGGTCGAGGGTCTGGGTTTCACGCTTTACAGCGACAGCGGCGTGCCGCTGACGCTCGAGGATATCGACCTCGAAAAGCTGGCGGTCGTGGTCGATTCCGACGGCGGCGAGGGCAAGGTCCTGCTGCCCCACGACGGCGCCGCCGTGGCGGAGGACGGCACCGACCCCGGGCCCGAAGACGATGGGCTTTGCGAAATCACGATGACCGATCCCAAATCCGGGCTCGAGGTCACGGTCACCCTGACCGAGCTCGCCGATGGTGACATGCAGGTCGATATCGCGATGCCCGATGGAAGCGACGCCGTGATCGGCGACCTGCGCGGCTTTTTCTTCAACATCGAGGACCAGAGCAAGCTCGACGACATGACGGCCACCGGGGCGGATGTGACGGACAGCCAGTTTGCCGCCGATGACGTCAAGGATGTGGGCAACGGCGCCAACATCAAAGGTGAAATCGTCAATGAATACGGTGCCTTCGACGGCGGAATCGAGATCGGCACGCAAGGCGCCAGCGAGGACGACATCCAGAGCACCTCGTTCATCCTCAGCCATCCCGACGGCCTCAGCCTCGACGATTTCGACGGCCAGGCCTTTGCCCTCCGCCTGACCTCGGTCGGCACCGATGACGACGGCCGCGAGGGATCGCTCAAGCTGGTGGGCTTCTGCGAACCCAAGCCACCGGTGGAATGCGAAGACGAATACGACGCCTTCTACACCTCGGTCATGGCGGCGGCCCCCGCCGAAGAGGAACCGGTCGCCGAAGAACCCGCAGAGGACCTGGAACTGGATCTGGTCTGAGCAGCGGGGGGCGTCAGCGCCCCTCGTATTGCGCCGGGCGTTTGTCCAGGAACGCGACCACGCCTTCCTTGAAATCGCGGGTCTTGCCGCATTCGCCCTGCAGCTTGGCCTCGAGCGCCAGTTGCTCTTCCAGATCGTTGTCGAACGACGCCTTTAGCGCCGCCTTCACCCGCGCATAGGCCGCCGTCGGCCCCTTGGCCAGATGTGCCGCCCGCGCGCGCCAGGTGGCGTCGAAGGCGTCATCGGCCACCGCCTCCCAGATCATACCCCAGTCGTCGGCCTGCCGGGCGGTGATCTTCTCGGCGAACAATGCCGCGCCCATGGCCTTGGCCAGCCCCATCTGGCGCGGCAGATACCAGGTGCCGCCCGCGTCCGGGATCAGCCCGATGCGGGTGAATGCCTGCAAAAAGAACGCCGATTCCGTGGCGATCACCACGTCGGCGGCCAGCGCCAGATTGGCCCCTGCCCCGGCCGCCGCGCCGTTCACGGCGCTGATCGTGGGCACCGGGCATTCATAGATCGACCGCAGCATCGGAACGTATTCGTCGCGCAGCGTGCGCTCCAGATCGAGGTTGGCGGCATTGGCCCGGTCGCCCAGATCCTGCCCCGAGCAGAACGCCCGGCCCCCGCCGGTCAGCACCACGACGCGCGCCTTGGGCTCGCCCGTGGGGCTCGCGCCCGCGACACTGCGCATGGCGTCGGTGATCTCGGCCCGCATCTGGGTGTTGAGCGCGTTCATCACGTCCGGGCGGTTCAGGGTGATGACGGCCACGCCCTCGGTGATGTCGAATGTGATCGTGTCGTATTGCATGGCGATGCGCCCTTCCTGTCCGTGTCGGGCGCATCATTGACCCAAGCGGGCCGGTTTGGCAAAGCCAAACGCGGCGTCACCCTGCGCCGCGCAAGCCCCGGATGACCGCCAGCGCCTCAGGCGGCGGCACCTGTTCGCGGCGGCAGTAGACCGATCCGTCGATGTTGCGCGTGACCATGCCGAATTCGACCAGCGCGCGGCGGATCTGGGCGGCGTCCCGAAAGGCCGTCAGCGCGTCGATCCGCGCGCTGATCTGCCGCTCGGTCATGGTCTCGCGGGCGGGCAGCGCCGCCCAGATGGGCCAGAGGCACAGGTTCTGCATCGCATTGCGCGACGGCCAGCGCAGCAGCCGCCCCTCGGCATCGAAATGCCTAAGCGCACGCGAGACGCGCGTGCGGTCGAACGCGGGCACCGGCGTCTGCGCGGCGCGCAGATGCTGGAAATTGCGGTAGCCGGCGGCGCGGGCCACCATGCCCAGCAGTTGCAGATGCGACGGCGGCGCGTCCAGTTGCGCGCGCAGCGTCTTGGCGAAATGCGACAGGTCGTCGATCGTCAGGGAAACAAGGTCGCGGGTCATCCGATCCTCCAAGCGACACCGGACCCCTTGCCGGGGGAGGAGGTCCGCCCTTGTCCGTCGGTGCCGCGCGGGACGCGGTATCGGCGATGAGGATAGCAGGTTTAGAAAACGGCGGAACCTGGGTGAACTGCGGACCCTTGGCGTGACGATACCCGGGGCCGGCCCGGGCCGCAATCACTGCTCGAGGATTTTGCGCAACCGTTCCTTTTCGGCCTCACTCAGCCCGGCTTCGGTGGTCGCCGTCGCGGTGGCCCGGCCGCGGATATAGACCGCGCCGGTGCCGAGAGCGGTCAGAAACAGCAACGGTCCGGCGGCCCACAAAAGCCAGTTCCAGCCGTCCGTCGTGGGGTTCAGCAAGACGAACTCGCCATAGCGCTCGACCACGAAGGCGATCACCTCGTCGTCGCTGTCGCCCGCCACCAGACGTTCGCGCACCAAGAGCCGCAAATCCCGCGCCAACGAGGCATTGGATTCGTCGATGCTCTCGTTCTGGCACACAAGACAGCGCAAGCCCTTGGACAGCTCACGCGCGCGCTCTTCCAGCACCGGATCGTCCAGCACCTCGTCGGGCTGCACCGCAAAGACCGGAAAGGCCAATGCCACAGCGAGGACGCCCGCAAGGGCGGAGGAGCGGCGCCCCCGCCTCATTCCGCGGGCACCGCCTGCGGCGTCTTGCGCGCGCCGGCGGCCACGCGATAGCGCCGGTCCGACAGGCTCAGCAGACCTCCAAGCGACATGATGATGCACCCCGCCCAGATCCAGTTGGCCAGCGGCTTGATATAGGTGCGCACCACCCAGCCGCCGCCATCCTGCGGATCGCCGATCACCACATAGAGATCGCGCAGAAAGCGATAGTCGATGGCCGCCTCGGTCGTGGGCATCTGCGCCACCGGATAGTTGCGCTTTTCAGGGAAAAGCCGCACCTGCTCTTCGCCGTCCCGGCGCACGATCACCTCACCCATGACGGAGGTGTAATTCGGCCCCTGCACGTTCTGCACATCCGCCAGCTCCAGCTCGAACTGCCCCACGGTGAAGGGCGCGTTCAGTTGCGCCACGCGGATGTCCTCCTGCTGCCAGGCGGTCAGCCCGGCGATGCCCAGCATGGTGATCCCCAGCCCCGAATGCGCCACCGCCTTGCCCCAGTCGGCGCGCGGCAGACGCGCCAGCCGGCTCCAGTCGCGGCTCTGGCCCAGACGGCTGTAAAGATCGGTCGCGGCCCCCGCCACCAACCAGGCCCCGAGGAAGACCCCCACCGGCCCCAGGATGCTGCGGCCGGTCTGCAAGGTCCAGGCCAGCCCCATCAGCAGCACCGCCAGCGCAAAGGCCGGGATCAGCGCGCGCGCCGTCCGCCCCAGCTTGGCCCGCTTCCACGGCAGCATCGCCCCCAGCGGCAACACCAGCCCCAGCAGCAGCATGAACGGCGTGAAGGCCATGTTGAAGAACGGCGGTCCCACGCTCAGCTTGCGGTCAAAGAACATCTCGGCCACCAGCGGCCACATGGTGCCCACGAAAACCACGAAACAGGCCACCGCCAGCAGGATGTTGTTGGTCACCAACGCCGATTCCCGGCTGATCACGCCAAAGACACCCTTGGCCTCCATCGCGCCCGCGCGCGCGGCGAACAAGGTCAGCGCCCCGCCGGTGAAGAACACCAGGATCATCAGGATAAAGACCCCCCGCTCGGGGTCGTTGGCGAAGGCATGCACGCTGGTCAGCAGGCCCGAGCGCACGATGAACGTGCCGATCAGAGAAAAGCCGAAGGCCAGGATCGCCAGCAGAATGGTCCAGCTTTTCAGGCTCTCGCGCTTTTCCACCACGATGGCCGAATGCAGCAGTGCTGCGGCCAGAAGCCAGGGCATGAAGGACGCGTTCTCGACCGGATCCCAGAACCAGAAGCCGCCCCAGCCCAGCTCGTAATAGGCCCACCACGACCCAAGCGCGATGCCGATGGTCAGGAACACCCAGGCCGCCAGCGTCCAGGGCCGCACCCAACGGCCCCAGGCGGCGTCGACGCGGCCTTCGATCAGGGCGGCGACCGCAAAGCTGAAGCAGATCGAAAGGCCCACGTAACCGAGATAAAGGAACGGCGGATGGAACGCCAAACCCGGGTCCTGCAGCAGCGGGTTCAGATCCTGCCCGTCGAAGGGCGGCACCGCCATCCGCAGAAACGGGTTCGAGGTGAAGAGGATGAAGGCGAAAAACGCCACGCCGACCGCCGATTGCACCGCCAGAACCCGTGCACGCAGGCTGGGCGGCAGATTGCCGCCAAAGACCGCCGCCATCGCCCCGAAAAGCGTCACGATCAGCACCCACAAAAGCATCGAGCCCTCGTGGTTCCCCCAGGTGCCGCTGATCTTGTAGAGCATCGGCTTGGCGGAATGCGAATTGAGATAGACCAACCGCAACGAGAAATCCGACACGATGAAAGCGTGCATCAAGGCGGCAAAGGCGAACCCCGTCAGCAGGAATTGCGCCATCGCGGCGGGTTCGGCGACGGCCATCCAGCCGGGCCAGCGTTTCTGCGCGCCAATCAGCGGCACGACCATCTGAACCAGCGCCACGAGGAAGGCGAGGATCAGGGCGAAATGTCCGAGTTCCGTAATCATACGTCAGAGTATAGGCGGCGAAATTCGGCGGGCCAATGGCGAAACGGCCCGCCGCCTGTTCACTTTGTCGCGGGGCTCAGCCGCGCTTGGCGCGCCACTCGGCCAGCGCGGGGTTGTCCGCGGCCGGCGGCTCCGTGCCGGCGTCCGGATCCTCGATCTGCCGCACGCGCCGGGCCACGTCCGGTGCGGCCGCCAACGTCGCGGCCAGGTCGCGCTGGAAATCCTGCCCCTTGGCCTGATGGCGCGCACCGAAATAAAAGCTGACGATCGCCCCCAGCAGCCACCAGAGCGGTTCCGGCACCAGCGCGATGCCGCTCATCCGCGCGGCGAACCACACCGGGTCGAGCATGGCCGTGACGAAAAGCGCAAGCGTTCCCAGCGCCATGGCCGGGCGCGGGATGCGGTTGAGCGCATCCATGAAGCGGTCGAACCGGGTGCGCCGGCCCTTGAGGAACTCTGCCGCGAATTGCTCCAGCGCCCGGCCCTGTAGGCCGAACCCGCGCTCGGCCTCGGCCTCGGCGTTGATGCGAAAGACCTCGGCGGTTTCGGCCACCACGTTGCGCCCGCCGCCGAAGAGCAGCTTGAAAAGCGGGCCGATCATGTCCAGCCCTCCACCCGCGCGCGGAACTGCGCGCCGCTCAGGTGATAGCGCGGGGCGATGAATTCCTCGGCGCGCTTGATCCAGCCGCCCTTGCCGCCCGCGCGGCTGCGGGCGTATTTGCGGCTGGCCGGGCGGCGGTCGGCCAGGTCGAAGTAATAGCTGCGCCGGGCGATGCCATAGGCATCGGCCAGGTGGTTGGGGGCCTTGGCCTGCGCGCGCGCCGCCGCGGCGATGGTGCGCGGCCCGATGACGCCATCGACCGCCACCTCGAGCCCCATCTCGCACAACAGCCGCTGCAGGATCTTCACCGCGTTGGCGCCCGCGTTGACATACATGTCGAAGACCGTGGCGTGCAGCGTGTCGGGCAATTCGGCGATGCGGGGGCGCAGGAAATAATGCTGAACGAAGATCCCGACCGCCTGATCGCGGCTCAGTCGGCGGACGTCGTCCGAGGTCACCGCCCCGTCGCCGTTCAGATCCAGCCCCAGCCGCCGCATCGTGTGGATGGTGACGCCGTGGTTGGTGGCCCCGCCGGGATCGTCGGGGTCGTTGACATAACCGCCCTCGCGGGCGACGATTTGCTCGGCCAGGTGCTGGACGGATTTGGTGAATTGGGACATGACGGCCTCTCGCGGGTGACTGCTCGGTGCGGGAAGCGTCGGTAAAACTGGTTAACCGTGCCTCATGGCACCGAACGCCGGAGCAAGAGATGACAGCGGACGAGATCATCGCGGCGCTCGATCTGGCGCCCCATCCCGAGGGCGGGCATTACCGCCAGACCTGGGTGGCCGAGGGCGCCGGGCGGCCCGCGGGCACCTGCATCTATTTCCTGCTCAAGGGCGGCGAGGCGAGCCATTGGCACCGGGTCGACGCCGCCGAGATCTGGCATTTCTACGCCGGCGCGCCGCTGATCCTGTCGCTGGCGGAAACCGAGGCGGGCCCGCGTCGCGACCTGACCCTCGGCCCCGACCTGGCCGCGGGGGCGCGGCCGCAGGCTATCGTGCCGCCCGAGTGGTGGCAGGCCGCGCGCAGCACCGGCGACTGGACGCTGGTGGGCTGCACGGTGTCTCCCGGCTTCCGGTTCGAGGGCTTCACCCTCGCACCGCCGGGTTTCGACATCGCCTGAGGCACGAGGTCCCGGACCACGTCCGGGACCGGGTCAGCCGTTACGCTGGATGAAGTCGACCAGCTGCCGGGTCGAGCCGTCCTTGCCGTCCGCCGATGCGTCGCCCGACACGATCGGCCCCAGCGCGGTCGCCAACTCCTTGCCCAGCTCGACACCCCATTGGTCGAAGGAGTTGATGCCGAGGATCACCCCCTCGACGAACACACGGTGTTCGTAAAGCGCGATGATGCGGCCCAGCGTTTCGGGATCGAGCCTGGGGTAGACCAGCGTGGTCGAGGGCCGGTTGCCCGGGAAGACCCGGTGGCGGGCCTGGCGTTCCAGCTCGTCGCCCTCGAACTTGCCGGCCATCATGCCCCGCGCCTCGTCCAGCGAGCGGCCGCGCATCAGCGCCTCGGATTGCGCCAGGCAATTGGCCACCAGAAGCGTGTGGTGATGCGCCAAATCCGGCTCATGCCCCGCCGCGGCGACCATGAATTCACACGGCACCACGCGCGTGCCCTGATGGATCAGCTGATAAAAGGCGTGCTGGCCGTTCGTCCCCGGCTCGCCCCAGACGACGGGGCCGGACTCGACCGTCAGGTCCGCGCCGTCCATCGACACGCGCTTGCCGTTGCTCTCCATCTCGAGCTGTTGCAGATAGGCCGGCAGCCGCGCGAGACGGTTGTCGTAGGGCAGCACGGCGCGGGTCGCATAGCCCAGCCCCTGGTTGTGCCAGATCCCCACCAGCGCCAGCAGAACCGGCATGTTCCGGTGCAGCGGCGCGTCCTGGAAATGCCGATCCATCGCCTGCGCCCCGCGCAGGAAGGCGCGGAAAGCCTCCGGCCCGATGGCGATCATCAGCGACAACCCGATCGGCCCCCAGACCGAATAGCGCCCGCCGACCCAATCCTCGAACCCCAGAACCCGGTCCCCGGGGATGTCGAACTCGGCCGCCTTTTCCTTGTTGCTGGACAGCGCGATGAACTTGCCCTCCAGCGACACGCCCTTGTTCTGCAGCCAGGCGCGGGCGGTGCGGGCGTTGGTCATCGTCTCGATGGTGGTGAAGGTCTTGGAGGCGACGATGAAAAGCGTCTTTTCCGGATCGCAGAGTTTGAGCGTATCGGCGATGTCGGCCCCGTCGACGTTCGACACGAAATGACATTTCGGCCCATCGTGATAGGGCGAAAGCGCCCGCGCGGCCATCGCCGGGCCGAGGTCCGAACCACCGATGCCGATATTCACGACGTCCGTCACATCCGACGCGCGCACCTCGTCGGCCAGCCGCGCCATCCGGTCGAGCGTGTCGAGCACACCCGGCATCACATCCTCGCCATCCACCAGAACCGGCCCGCCGTCGAGATTGCGCAGCGCGGTGTGCAGCACCGCGCGGCCCTCGGTCTCGTTGATCTTGTCGCCGCCGAACATGGCCGCGCGCCTGGCCTCAAGCCCGCAATCCTGCGCCAGCGCCACCAATGCGGCCCGCACCTGTTCGTCCATCAGCGTCTTCGAATAGTCGAAGAGCATGCCGTCCGCTTCCAGGCTGAATTCCTTGGCGCGATTGGCGTTCTTCGCAAAAAGCGCCGCGATTTCATTGCCTTGACGGCTTTGTGCCAGGTTTTTCAGATCATCCCACATGCGTTTCACTCCGCCCAATGTACTTTCGCCCCGTCGAGCACCGCGTTGATCGGCGCCTCGCTCGCGGGTTTGCCTTTTGCCGCTTCAAGTGCGGCGCGTTTCTCGGCACCGAAGATCAGAACGTGCTTGGCCATCGCCCCGTTCAGCACCCGTGCCGACAGCGTGACGCGCGGTTCCGGCGCACCGGGCGCCGAGATCGGCACCAGGACCGGCGCGCGCGGATCGAGCGCCGCCGCCAGCCTGTCCGCCCCGGGAAAGAGCGACGCGGTATGCAGATCCGCGCCCATGCCCAGCAGCACCACCGCCAGAGGCAGTTCCGGCGCGATCTGCTCGGACAGGGCGGCCAGCACCCGGTCCGGGTCGTCCTCGCCCTGGCAGATCGGCAGGAACCGCGCCGCGGCCGCGCGGTCCACCAGCAGGCGTTCGCGCAAAAGCCGCGTGTTGGACCGCTCGCTGTCCTCGGGCACCCAACGTTCGTCGGTCAGCAGGACATCGACCCGCGCCCAATCCAGATCGACCGCGCAGAGATCGTCAAAGACCGGCCCCGGCGACGTCCCCCCCGGCACCGCCAGCGCCACGCGGTCGTTGTTCTTCAGCGCCGAGCGCAGGTCGCCCGCCAGCTGGTCGGCAAGGTCGATCGCCAGCATCTCGCGATCGGGATAGTCGATGAAGTCGTAGGTCATGTCCGGATCTCCCGCCATCTGCGTCCATCGCGGTGCATCAGCATCAGCGCGTCCTCGGGCCCCGCGCTGCCCGGATCGTAGGGCTTGGGCACGTCGCCGCGCGCGGTCCACCCTTCGATCAGCGGATCGGTCCAGGCCCAGGCCGCTTCGACCTCGTCGCCCCGCATGAACAACGTCTGATTACCACGAATCACGTCCATGATCAGGCGTTCATAGGCATCGGTCACGTCCTGCGCGTCGGGCCCCAGCGCGTCGGCAAAGCTCATGTCCAGGGGCACATCGACCAAACGCATCCCCCCCGGCCCCGGTTCCTTGATCGTCACATCCAGCGTCATGCCTTCGTTCGGCTGCAGCCGGATCACCAGCACGTTGCGATGCCGCCCGGCCTCGGCCCCGAAGATCGAATGGGGCGCGTCCTTGAACACCACCGCGATTTCCGACGCCCGCGCGCGCAGCTTTTTGCCGGTGCGCAGATAGAACGGCGTGCCGGCCCACCGCCAGTTCGAGATATGGCACTTGAGCGCGATGAAGGATTCGGTCGTGGACCGCGGATCCTCGACATCGTCGCGGTAGTCGGGATCGCCATTGGTGGCCGCATATTGCCCGCGCACGATGTGGTGCGGATCGACCGGTTCGAGCGCCCGGATCACCTTGAGCTTTTCATCGCGCACCGAGTCGGGCTCGAATTTCGCCGGCGGCTCCATCGCGATCAGGCAGAAAAGCTGCATCAGGTGGTTCTGCACCATGTCCCGCATTGCGCCCGACTTGTCGTAATAGCCGCCGCGCCCGCCGACACCGACGGTCTCGGCGACGGTGATCTGGATGTGATCGACGTATTGCGCGTTCCAAAGCGGCTCGAAGAGCACGTTGGCGAACCGCACGGCCATCAGATTCTGCACCGTCTCTTTGCCCAGATAATGGTCGATGCGGTAGATCTGACTTTCGTCGAAATGCTGCGCCAGCGTCCGGTTCAGCGCGCGGGCGCTGGCCAGGTCGTGACCAAAGGGTTTTTCGACCACGATACGGCTGTCCGCCGTGGCCAGACCGTTGCTGTGCAGCCGCTCGGCGATTGCGCCGAAAAGGCTCGGACCGACCGAGAAATAGAACGCCCGCACACAGCCCTCGCGCATCCGCCCCTTGAGCTGCGCCCAGCCGCCGGTGCCCGTTGCGTCTACGGTTTCATAGCCAATCCGCTCGAGAAAGCGGGCGATCTGGTCATCCTCGCCCGGCGGCACGCCGCCGAATTCGCGGATCGCATCAGCCACCATCTGGCGATAGCCGGCATCGTCCATCTCGGAACGCGCGGCGCCGATGATCGCGGCGTCTTCGGGCATCTGCCCGGCGCAGAACCGGCGATAGAGGCCGGGCAGGATCTTGCGGCGGGCCAGATCGCCGGTGCCGCCGAAAATGACGAGGTCGAAGGGGTCTACAGGAATGACGCGGGATACCATCACAAGGCTCCATTCATTTTGCCCGAGGGCGTCGTTAGCGCTAACGCGTGCGGCTTACCCGATGATCTAGCGAGAGTCTAACCTTCTCAACGCACTTCACAATGGTGTCAGGCAGAAAAGACACGGCTGGCCTTGCGTGTCCCTGCGCGCTAGCCATCCCTGCAACCAGTTACAGGATGCCCGAGCCGATGAAAGACACTGCGCCCGCCAATGCCGGCAAGTTTCAAGACCCCCGCGTCACCGCCAAGGGCGACACCCGCGCCACCGTCGCACTGAGCCATCCCGAAACGCTCTGGTTCAACACCGGGACGCTTTGTAACATCGAATGCGTCAATTGCTATATCGAAAGCTCTCCGTCCAACGACAGGCTGGTCTATATCACCCGCGCCGAGGTCGACGACTATCTCGACCAGCTCGACGACAGGCAGTGGAACGTGCGCGAAATCGGCTTTACCGGCGGCGAACCTTTCATGAACCCCGAGATGATCGGCATCGCCGAAACCTGTCTGGCGCGCGGCTATGAGGTGCTGATCCTGACCAACGCCATGCGCCCGATGATGCGCAAGACGATGCGCGCGGGCCTCGAGGCGCTGCAGCGGGACTATGGCGACCGGTTGACGCTGCGGATCTCGGTGGATCACCATTCCCCTGACCTGCACGACGCCGAGCGCGGCGCGGGCGCCTTCGACAAGACGCTCGAGGGGATGCGCTGGCTGCGCGATACAGGGATTCGCATGGCCGTCGCCGGGCGCACGGTCTGGGGCGACACCGAGGCCGCCTCGCGCGCGGGCTACGCCGATCTCTACGCCCGCGAGGGATTCCGGATCGACGCCTTCGACCCCGCTGAGACCGTGCTCTTCCCCGAGATGGACGAATCCGCCGAAGTGGCCGAAATCTCGACCGAATGCTGGGACATCCTGGGCAAATCCCCCGACGCGGTCATGTGCAGCTCGTCGCGCATGGTGGTCAAGCGCAGGGGCGCCGCCCGCCCCTCCGTCGTGGCCTGCACCCTGCTGCCCTACGATCCGCAATTCGAGCTTGGCGAAACCCTGGCCGAGGCCGAGCGGGATGTCGCGCTCAACCATCCCCATTGCGCGAAATTCTGCGTGCTGGGCGGGGCCTCCTGCTCGGCCTGACGCATTCGGCTTGAACCCCGTCCCTGCCCATGCGACCACCAGCTAAAAGGCAGGAGACAGGCATGAGCGCGCGCAAGATCATCATCGACACCGATCCCGGCCAGGACGACGCGGTCGCGATTCTGCTGGCGCTCGCCGCCCCCGAAGAGATCGAGGTGCTGGGCATCACCGCCGTTGCGGGCAACGTGCCGCTGCACCTGACCGAACGCAACGCCCGCATCGTCTGCGAGCTGGCGGGACGGCACGACATGCGCGTCTTTGCGGGCTGCGACGCGCCGCTGAAACGCAAGCTGGTGACGGCCGAACATGTGCACGGCAAAACCGGGCTCGAAGGGCCCGTCTTGCCCGACCCGACCATGCCGCTGCAGGACCTGCACGCTGTGCAGTTCATCATCGATACCCTGCGCGCCGAACCCGAGGGCAGCGTCACGCTCTGCCCGCTGGGCCCGCTCACCAACATCGCCACCGCCCTGACCGAGGCCCCCGACATCGCCCCGCGCGTGGCCGAGATCGTGCTGATGGGCGGTGCCTATTTCGAGGTGGGCAACATCACGCCCACGGCCGAATTCAACATTTACGTCGACCCGGAAGCCGCTGAAATCGTGTTTAAATCCGGCATTTCGATTACGGCGATGCCGCTGGACGTGACGCACAAGGCGCTGGTCACCGCCCCGCGCAACGACGCCTTCCGCGCCTTGGGCACGCCGGTGGGTTCTGCGGTCGCGCAGATGACCGACTTCTTCGAGCGGTTCGACAAGGAAAAATACGGCAGCGCCGGCGCGCCGCTGCACGACCCCTGCGTGACCGCCTATCTGATCCGCCCCGATCTCTTTTCCGGGCGGCACATCAACGTCGAAATCGAAACCCGGTCGGACCTGACCCTCGGCATGACCGTCGCGGATTGGTGGCGCGTCTCGGGCCGCCCGGCCAACGCCACCTTCATGGGCGATCTGGATGCCGAGGGCTTTTTCACCCTGCTGACCGAGCGTCTGGCCCGGCTCTGATATTAAAGGACCTTTCTTCATGCGCACTGTTCTCAATACCCTCATTCTCTGCCTCGCCGCCCCCTTCGCCGCCGCGCAGGAATTCGACGACCGCTGGGCGGTCGTCGGCACTTTCGACGTCACGGTCGAGGGCGAGGCGATCACGCTCTATGCTCTGGACGATCTTGAAAAATCACGCGATTTCATCGACATAACAAGGATGAACCCCTTCACCGTCTACGCCGTGAGCGGCGCCGCGCTTGGTGATGACGGCCAGCCGGCCCGGCCTTACGTCACCGTGATGATCGGCCCCTTTTCGTCGTCGCCCGGCCCCGAGGCCGACGTGGAATGGCGTGCCGACGGCAAGGCCTATTTCGCCAATATCGACAGCGGCACGACCGGCAGCCTGAACGATTTCGCCCTGACCGACGATGGCGCGCTCAGCTTTTCGTTCTCCGCCGACACGCTGATCGAAATGAAGACCGATGCGGACTGGAACTATGTCCCCGTCGAGGGCAGCGCGCCGATCGCGGTCTCGGGCCGGTTTCAAGGCCGCCTGATCGAGGAAGAGTGACCCCCGCATGAGATCGCTGCACCTCGCCACGCCCGACGATCTGGCCAAGCTGCTGCCGCTGGTCACGGCCTTCCACGCGGAAATGGGTTATGACACCGAGACCGAGGCGCTGAGCGCCGCTTTGTCGCCCCTGCTGGATGGTTCGCCGCACGGCGCGGTGTGGCTGATCGGGCCACGCCGCGCGCCGGTGGGCTATATCGCCGTGACCTTCGGCTGGTCGATCGAATACGGCGGGCTGGACGCGATCATGGACGAGCTCTTCATCCGCCCCGCCGTGCGCGGCCGCGGCATGGGGTACGAGGCGGTCGCCGGCATCGCCAAAGCGCTGAAAGAGGGCGGCGTGCGTGCCCTGCATCTCGAGGTGCGGCGCGACGACGAGGGCACGCAGCGCTTCTACCGCCGCGCCCGCTTTGCCCCGCGCGACGTGTACATGTTCATGAGCCGCGTGCTCTGACCCCTTGGGCGCGCGCCCGTTCCGGACTAGATAAGGGCCATGACGCTGCACATTCCCTTCGACAACACCTATGCCCGCCTGCCCTCGGGCTTCTTCAGCCGGCAGGCGCCCACACCCGTCAGCGCGCCGTCGCTGGTCGCCTTCAACGACGCGCTCGCCGCCGATCTGGGCATCGCCGGGCATGACGACCCGCGCCTGGCCGCGGTCTTTGCCGGCAACGCCCTGCCCGAGGGCGCCGAGCCGCTGGCGCAGCTATATGCCGGGCACCAGTTCGGCCAGTTCAACCCGCAGCTCGGCGACGGCCGCGCGCTGCTGCTGGGCGAGGTCGTGGGCCGCGACGGCATCCGCCGCGACATCCAGCTCAAGGGGTCGGGCCCCACGCCTTACAGCCGCATGGGCGACGGGCGCGCCTGGCTGGGCCCGGTGCTGCGCGAATACGTGGTCTCCGAGGCGATGCACGCACTCGGCGTGCCCACCACCCGGGCGCTCGCGGCCGTGCGCACCGGCGATCCGGTCCTGCGCGAAGGTCCCCTGCCCGGCGCGGTGCTGACCCGCGTGGCGCAAAGCCATATCCGCGTCGGCACCTTCCAGATCTTCGCCGCCCGCCGCGACGCCGGCGCGCTGCAGACGCTCTACGACTACACGCTCGCCCGCCACGACCCCGAGGCTGACGGCCCCGCCGACCTCCTGCAACGGGTGATCCGGTGGCAGGCCGCGCTGGTGGCGCAATGGATGAGCCTGGGCTTCATCCACGGCGTGATGAACACCGACAATTGCACATTGTCGGGGGAAACCATCGACTACGGCCCCTGCGCTTTCATGGACGCATACGACCCCGAAACCGTGTTCTCCTCGATCGACCGCTTCGGGCGCTACGGCTATGCCGCGCAGGCCGACATCATCGTCTGGAACATGGCCCAGCTGGCCACCGCGCTGATCCCGCTCATGCCAGACCCAGAGGCCGCGGTCGAAGAGTTCACCGCCATGGTCCACGCCATGCCCGACCTCATCCGCGCCGAATGGCAGGCCCGATTTGCCGCCAAGATCGGCATTTCCGCCCCCCGCCCCGAGGACAAGACCCTCATCGCCGATCTGCTGACGCGGATGCAGGCGAACGGGGCCGATTTCACCAACACCTTCCGTGCGCTTGCCGATGGCACGGCGCGCGATCAGTTCACCGATCCCGCCGCCTTCGACCAATGGGCCGAGAGCTGGCAGGCGCGGCTTGGGGCCGAACCCGATCCGCAGGCGCTGATGCGCCGCGCCAACCCCGCCTTCATCCCCCGCAACCACCGTATCGAGCAGATGATCGCCGCCGCGGTCGAGGGCGACGACGCGCCCTTCCACCGTCTCAACACGGTCCTCGCCCGCCCCTACGACGATCAACCCGAGGCCGAGGACCTGCGCCGACCGCCCGCCCCTGACGAGGTCGTGCGCGCCACGTTCTGCGGCACGTGACCCTTTCCCTTCTTCTTGGCGAAAATACTCCGGGGGAGTCGCGGCCTGCCGCGACGGGGGCAGCGCCCCCGGCACGCTATACCACCGGGCGCTTGCGCCGGTTGATCAGCACGATCCCCACCGCCACCAGCCCCAGCCCGCCGATCACCCCCGGCCCCAACGGCTCACCCAAAAGCGCCCAGCCCATCAGCACCGACAGCACCGGCGACAGAAAGCTGAACGCCGCGATGTCCGAGGCCGGATAGATCGACATCAGCCGCAGCCAGAACAGAAACCCCAGGCTCGCCACGAACAGCGCCTGATAACCCAGCCCCCACAGATGCACCGCCGCCACCTCGCGCATCAGCGGGCCAAAGAGCGGCGCCAGCGCGCAGAGGCCCACCGCCGACACGCTCAACTGCCAGAAAAGCTGCGATTCAGGCTGCAAGGTCGACACCTTGGTCACCCGCACCGTCAGCGCGATGCCACACCAGGCAAACGCCGCCGCCAGCGCCAGCGCATCGCCGCGCCAATCGCCCGCGCCGCGGCTCTCTGGATCGGCCAGCGCCCAGGCCACCCCGGCCATGGCCAGCACCAGACCCAGCACCCGGCGGCGGCTCAGCGTCTCGCCCGGCAGCACCACATGCGCGATCAGCGCCAGCCAGACCGGCATGGAATAAAACAGGATCGACACCCGCGACACGGTGCTCAGGTCGAGCGCAATGAACAGGAACACGAATTCGATCGTAAAGAACCCGCCCAGCATCATCCCCGGCCAGAACGTCTCGCGCAGACCGGCGATGCGCTTGCCCCGGACCCAAACCCACAGGAAAAGGATCCCCAGCGCCAGCACCGACCGCAGCCCGGCCGCGAAGACCGGGCCAAAGCCGCCGTTGGTGACCTTGATCACCACCTGGTTGAACGCCAGCACCGTGGCGAAGGTCACCAGCCCCGCCGCGCCCGCCAGATCGATGGAGCTCCGTCTTTGCATGCCTCTCCTAGACTGCCTTGCGGCCGCGGCGTCAATCCCGGAACGCCGCGCGGGGGCCAAAGGTTTACAGCCGCGCCCGATCTGTCATGCTGTCGGCAAGGTGCCGCGTCCGGATCGGGAGGAACAGGAATGGGTCTCATGTCAACTCTGGCGAAGGTCGCCATCGGCTATGCCGCCGCGCGCGGCGTCGACAGGCTGTCGGGCGGCGGCGGCTTGCAGGGCCTGCTGGGCGGCGGCGCGCAGATCAAGGGCAAGGACCCCACCGCGGCGGCGCAGGCGCAGCTCGGTCAGGCGATGTCGGGCGGCGGGGCCTCGGGCAATCCGATGCAGGACCTGATGGCCCAGATGCAACAAGACGGCCTGGGCGCGATGATGGGCGGCGCCGGTGGCGCCGACAACCCGATGGCCGCGATGATGGACAAGATGCAGGCCGGGGGCTTCGACCTTTCGTCGCTCATGGGCGGCGCGGCGTCACCGGGTCAGGACGCCCAGAAAGGCGGGCTCTTGTCCGGCGTTCCGACCGGCGGCACCGGGCTTGCGGGCCTTCTGGCCGCGGCGGGCGGCGCGGCGGCGCTGCAGGGCAAGGGCGTCGGCGCGATGCTCGACCAGTTCAACACCCGCGACACCGCCCCCGAGGCCGAGGCCACCGCCGGGCTGATGCTGCGCGCGATGATCCAGGCCGCCAAGGCCGATGGCGAAATCGACGCCGCCGAAAAGGCCCGGATCCTCGACACTTTGGGCGACGATGCCGATGCCGAGGACATCGCTTTCGTCAAAGCCCAGCTCGACGCGCCGGTGGATGCCGACGCGCTCGCCGCCGACACACCCGAGCAGCAGCGGATGCAGGTCTATTCCGCCTCGCTGATGACCATCCGCGTCGACACCGCCGCCGAGGCGCAATATCTCGACGCGCTGGCGCGGGCCATGGGGCTGGACGAGGTAACGGTGAACACGCTGCACATGCAGATGGGCCTTCAGCCGCTTTACAACTGACGCCCGCGATACGACACAGGCGCGCGGCCCGCCCTAGGGCCGCGTCTTTCGGATCGCACCGCCCATGACACGCACCCCCGCCTTCGGGCTTGCCCTCGCGACCTTCGGCGCGCTGACGCTGACGCCGGATGCGCTCTTCATGCGCTGGTCGGGCATGGCGGGATTGCAGATGCTGGGCTGGCGCGGCCTCTGCCTCGGCACGCTCTTTCTGCTACTCTGGCTGATGACGAGCCGCGCGCGTGCCTTCGATCTGCGCGCGGCGCTCACAGGCCCGGGCCTGATCGTGATCGCGGCGCAATATTTCAACGCCCTGCTGTTTCCTGTGGGCATCGCCACCGCGCCGGTCGCGGTGATGCTGCTGGGCGTGGCCACCGCGCCGGTTTGGGCCGCGCTGTTGTCGGGGCTGATCTTCGGCGAGCGCACGCCGCGCGCCACCTGGGTCGCGATCCTCTTCGTGCTGGCGGGCATTGCCCTCGCCGTCAGCGGCAAGGGCGACCTGGCGGTCAGCCCCGGCGCTCTGGCGGGGGCGGTCTGCGGGCTGGGCGTGGCGCTGTCGCTGGCCACGAATTTCACCATGCTGCGCCAGGCGCCTGAGGTGCCGCTGCTGCTGGCCATCGGCATCGGCGCCTTGCTTGCCGGATCGACCGGCTGGCTCGCCACCGGACCCGCGCAGATGACCCAAGGCACGCTCTGGGCGATCCTCGTGACCGGGCTGGTGATCCTGCCGGTGTCGTTCTTTTCGCTGTCCTTCGCCGCGCGCCACACGGCGGCGGCCAATGTCAGTCTGTTGCTCTTGCTGGAAACCGCGCTTGGCCCGGTCTGGGTCTGGCTCGGCACCGGAGAGGCGCCGACCCCCCGCATGATCGCGGGGGGCGCGGTCGTGATCGTGACGCTGGCGCTTTACCTTTCGCGCCAGCTGCGCCGCTAGGCGGCCTTGCGCCGCGCACGGCCCGGACGGTTGCGCCGCTGGGACCGAGGCTTGGCGCCGTCCCTGCGGGGCGCGCCGCCGCGCTTGGGCGCGGGCGTGTCGACACCCTCCCAGGGTCGGCCCGAGGCGACGGGGATCTCCGTCTTCATCACCTTCTGGATCGCGCGCAGCTCCTTGACTTCGTCAGGCGCGCAAAAGGCCACCGCCTGCCCGTCCATGCCCGCACGCGCGGTCCGACCGATACGGTGCACGTAATTGTCCGGCACATTCGGCAGATCGTAGTTGTAGACATGCCGCACAGCCGGAATATCGAGCCCCCGCGCCGCCACATCGGTGGCCACCAGCACCCGCAGCTCGCCATCGCGGAAGGCCTTCAGCGCGCGGTCGCGCTGCCCCTGGCTCTTGTTGCCATGGATCGACCCGGCGGCAAAGCCGGCCTTCTGTAGCGACTTCATCAGCCGCTCGGCCCCGTGCTTGGTGCGCGCAAAGACCAGCGCCAGCTCGTCGCGATGCTTGTCCAGCAGTTCGACCAGCAGCGCCGATTTCTCGGCCTTGGCGATGAAATGCAGCGACTGCGTGATCTTGTCGGCGGCCTTGCCCGGGGGCGAAACCTCGATCCGCTCGGGGTTTTTCAGATACGACCCGGCCAGTTCGGCCATCATCTTGGGCATCGTCGCCGAAAAGAGCATGGTCTGGCGGTCGTCCGGCAGATGCGGCACGATCTGACGCAGCGCATGGATGAACCCCATGTCGAGCATCTGGTCGGCCTCGTCCAGCACCAGGTATTTCGCCTGGCCCAGCCGCACCGCGCGGCGCTCAAGCAGGTCGATCAGCCGGCCCGGCGTCGCCACCAGGATATCGGTGCCCTTCTCCAGCCGGTTGGCCTGCGCATTCAGCGACTGGCCGCCCACGACCAACCCGATCTTCATCCGCGTGCCTTCTGTAAGCGCGCGCAGCACGGCGACGATCTGGCCCGCCAGTTCGCGCGTGGGCGCCAGAACCAGCCCCTGAACCTCTTTCGGCGCGGGGCGGCCCATCTCGGCGATGCGCGTGACCAGCGGCACGCCGAAGGCGGCGGTCTTGCCGGTGCCGGTCTGCGCCAGCCCCATCACATCGCGCCCCTCCAGCGCCAGCGGGATCGCCCGCGCCTGGATCGGGGTGGGCTGGGTCAGCCCCATGTCGTTCAGCCGCTGCAACACTGCATCCGGCAGACCCATCGTGGTAAAATCAGTCAAAATTCGTCTCTCTCTACCCCGTATCGAAAAACGGGGCCACACGGCCCCCCGGGCCGTCTCGGTGGAAAAGCGATGTCCGCCCCGCCGGCCTCGTGCCGGTCGCGGGCGCCCGCCCCTGCTCCACGCGTGATGTTGGAAGCTTGCGTTTCCTCATCCCCGCCGCATAAGGCTCTGGGGCGGCTCACGCGGCCAACAGGAAACTTGGTAGGGACATGGGCCGCGCGCGTACCAAAGTCAACCACCTATGCGGAAATGCACGCAATGAGGTGTTGGCCTCGCCCGCCGCATTTGGCAAAAGCGTAAGACGACCGACAGACGCGAGGACATCCGGCGCATGGCCGACACCATCACCAGCCGCTGCGAGGCAAAAGGCCTGCGCATGACCGACCAGCGCCGCATCATCGCCGAGGTGCTGCAAGAGGCGACCGATCACCCGGATGTCGAAGAGCTCTACGCCCGCGCCTCTGCGCGCGATCCGCGCATCTCCATCGCGACCGTCTACCGCACGGTCAAGCTCTTCGAAGAGGCGGGCATTCTCGACAAGGTCGAATTCGGCGACGGCCGCGCCCGCTACGAGGATGCCGAACGCGACCACCACGACCACCTGATCGACATGAATTCCGGCGAGGTGATCGAATTCCTCGACCCCGAAATCGAGGCCCTGCAGGAAAAGATCGCCGAGAAACTGGGCTACCGGCTCAAGGGCCACCGCCTCGAACTCTACGGCGTCCCGCTCAAGAAATAGCGCCCCGCCGCCCTGCTCATCTGGTCATGTATACCCCAGACCACCTGATCAACATGAACTGCGGCGAGGTGATCGATTTTCTCGTCCCGGAAATCGAGGCCCTGCAGGAAAAGATCGCAAGCAATCTGGACGACCGTCTCAAGGGCCACCGCCGCACCCTCTACGGCGCCCGGTCCAAAAAAATAGCGCCCCGCGCCCCCTTCACTGATCCATAAATATCCCGGGGGGTGTGGGGGGCTGGCCCCCCACTCCGGTCGGCGCCGCAGGCGCCGAAACCAGATCAGCCTGACGCCGCCGCGATCTTGTCGATATTGGCCCCCAGCGCCGCGTTGAACTCCGCCTCCGATTGCTGCTTCGACAGCCCCTCGGTCAGCGCGCGCGAGAACGACGCGATCATCTTGGGCTGGCGCGCCAGACGCTCGCAGGCCTCGTCGGTGGAATAGCCGCCCGACAGCGCCACGACCCGCATCACCCCCGGATGATCGGCGAGATCGTCGTAAAGCCCGTCCTCGCTCGGGATCGTCAGCTTGAGCATCACCTCCTCGCACTCGCCCAGCCGGTCCAGATGGGTCAGGATCGCGGCCTTCAGCATCGCCTCGGCCTCGGCCTTGGTCTCGGAATGGATGTTGACCTCGGGCTCGATGATAGGGATCAGCCCCGCGTCCAGCACCGTCCGCGCCACCGCGAATTGCTGGCCCACCACAGCCTCGATCCCCGCCTGATTGGCCGACTGGATCACCGACCGTTCCTTGGTCCCGAAGATGCCGAACCCGTTCGCGTCGGCCAGCAGATCGGCCAGACCCGGCATCGGCTTCATCAGCTGCACGCCGTCCTTTTCTTCCTCCAGACCCTTGTCGATCTTGAGGAACGGCACGATCCCGCGGTCCTCCCACAGCAGCTGCGCCACCGGCTTGCCGTCGATCTCGCCGCGCATGGTGCGCTCGAACAGGATCGCGCCGATCACCTTGTCGTTGGTAAAGCAGGGCGCGGTGATGATGCGCGCGCGCATCGCGTGGATCTCGGCGAACATCTCTTCGTCACCCGCGTAATCGCTTTCCTCGACGCCGTAGAGCCGCAGCGCCTTGGGCGTCGAGCCGCCCGACTGGTCCAGCGCGGCGATGAAGCCGCTGGCGCTGCGCATCTGCTCGGCCTGCTTTGCCGTCACGTCCGGATCGGTTCCCATCTTTCGCTCCACCCTTTGAAATCCATGATCGTCCAAAGGATTACCTTATGCACAGCCCCGCGCCTAGCCGTCGCGCGCGGGGTTATCGCTAACCTTCGTCGCTAACATGGGCCTTGCGGGGCGTGATGCGCAGCCAAATCCCGCCCCGCGCCCGGACGGTCAGATGCGCAACCGGCTCGGGAACCCGTTCGGGCAGCGCCTCGACCCGCAGATCCCGCAGCAAAAGCGCCAGCAACAGAACCCCCTCGGCCATGGCGAAACCGGCCCCCGTGCAGACACGCGGACCGGCCGAGAACGGCATATAGGCCTCGCGCGCGCAAGACCGGCCGTTGTCGGTGCCCCAGCGGGCGGGGTCGAAACCGTCCGGGTTCTCCCACAGCCGTTCGTGCCGGTGCAGATGCCAGGGGCTCAGCACCATCTGCGCGCCTTTCGGAATAACCCGGTCGCGAAAGCGTTCGGCCCGCGTGGTCTCGCGCACCATCATCGGCACCGGCGGATAAAGCCGCAGCGCCTCGCGGAACACGTCCCGCGTCACGCGCAGGTTCGACAGGCTGGCGAAATCCTCCGTCAGGTTTTGCGCCTCCTGCGCCACTCTCTCCTGCCACTCGGGATGCGTGGCCAGCAGATAAAGCGCCCAGGCCAGAGCGCTGGCGCTGGTCTCGTGCCCGGCCAGGAAAAAGATCGCCACCTGATCGACCATTTCCCCGGCGGTAAAGGTCTCGCCGGTCTCGGGGTCGGGCGTGGTCATGATCTTGGTCGCCAAATCCTCCGGCGCGGTCCCTGCGCGGATCGCCTTCATCCGCGCCTCGGTCAGCTCTCCGATCAGCCCCCGGATGCGCCGCGCCGCCGCCCTCGTGTCGCGCCGGAAAAACCGCGGCATCCAGCGCGGCAGCGGGACAAAGGCCGCAAGGTTCAGGATCGGCTGGGTGCGCTGATAAGCGCGGAATTCGCGGAACACGTCCTGCGCCACGCGATCCTCGATGGGGATCGAAAAGAGCGTGCGAAAGATCACATCCGCCGCCGCATGGCTGGTCTGCTCCTCGATCTCGACCACCTCGCCCGCGCGCGCCGCAAGCCGCGCCCGCGCCGATTGCGCGGCGGCGAACATCGCGGGCCAGGTGGCGCGCAGGCGACCGCCCTCGAACGCGGGATCGATGATCCGACGCTGCCGCTCCCATGTCGCGCCGTTGGTTAGAAAGACCGACTGCCCCAGCAGCGGCCGCAGCCCCTCGCCGATCCGGTCGGATTTCGGAAAATCGCGCGGCCGGTCCTTCAGCACGGTCTTCACCAGATCGGGCTGGTTGAGCAGATACGACCGGAAGAACGGCGTGCGAAACTCGGCCATCCAGGCGCGGTAAAGCCGCGCGGGCTGCGCCGACAGTATGTCGGCCCGAAAGAGCCGCGCATAACGCCAGAGCGACACCTTGTCGGGCCGCGACGGCGGCTTGGGTGGGATCATGCCGCCACGCTGGTGAATTTCGACGCCGGCACATCGATCCGGCTGGCAGACGGTGGCCTTCCGGCATAGCGCGCGCCCAAAGTCACGGGCCCGGCGGTGATCTGGAAATAATCGTAATCCAGCGGCCGGTCGAAGGCGCAGAGATACTGGAAATGCAGCCGGAAGAACCGCCAGCGCAGTTCGGCCCACCTCTCGGGCGACAGCGACTTGGTGAACTGCGCCGAAAAGACCAGCGGCCATTTCTTGTTCTCGGGCGCCACCCCCGACACCGCCACCGGATCGCAAAGCGCAAAGGCGCAGCCGTCGCCGGGGGCGGTCACGTCGACCCAGGTCAGCTCTTCGCGGGCGCTGAGATACCGCAGATCGGCGCGCAGCCGGTCGGCGCGGCGCAGGAAGGACACCATCGGCACCACTTGGCCGAGGCTCAGAAACGCCAGCGCCGGGCCGTTCGCGGGCACCCGGCCCGCGCGGATGAGATCGGCGAGGATCGACACCGCCAGATGCGCACCCGAGCTGTGGCCCACCACCAGAACCTCGTCGACATCGTCCCTCAGCGCCGCCGCGATGGTCTCGGCGAACTCGGCCATCCGCGCCTCAAGCTCGGGTGGATTTGCGCCGCGATAACGCGCCGAATAGGCATAGTCATGCATCAGGTAATAGGCGAAAAGCTTGCCGTCCCTGGCCTGGAACCAGCGCAACACCACGACCACGATCCCCGCCCAGACACCAAGCCCCAGCGCCGTCGCGACGAGGCCCAGCCAGGGGCCGAGGACCCCCACCACCGCGAACCCCGCCCAGCCCAAAAGCACCGCCACCAGAAGCTGAAACAGCAGCATCCCGATGGGATAAAGCGCTGCGATCACCGGCCCCTTGCGCAGCATCATCAACCGCCGCATCGCGCCCGTGCCGATATATTCCCAAGCCGTGCGAACCAGCTGCCAATAGGTCGCGGGGATAGAGGTCGACATGCTCTGGCGCACGATATCCGACCAGACCAGCACCTCGACATCCGCCTGCACCTCGGCCCCGCCAATCCGCGCGTCCACATGCCAGCCGTAAGGGCCTTTGGTGGTCTTGGGCTTCAGCGCGATCTCATAGCCGCTGATCCCGGCCTGCGCGGCGCCCTCCTTGCGGTAAAGCTCGCGGTAGCGGCGGGGATGAATCGGGTCGTATCCCGGGATGTAGAACACCCGGCGACGGCGCACATCCTGACTCTGCTCTGCCATGCTCTGGTTCCTCTTGCCCCGAGAATGCGCTTATCATCCCAATCCGGCAAGACTGTGGCGGCGGCTGAAACAATCAGCCAAGCGCCCCCAGCGCCGGAAACGTGTCCAGCAGCCAGAACGAAAACGTGGTGAACGCACCCGTCAGCAGCGCCAGCCCCACTGCCACCAACAGCAGCCCCATGACCTTCTCGATCAGCCCCATATGCCGCTTGATGCGCTGCATCAGCCCCATGGCCCGGGTCAGGAATATGGCCGCCAAAAGGAACGGCAACCCAAGCCCGGCGGCATAAACCCCCAGCAGCACGGTGCCCCGCGCGACCGACGCCTCCGAGGCCGCAAGGCTCAGGATCGCGCCCAGCTGCGGGCCGATGCAGGGGGTCCAGCCAAAGGCGAAAGCCAGCCCCAGAATATAGGCGCCAAAGGCCGATCCTCCGGCATCACCCGCATCCATCCGCGCCTCGCGGTCGAGGAAGGGGATGCGGAAGACCCCAAGGAAATGCAGCCCGAAGAGGATCACCACCGCACCTGAAATACGCGCCAGAAGCACCTGATTTTGCAAAAAGAACATGCCGAACGCCGAGGCGGTGAACCCCAGCAGTATAAAGATCGTCGACAGCCCCAGCACGAAAAACAGCGCCGCCACGATGGCCTTGCGGCGCGCCGCGCCCCCAGCCTCCATTTCGGCCAGGCTGACGCCGGACATATAGGCCAGATAAGGCGGCACGATGGGCAGCACGCAAGGGCTCAGGAACGAGATCACCCCCGCGAAAAGCGCCACCGCCATCGCCGGGGCAAGACTGGCGTCGATGATTTCGATTCCGAACATGGAACACTCTTATGCCAGCCCGCGACTGGCGTCACCTGACCTTATGTCACAACGTTGTGGACACTCTGTAATACATTGCCTAAGCCTGCCGCCATGACCCACGATCTCGACGCCACCGGCCTGCTCTGCCCCCTGCCCGTGCTGAAGGCGCGCAAGCGCCTGTCTGCCCTGCAACCGGGCGAGACCCTGCGCCTTGTGACCGACGATCCGGCGGCGATCGTCGACGTGCCACACTTCTGCACCGAGGCCGGGCACATCATCGAGGCCCAGACCGAAGACGGCGCGGCCATTATCTGGGTCATCCGCAAGGGTTGAACGCAAAACGCCCGGGGCCTGTCGGCACCGGGCGCTTGCATGGATATTCAGGTCCGGCTCAGCGGCCCAGCGACCACCAGCCGCGTTTCTTGGGCTTGGATTCCTCTTCGACCGCCGTCTCGACCACTGCCTCCTGCGGCTCGGGCTGCGCTTCGGCTTCGGCCGGTTCCGGCGCGGGCGCGGGTTCCGGCGCCGGGGCAGGTTCCGGCGCCGGGGCGGGTTCCGCCGCTGCGGGCTCCGCAGGCGCTTCGGCTGCAGGTTCGGTCACCTCAGGCGCGGATTCGGCCGCTTCGGGCTCCGGCGCGGGTTCGGCCTTTTTCCGGCTGCGCGTGCGCGGTTTGCGCTTGGGCTTTTCCGGCTCTTCCGCCGCGGGCGCTTCAGCCTCGGGGGCCTCGGCGGCGGGCGCTTCGGCAGGGGCCTCGGCGGCGGCAGGCGCTTCGGCCTCGGCGCTCTGGACGGCGTCGGCGGTCACGGCCTCCTCGGCGACGGTGGCCTCTTCTTCCTTGCGCGACTTGGACGAGCGCGAGCGGCTGCGCGACCGGGTCGACTTGGCCTTTGGCCTGTCGGCCTCGGCAGCCTCGCCTTCGGCCGGCTCGGCCGTGGTCTCTGCTGCGGCCTCGACCTCTGCCGCGGGCTCCTCCGCAGCGCTCTCGTCAGCCGAGCCGTTCTCGTCAGACGACGACCCGTTGCCCTCCTCCGCGCTTTCCTTCGATTTCGAGCGCGAGCGGCGGCGGCGGCGGCGGCGCTTCTTGGGCTTGCCGCCATCGCCCTCTTCGCTGGCCGGCGGCTGGCCGGGGGCTTCGGGCGCTTCGTCCTCCTCGGCCTCGGCGGCGTCTTCGTCGATCTGGTCCATCAGCGAGGTGTCCACCGACACCACGGGTGCCGCCACTTCGGGCACCGAGCGGGTCGCGGTCTTGAACTTCTCCATCGAGAAATCCGGGCTGACCAGGTGCACATCGCCCTCGATCCGCACCGACAGACCATAGCGCGCCTCGATCTGGGCCACGTGTTCGCGCTTTTGGTTGATCAGGTAGTTGGCGATGCCCACCGGGCATTTGACCAGCACCTCGCGCGAGCGGCGGCGTACGCCCTCTTCCTCGATCTGGCGCAGTATCGACAGCGCCATGTTGTCGTCCGACCGAATGAGGCCGGTGCCGTGACAGGCCGGGCACGGCTGGGTCGTCGCCTCGATCATGCCGGGGCGCAGGCGCTGGCGCGACATCTCCATCAGGCCGAAGCCCGAGATGCGGCCGACCTGGATGCGCGCACGGTCGGTCTTGAGCCGGTCCTTCATCCGCTTCTCGACGGCGGCGTTGTTCTTGCGCTCGTCCATGTCGATGAAGTCGATCACGATCAGGCCCGCAAGGTCGCGCAGGCGCAGCTGGCGGGCCACCTCGTCGGCGGCCTCGAGGTTGGTCTTGAGCGCGGTTTCCTCGATCGAGCCTTCCTTGGTGGCGCGGCCCGAGTTCACGTCAATGGCCACCAGCGCCTCGGTCACGCCGATCACGATATAGCCGCCGGATTTCAGCTGCACCGTCGGGTTGAACATGGCCGACAGGTACGATTCCACCTGGTGGCGCGCGAAGAGCGGCATCTGGTCGACGTAATGTTTCACGTTCTTGGCGTGGGACGGCATGATCATCTTCATGAAGTCCTTGGCGATGCGGTAGCCGCGCTCGCCCTCCACCAGAACCTCGTCGATCTCGCGGTTATAAAGATCGCGGATCGAGCGTTTGATCAGGTCGCCCTCTTCATAGATCTTGGCCGGCGCGATGGATTCCAGCGTCAGCTTGCGGATCTGCTCCCACAGGCGGAAAAGGTATTCGTAATCGCGCTTGATCTCGGTCTTGGTGCGCTTGGCGCCGGCGGTGCGGATGATCAGCCCCGCGCCCTTGGGCACTTCGATGGAATTGGCGATTTCCTTGAGCTTGGAGCGGTCCGCGGCATTGGTGATCTTGCGGCTGATCCCGCCGCCGCGGGCGGTATTGGGCATCAGCACGCAGTAGCGGCCTGCAAGGCTGAGGTAGGTCGTCAGCGCAGCGCCCTTGTTGCCGCGCTCTTCCTTGACCACCTGCACCAGCATGATCTGGCGGACCTTGATGACCTCCTGGATCTTGTAGCGGCGCGGGCGCGGTTTGCGCGGCGGGCGGATGTCTTCCTCGGTGTCGTCGTCGGCCACCGATTCGATGTTTTCGTCGCGCGCCGAGGCGTCCTTGCCCTTGTGCGTATCCTCGTCGTCGCTGTCGTCCTCGGCAGCGGGCACCTCATCCGCCTCTGCTTCTGACGAAGCCGAGGCCTCTTCGGCGCTGTCGTCCGCGGGCTCTTCGACCGGGGTTTCGGCGACGGTTTCCATCGGCGACAGGCCTTCGCCCTCTTCGCCGGCCTCGTTGAGCGTTTCGCCCTCTTCAAGGTCGATGGTTTCCATCCCCTTGATTTCACCGGCTTCCGTGCTGACGCTCTTGTCGCCGCTGGAGGTCTTTTCGGCCTTCGACGCGCCGCCGCGCCGCGAGCGCGAGCGCTTGGGCTTTTTGTCTTCTTCTTCCTCGCGCGACTGCGCCTCGGCCAGGGCCGCCTCTTCCTCCATCAGCGCCTTACGGTCGGCGACGGGGATCTGGTAGTAATCCGGATGGATTTCCGAGAACGCCAGGAACCCGTGGCGATTGCCGCCGTAATCGACGAAGGCCGCCTGAAGCGACGGTTCGACCCGGGTTACCTTTGCGAGATAGATGTTGCCAGCGAGCTGGCGCTTGTTTTCGGATTCAAAATCGAATTCCTCGACCTTGTTTCCGTCCACCACCACGACGCGGGTCTCTTCCGCGTGGGTGGCGTCGATGAGCATTTTCTTTGCCATGTTGTCCGTTTGCACGACCGAACGGCCCCGCGCCCAGGCGGGCGCAGCGCGTTTGGGACGTGTCTTGTCAGGGCGAGATCGGGCGCTGAACCGTGTAAACGGGCACGGCAAGACGATTTGTCTTGTCTCTCGTGCCTCAGGTTCGTCGCGCGCGTCATCGCGTTTCTTCTCCGACGCTCTCCGGGTCTTGCGGCCCGGGGCGCCCATTTTTCACCCGCCGCAAAAAGCGATCCGGGCGCACGTGAATGGCCTTTCGGCCCGATCGGTCTGGCCTGGCTCAGGCGATGCCTGCGGTATCCAAGGTCAGCGAAACTCTTTTTCGCGGGTCGGTGAACGACCGCGCATAGATCACAACATAATGTCAGCGTGACAGAAAAGACAATGGTCAATCGTATGCAATCTGCGCCGCGCGGGCGCCGGAAGGGCCGCCCGGCGGCGGCCCGGCCAAGTGTCAGCCGGCGGCACGCAGGCGCTGGATCAGGCTCGAGGTGTCCCAGCGGCCGCCGCCCATCTTCTGCACGTCCTTGTAGAACTGGTCGACCAGCGCCGTGACCGGCAGGCTGGCGCCGTTCTCGTCCGCCGTCGAGAGGCAGATGTTCAGGTCCTTGCGCATCCAGTCCACCGCGAAGCCATGTACGAAATGGTCGTCCAGCATCGTCTCGTAGCGGTTCGCCATCTGCCAGCTGCCCGCGGCGCCCTGGCTGATCACCTCGACCACCGCGCGGCCATCCAGCCCGGCCTTCTCGGCGAAATGCAGCGCCTCGGAGAGCCCCTGCACGAGCCCCGCGATGGCGATCTGGTTGCACATCTTGGTCATCTGGCCCGCGCCGCTGTCGCCGATGCGGCGGCAAAGCTTGGCATAGGCGTCGATCACCGGCTCGGCGCGGTCGTAAGCGGGCTGATCGCCGCCGCACATCACCGACAACGCGCCGTTTTCAGCGCCCGCCTGCCCGCCCGAGATCGGCGCGTCGACAAAGGAAATGCCCGCCTCCTTGGCGACGCCGTAAAGCTCGGCGGTGACTTTGGCCGACACCGTGGTGTGATCGACGAAAACGCTGCCCGCGTCCATGCCCGCAAACGCGCCGTCCTCGCCCAGGCAGACGCCGCGCAGATCGTCGTCGTTGCCGACGCAGGCCATCACGAATTCGGCCCCCTTGGCCGCTTCGGCCGGGGTGGCCGCATGCGCGCCGCCGTATTCGGCGGCCCATTTTTCGGCCTTGGCGGCGGTGCGGTTATAAACCGTCACCTCGTGACCGGCCTTTTGCAGATGCCCCGCCATCGGGTAGCCCATCACGCCCAGCCCCAGAAACGCAACTTTTGCCATGCTCTCGCTCTCCTCTTTTTCCTGTCGCCTTCGGTTCTGGCGCGATGCCGTGCTCTTGGCAAGGGCGGACGGGCGCGTTAGGTCCAGCGCAACGGCAATCGGCCTGTGAAAAGAGGCGTCATGGCATTTCTGTTTCGATGGCTGGTCCGGCTGGCAAGCGCTGCGATCGCGCTGAGTGTTCTGGCGGCGCTGATCGTCTATTACCTGGGCTCGCGGTCGCTGCCGGACTATGACAAGACGCTGGCGGTCGGCGGGATCACCGCCGATGTCGAGATCGTGCGCGACAATTCCAATGTGCCGCATATCCTGGCGTCGTCGGACCGCGACGCGTTTTTCGGGCTGGGCTACGCCCATGCGCAGGACCGGCTGTGGCAGATGACGCTGCTGCGGCGCACCGCGCAGGGGCGTCTGTCCGAGGTTTTCGGCGCGCGCACCGCCGAGACAGACAAGCTGCTGCGCAGGCTCGATCTTTATCCGCTGGCGGTGCAATCGGTGGCGTCGCAGGATGCCTTTACCCTCGACGCGCTGGAGGCCTATTCGGCAGGCGTCAACGCCCGCATCGCCGAGATCAACGCCGACAGCCTCGGCCGCGGCGCGCCGGAGTTCTTCCTATTTGGCGCGCCGCTCTCGCCCTGGCAGCCGGCGGATTCGATCGCCATCGTCAAGCTGATGGCGCTGCAACTCGCCGGGCACCTGCAGGACGAGGTGCTGCGCGCGCGCACTTCGCTGCAACTGCCGGATCCGTCGCGTCTGCCCGACCTTCTGCCGGACATTCCGGGGCAAGGCGTGGCCGCCCTGCCCGACTACGCAAGCCTCTTTCCGCAAGCGCCCCGCTACGCCGCCACGGCGCCCGCGCCTCAGTTCCTCTGGCCGGTGCCCCAGCGCGGTCTGGCCGGGGCGTCGAACGCCTGGGCGGCGGCGCCGTCGCGGTCGGCCAATGGCGGCACGTTGCTGGCCAACGATCCGCATCTGGGCTTTACCGCACCCTCGACCTGGTATCTGGCCCGGCTGCAACTGAGCACCGGCGGCGTGATCGGCGGCTCGATCCCGGGCATTCCGGCGCTGATGGTGGGCCGGTCCGAAAAGCTGGGCTGGGGGCTGACGTCGTCCTATCTGGACGATCAGGATCTCTTTATCGAAGAGCTGAACCCCGACAACCCCGAGGAATACCGCACCCCCGACGGCTGGAAGCGGTTTGTCACCCGCAAGTCGATCATCGAGATCAAGGATCAGGCTCCGATCACCGTCACCCTGCGCTGGACCGACAATGGCCCTGTGCTGCCGGGCACCCGGTTCGATCTGGCCGCGATCACCCCGCCGGGCCATGTGGCGGCGCTGTCCTGGACAGCGCTCAGCCCGCGCGACAGTTCCATCAGCGCGGCCATCGGGCTGATGCGCGCCGGTGGCGTCGAAGAGGCGCTGACCGCCGCCGAGGCCTATGTCGCCCCGGCGCAGAACCTGACCCTGATCGACGCCGACACGATCGGCATGAAGCTGGTGGGCGCGATGCCGCGCCGCGACGCCGGACACCAGAGCCAGGGCCGCCTGCCCGCGCCCGGCTGGATCGCCACGAACCGCTGGCAGGGGGTGCTGCCCTATTCGGCAAATCCCGAATTCATCGCACCCTCGGGCGGGATCGTCGGCAACACCAACAACAAGATCGTCGACCGCCCCTTCCCGCTGCATGTCAGTTTCGAATGGGGCGACAGCCAGCGGGTGATGCGCTGGCAGGGGCTGATGCAGGGGCGCGAGGTGCACACCCGCGACAGTTTCATCGAAGGCCAGCTCGACACGGTGTCGGTGGCCGCGCGCGCGCTCTTGCCGCTGATCGGCGCGGATCTGTGGTTCACCGGCGAGGCCGCGCCCGAGGGCACGCCCGAACGCCAGCGCCAGCGCGCGCTGGAGCTGCTGGCCAACTGGAACGGCGAGATGAACGAACATCTGCCCGAGCCGCTGCTTTACGCCGCCTGGCTGCGGGCGCTGCAGGACAGGCTGATCCGCGACGATCTTGGCCCGCTGGCGGACGAGTTCGACCATGTCGAGCCGCTTTTCATCGAGCGGGTCTACCGCGACGTGGACGGGGCGGGCGCCTGGTGCGATATCCGCCAGTCGGCGGCGGTCGAGACCTGCACCGATCTGGCGCGGCTGGCGCTGGACGACGCGCTGGTCTGGATCGGCGAGACCTATGGCACGGCGCTGGAATCGCTGCGCTGGGGGGATGCGCATCAGGCCACGCACGACCACGAGGTGCTGGGCGAGGTGCCGGTGCTGCGGTATTTCGTGAACATCCGTCAGAGCACCTCGGGCGGCGATCATACGCTGCAGCGCGGCCGGACCTCGGGGCGCGACCCGCATCCGTTCCTGAACGTGCACGGCGCTGGCTACCGCGGCGTCTACGATTTCGCCGATCCCGATTCGTCGGTCTTTATCAGCGCCACCGGGCAATCAGGGCATTTCCTGTCGCGGCACTATGACGATCTGGGGCAGCTCTGGCGGCGCGGGGAATATATTCCGATGTCGCTGGATGTGGATCTGGCGCGGGCGGCGGCCGTGGGCGTGACCCGGCTGGTGTCGGAGTAGGTTTCGGGGACGGGAGCGAGGGGCGCTGCCCCTCGCGCTCCCCGGGATATTTTTGACCAGATGAAGATCAGAGTTTCGCGAAGGCGCGAGCGTCCTTTGCGGCCCAGCGGACGGTGATGTCGTAGCCATCGTCGGTCTGGGTTTCCGCCTCGACCAGCCCCTTGTCGTAAAGCCAGGCGCGTTTGCGGCCCTGATCGAAGCGGAGCGTCAGGGTTTCGGTGCGCCGTTCGCCTTCGAGCTTGAGGGTGGCGGCCTGAAGGAAGGCGTCGAGCCCCTGGCCGGTGACGGCGGAGACCGCGAAGATATCATCCTCGCGCGCGGCGCGGGCCAATGCGGCGGCGCGGGCCTCGGGGTCGAGCAGGTCGATCTTGTTCCAGAGTTCGATCTGCGCCGTGGTCTCGGCCACGCCGAGCGAGGTCAGGATCGCGCGCACGTCCTCAGCCTGTTCGGCGGTGTTGGGATGGCTGATGTCGCGCACATGCACGATGAGATCGGCGGCCAGCACTTCCTCAAGGGTGGCGCGGAAGGCGGCGACCAGTTCGGTCGGCAGATCCGAGATGAAGCCCACCGTGTCGCTGAGGATCACCTCGATGCCGGTCGGCAGGCTGACCGCGCGCATGGTCGGGTCGAGCGTGGCAAAGAGCATGTCCTTGGCCATCACCTCGGCCCCGGTCAGCCGGTTGAAGAGCGTGGATTTGCCGGCGTTGGTGTAGCCCACCAGGGCAACGATGGGATAAGGCACCTTGGCGCGGGCGGCGCGGTGCAGCGAGCGGGTCTTGACCACCTTGTCGAGCTGGCGGCGCAGGCGAACCAGCTGGTCGTCGATGGCGCGGCGGTCGGCCTCGATCTGGGTCTCGCCGGGGCCACCGACAAAGCCGAGCCCGCCGCGCTGGCGTTCCAGGTGGGTCCAGGCGCGCACCAGCCGGGTGCGCTGATAGCTGAGCGCGGCCATCTCGACCTGCAGCACGCCCTCGCGGGTGGCGGCGCGGTCGCTGAAGATCTCGAGGATCAGGCCGGTGCGGTCCAGAAGCTTGACGCCCCAGGCCTTTTCAAGGTTGCGCTGCTGGACCGGCGTGACCGGGCCGTCGACCAGCACCAGCTCGATCTCGTCCGCCTCAAACTGGGCCTTGAGCTCGGCGATTTTGCCCGACCCGAAGAGCATCCCGGCATGGGCCTTGGGCAAGGGCACCACAACGCCGCCCACGACCGTGAGGTCGGGCAGCGCCTCGGCCAGCGCCACGGCCTCTTCCAGAGCCATGTCGGCGGGCCGCCGGTCGCGGTCCGTCTTGATGTCAGGATGCAGGACCCAGGCGCGGGTCACATGCGCCGCGGTGTCGTTCAATTCGAGTCTTCACCGTCGTAAAGGTTGATCGGCTGCGCAGGCATGATCGTAGAGATTGCATGCTTGTAGACCAGCTGCGACTGACCGTCACGGCGCAACAGAACACAGAAATTGTCGAACCACGTGATGACGCCCTGCAATTTCACCCCGTTGATCAGAAACACCGTCACCGGAACCTTGGTCTTGCGAACATGGTTAAGGAACGCATCTTGCAGGTTTTGTCTGTCCGAAGCCATTGAAAAGCCTTTTTTATTTCTTCACGCACCTCTATCCGGGTGCCCCAATCCTTGACAAAGTATGTATCGCCATGCCCGGAGTTTCCACCCCAAAAGCACGCGTCGGCGGGCGGGCGCGGGCGTTCGCGTCAGTTGCGCCACAAATCCGGTGTCAGCATGACGATCAGCGCCAGAAGTTCAAGCCTCCCCAGCACCATCGCAGCCCCCAGAAGCGCCTTGGCCTCTGTTCCCAGCCGCAAGAGCTCGACCGGTTCGGCGGCGGAAATGCCGATCAGCGGGCCAGTGTTGGTCAGCGCCGCGATGGCCAGCACGAATGACGGCTCGAACGGCACGCCCAGTAACGCCAGCAGCATCGTCACCGCCGCCAGCGTCAGCGCGAAGAGCATGAAGAAGACCCAGGCGATAAAGGCGCCTTCCTTGCGGATGCGGCGGCCCATCACGCCGGTGCGGCCCACCGAGGACGGATGCACCAGCTTTTCGATCTCGCGCAGCCCGTTGAGATAAAGCGCGAAGACCCGCAAGAGCTTGACCCCGCCGGCGGTCGTGGCCACGCCGCCGCCCACCATCGCCAGGCCCAACAGGATCAGGCCCGGGGTCTGCAGGCCGGACCAGTTCTGCGCCGCCCCCCAGTCGGCGCTGACGAAACCGGTGGTGGTCAGGAACGACAGCGAGGTGAACACCCCGCCCCAAAGCGCGCGCAGCGCCTGCAGGGCGCCCTCGTCGTCGCCGAAATCCAGCGCCGCAACGAAATGACGCGAAAAGAGCAGCAGCGTCACCAAGAGCACGATCAGCGTGCCCAGCCTGAATTCGGGATCCTGCCAGAACCCGCGCCAGCTGTTCGCCCCGGTGTCGGTGGAAAAGGTCGACCGCGACAGGGCGAAGAACAGAAAGCAGAACAGCACCATCTCGCCGGCGATGCCGCTCTGGCTCTGGCCCAGGTCGGCCAGCGGCGTGATCCCCGAGGTGGCCATCACCGACATCGCGTGGCAAAGCGCCACCAGCGGTGTGTCGCCCAGCACCAGCAGCAGGATCCATATGGACAGCGTCAGCCCGGCATAGACCGGGATCAGCGTGTGGGCCGAGCGTGCCAGCCGCTGCGCCGGCCCCGAGATATCGCCCCGCGCCTCGCCCGAGACCGGGGTCTGGCCGGGCTCGCCGATGGCCGTCACCTCGAACCCGCCCAGCGTCAGCGGCGCCAGGATCGCCGCCGCGGCGATCCACATCAGCAGCCCGCCCATCCAGCCCACCTGCGCGCGCCAGAGGTGCTCGGGCCCCGACAGCCGGTCGGCGTCGAACAGCGTCGCTCCGGTGGTGGTGAAGGACGACACCATCTCGAAATAGGCGTTCACAAAGGTCGTGTTGCGCACCGCCTCGTAGAACGGCACCGCCAGGAAGGCGGGCAGGATCGCGAAGGCTGCCAGCAGCGTCAGCAATTGCTTGAGCGGCGAATCCGAGGCCGGGCGCGTCGACATGGCGATGCCCACCAGCGTGGTCAGAATCAGCCCCACCAGCCCGGAATAGAAAAAGCTGCGCGCGTCGTGGAAGGCCTCGATCCGCAGTGCAAAGACCGCCGGGGCGATCATCGAGACCGAGCCGATCCCGGCCAGGATCAGGAACAGCGGAAGGGTCAGAAAACGCCGTACCATCCGTCAGAAGAAATCGATCGACACCTGCAGCAGGCGTTCCACCTGTGCGACGTCCTTCGACATGGCGAAGATGACGATCAGATCGCCCTCGTCGATGCGCAGCCCGCCAGTGGGCTTTTCCACCTTGCCGTCCTTCATCACGGCGCCGACCAGCACGCCTTCGGGAAAGTCGATGTCGCGGATCTTGCTGCCGGCGATGGGCGAGGTCGACAGGACCTCGGCCTCGATCACCTCGGCCTCGGCATCGCCAATGGAATAGACCGCCCGCACCCGCCCGTGCCGGATATGGCGCAAGATCGAGCTGACGGTGGTGGCGCGCGGGTTGATATAGGCGTCAATGCCCAGGGGCTCCATCAGCGGCACCAGCGTGGGATCGTTGATCAGCGCGATGGCGAAGGGACAGCCCTCGGCCTTGGCGCGCACCGCGGCCAGCATGTTGGTCTTGTCGTCGTCGGTGACGCAGAGCACCGCATCGGCCCGGTCGATCCCGGCCTCGTTCAGCAGCCCCGAATCCAGCCCGTCGCCATGCAGCACGATGGTACGCTCCAGCATCTCGGCGGCGCGTTCGGCGCATTTGCGGTTCTTCTCGATGACCTTGGCGCGGATGCGGTCCTCTTTTGCCTCAAGCTCGCGCGCGACGGCCAGACCGACGTTGCCGCCGCCCACCAGCACCACCCGTTCCTGTTTGCGCAGCGACTTGCCGAAAATCTCCATCGTGCGGCGGATGTCGTCCTGGTGGACCATCACATAGCACGAATCCCCGACGAAAAGCTGGTCGCCCGATTCCGGCGCAAAGAGCGTGCCTTCGCGACGCACCCCCACGACCACCGACCGCAGGGTCGAGAAAAGGTCGGTCAGCTGGCGCAGCGGCGTGTTCACCACCGGGCAATCCTGGTCGATCGTCAGGCCCAGCAACTGCGCCTTGCCGTCGAGAAAAATCTCGGTGTCGAAGGCCGCCGGGGCCGAAAGCCGCTGCAAGGCGGCCTCGGCCACCTCGCGCTCGGGGCTGATGACCACGTCGATGGGCATGTGATCGCGGCGGTAGAGGTCGGAATAGATCGCCGTCAGATAGCTTTGGGCGCGCAGCCGCGCGATCTTGCGCGGAATCGCAAAGACCGAATGCGCCACCTGACAGGTCACCATGTTGACCTCGTCCGAATGGGTGGCGGCGATGATCATGTCCGCGTCGCGCGCGCCCGCCCGGTCCAGCACATCCGGGTAAGAGGCGAAACCGGCGATGCCCTGAACGTCCAGCGTGTCGGTCGCGCGGCGCACTAGGTCGGGATTGTTGTCCACCACCGTAACGTCGTTGCGTTCGCCCGACAGATGGCGCGCGATCTGCCAGCCCACCTGGCCCGCGCCGCAAATGATGACCTTCATGGCCGATCCTCAACCGTTTCGACCTTTGGCATGGCACGGGCGCGCGGCGCGGTCAACGCTTGCCGCGGGGCGGGCGCGGTCACGAGGTTTCGTGCATCTCGTCATCGACCCGGGCGACGCGCGCGCCGGATTTCTGGCCGGTCACCACGCCCAGCGACTTGAGCTTGCGGTGCAGCGCCGACCGCTCCATCCCAACGAAGCTGGCGGTGCGGCTGATATTGCCGCCAAAGCGGTTGATCTGGGTCAGCAGGTATTCGCGCTCGAACGCCTCGCGCGCCTCGCGCAGCGGCAGCGTGGCCAGCGTGCCCGACAGCACCACGCGATCCTCGCCGGTCTCGGGCGCGGTGTTGTCCTGCGGCAGTTCGCGGGCCTCGATCTCGCCGCCGCTGTCGCCGAGGATCAGCACCCGTTCGATCAGGTTTTTCAGCTGGCGCACGTTGCCGGGCCAGATCATCGTCTGCATCAGCGCAACCGCGTCCTCGCCCAGCTCGCGCAGGGGCAGGCCCTGGGTCTTGTTGCAGACCTCGATGAAATGCCGGGCCAGGGTCGGTATGTCCTCGCGCCGGTCGGCAAGGCTCGGCACCGCGATGGGCACCACGTTGAGCCGGTGGAACAATTCCTGCCGGAAGCGGCCCGCGTCGATTTCGGCCTGCAGGTCGCGGTTGGTCGACGAGATCACCCGCAGATCGACCCGCACCTTGTCGGCCCCGCCGACCCGGGTGAATTGCTGATCCACCAGCACCCGCAGGATTTTCGACTGGGTGCCGGTGGGCATGTCGGCCACCTCGTCGAAATAGATCACCCCGCCATGCGCCTGTTCCAGCAGCCCCGGCTCGACGCCGCGATCCGGGGTTTCGCGGCCAAAGAGCACCTCTTCCATGGTCTCGGGCGCGACGCCGGCGCAGTTCACGGTGACAAACGGCGCGCCGGCGCGGTTGGAATGGGCGTGGATGTAGCGCGCCGCCACCTCCTTGCCGCTGCCCGCCGGGCCGGTCAGCATCACCCGCCCGTTCGACTTGGTGACCTTGTCGAGCTGGCCGACCAGCGCGCGGAAGGCCGGGCTGTCGCCGACCATCTCGGCCACGTCGGCCTCACGCCGCTTGAGCTTTTGGTTCTCGCGCCGCAGGCGGCTGGTTTCCATCGCCCGCCGGATCACCACCAAAAGCTGGTCGATGTTGAAGGGCTTTTCGATGAAATCGTAGGCCCCCTGCTTGATCGCCGCGACGGCGATCTCGATATTGCCATGCCCCGAGATGATCACCACCGGCACGTCCGGATTGTCACGCTTGACGGCCTTGAGGATGTCGATCCCGTCCATCTTGCTGTCCTTCAGCCAGATATCGAGGATCAAGAGCGCCGGCGCCTCGGCGTTGATCTCGGCCATCGCTTCCGAGGAATTGCCCGCCAGTCGCGTGCTAAATCCCTCGTCCTCCAGGATATCCCCGATCAGCCCGCGGATATCGCGTTCGTCGTCCACGATCAGAATGTCACTCATCTTGCCCCTCACCTGCCTCTGCGTCTGTCTGCGTTTGAATGGAATGCGCCATGCTCAGCGGCAGGCGCACGACGGCCATCGCGCCCGCGTGGTCCGCGTCGCCGAACGGCGGCGCGTCGTCGAGCGTCAGCGTGCCACCATGGTCTTCGATGATCTTCTTGACGATGGGCAGGCCCAGCCCGGTGCCCTTTTCGCGCGTCGTCACGTATGGCTCGAAGAGCCGCGCGCGGTCTTCGGGCAGGCCGATCCCGTTGTCCATGATCCGGATCTCGGCGCGGTTGTCGACCACCTCCGCCTCGACGCGGATGGCGGGCTGAAAACCCTCGGGCGCTGTGCCGGTTTCGATATAACTTTCAATGGCTTCGCCCGCGTTCTTCATAAGGTTGGTCAGCGCCTGCCCGACCATGGTCGCATCCAGCTCGGCCGGCATCGGCGCGTCCGAGATCGCCGTTGTGAACCGCACCTCCGGCTGGCCGGACTCCTGCAGCAGAACCGCGCCGCCCAGCAGATCGCCCACATCCTCGGGCTTGCGGTCGGGCTCGGGCATCCGCGCGAATTTCGAGAATTCGTCGACGATGCGGCGCAGATCGTTGGTCTGGCGCACGATGACCTCGGTCATCTGGTCGAGACTGTCGGCGCTCTCGTCGTCCAGCTGGCGGCGGAACTTGCGCTTGATGCGTTCAGCGGAAAGCTGAATGGGCGTCAGCGGGTTCTTGATCTCATGCGCGATGCGCCGCGCAACGTCGCCCCAGGCGGCCATCCGCTGGGCGCTGACCAGATCGGTCACGTCGTCGAAGGCCACCACGTAGCCCTCGAGGCTGCCGTCCTGCCGCCGCCGGGTCGACACCCGGACCAGCAGGTTTTCCAGCCGCCCCTCGCGGCTGACCTTGACCTCGTCCTGCGCCACCTCCAGCCCGCCGTCGCGCAGCCGCTCAAAGAGCGGGCCGAACTCGGGCACCGACACGATGATCGGCACCGCGTGCCGGGTTTCCTGCCAGCCCAGCAGCCGCTCGGCCGAGCGGTTGACAAAGGTCACCTTGCCCTCGGTATCCAGCCCGACGACCCCCGACGTGACCGAGGTCAGAACCGAGTTGAAGAGCCGCTGGCGGCGCTCGATCTGGCGGGTGTTCTCGACCAGCGTCTCGCGCTGGCCCTTCAGCTGGCGCGTCATCTGGTTGAAATAGCGGCCCAGCATTGCGATCTCGTCGTCGCCCTCTTCCTCGATCACCTGCACGTCCAGATCGCCCGCGCCGACGCGCTGCGCCGCCCCCGTCAGCCGCCCCACGGGGCGCGCAAGCCGCTCGGCGAACCACAGACCCAGCCAGGTCGCCGCCAGGATCATCAGCACAGCAAAGCCCAGATAGAGCAGCGCAAAGTCGAAAAGCACCCGCCCCCGGTCGTCCTCCTGCTGCTGATAGAAGCGCGCGGTCTCTTGCGTTTCGTCGAGCAGGTTCAGAAGGCCCCCGTCGACCTCGCGGCTGACATAGAGATAGCGGTCGGCAAAGGCCGACAGCGGCACCAGCGCGCGCAATTCGTTGTTGGGCCAGTCCTTGATCAGCACCACCCCGGCATCGCGCGCCTCTTGAAAGGCGTCCGTGTCGGGGCGTTCGAAATCAAAGAGATAAGAGCGTTCGCCGCGCGCCCTGATCTCTCCGGCGCCGTCGATCACATAGGCCTCGCGCAGGCCGCGCTGGATCTGCGATTGCCCCTGGCTGAGCACTTGCCGCAACGCGCCCCCATCCGCCACGAACCCCGCGCGCCGGTTGGCCGAGATGAACCCGGCCAGCGTGCGGGTGTCCTCGATCAGACCGTCGCTCTGTTGTTGTTCGTAGACTTCTGCCGCGGCCAGCGACGCGCCGACGACGTTGCGCACCCGTTCGGAAAACCAAGTCTCGAGCCCGATGTTGATCGTAAGCACGGCAAAGACGGCCACCGTCACCGTCGGCAAAAGCGCCATCAGCGCAAAGACCCCGGTCAGCCGCAGGTGCAGCCGCGATCCCGCCGATTGCGCGCGCCGGTCGGCCGCCATCCGCGCCACCCGCGCCAGCACCAATGCGGCCAGCAAGAGCACATAAACGAGGTCGGCCAGCAGGATCAGCCGCAGGCTGAGCTGCGCACCCGGCCCGCTGTCCAGCGGTCCCAGAATCAGGAAAGTGGCCACCGCCAGCACGGGGCCCAGAACCACCAGCCCGATGGTCGCCGCGTTCTGCACACGGCGCTGCCGGCGCAACCGGCTCAGCCGGGACCAATCTAACCTGCGTGCCCGAGTGGCCACAGCCAACCCCCGCATTGATGTGTCGCACGACGCGACGGACCGCCATATCTTGTGGTCTCTTCACCGCCATCGGCAGCGCGGCCACAATTCTGTGGCCCTTTTACATCAGTTTGCGGCGCCGTGTCACCTGAATATCGAGATCGGTGATCTTCTTGCGGAGCGTATTTCGGTTGATGCCCAGCAAATCGGCGCATTTGGCCTGATTTCCGCCGGTTGCATCCAGGGCGATTTCGATCAGCGGGGCCTCGACCTCGCGCAGGATCCGGCCGTAAAGCCCCGGCGGCGGCAACATCGTGCCGTGCAGGTCGAAATACCGCCGCAGGTGCCGCGCGACCGACGCGCCCAGCTTTTCGCTGTCGCCGCCGCGCAGGATCGGGCCGGTGTCGGGCTGGTTGCCCAGCACCGCCTCGACCTCGGGGCGGGTGATCTCGTCGGCGCGGCTGGTCAGGCTCAGCCGCCGCACCGCGTTTTCCAGCTGGCGCACGTTGCCGGGCCAGCTGTAGGCGCGGAAAAGCTCTTTGGCGTCCTCGGACAACCAGCGTTTCGGCGCGCCCTCGCGTTCGGCCCGGATCAGGAAATGCTCGCTGAGCAGCGGGATATCCTCGACCCGTTCGCGCAGGGACGGCACCGCCAGGGTCGCCCCGCCCAGCCGGTAATACAGATCCTTGCGCACGCGGCCCGCCTCCATCGCGTGGGCCAGATCGCCCTGGCTGGTGGCCATGAAGCGCGGCACGTGTTCGCCCGGCACATCCATCATCCGCACGATGCGCGCCTGCACCTCGTCCTCGATATTGCCGATCTCGTCGATCAAGAGCGTGCCGCCGCGCACCCGCGCCAGCACCCGCGCGGGGCCCTCGAGATCGGACAGATCCGCGCCGGTCACGGTCACGAAAGGCAGGGTCCGCCGGTCGGAAAAATCGTGGATCGCGCGGGCGATCAGGCTTTTGCCCGTGCCGCTTTCGCCGGTGATCAGCACCGGCAGATCGGTGTTCATCACCCGCGCCACCAGACGGTAGAGCGCCTGCATCGCCGGGGTCTTGCCCACCAGCGGCAGATCCTCGGGCCCGTCCACCTGCTCGACCGGATCTTCGCGCCGGGGGCTGCGCGCGCTGGTTTCCAGCGCCCGCGCGGTGCGTTTCATCAGATCGGGCAGATCGAAGGGCTTGGGCAGGTAATCATAGGCCTCGGCCTCGGCGGCCTGGATCGCCGTCATGATCGTGTTCTGCGCCGAGATCACGATCACCGGCAGACCGGGCCGGTCCTGCGCGATCTTCGGCAGCATCTCGAGCCCGTTACCATCGGGCATGACCACGTCCGAGATCACCACATCGCCCTTGCCCTCGCCCACCCAGCGCATCAGCGTGGTCAGCGACGAGGTCGCGTGCACCTTGCAGCCCGCGCGCGTCAGCGCCTGGGTCAGAACCGTGCGGATCGTGCGGTCGTCATCTGCAACCAGAACCGTGCCATCCATCAGTCGTTCTCCTGTTCTTCCCGCGGGGCCAGCGGCAGCGAGATGCGGAACACCGTCCGCCCCGGCACGCTGTCCACCGAAATCCAGCCGTCATGGTCGGAAATGATCTTGCTCACCAGCGCCAGGCCAAGCCCGGTGCCGTTCTCTTTGCCCGATACGAAGGGGTCGAAGATATCGCCCTTGATATCGGGCGGAAGCCCCGGTCCGTCGTCGATCACCTCGATCTGAAGCGGCAGCGACTGGCCGGAGCCATCGGCCCGGCGCATCCGGAAACTGTGTTCATAGAACGTGTGCAGGCGGATCGTGCCGCCGGCCTTCTGATCCGCGACCTCGGACGCGTTCCGCAAGAGGTTCAGCACCACCTGCAACAGCTGATCGGGGTCGCCATGCGCCAAGGGCAGCGAGGGGTCGTAATCCTCGACGATCTTCATATGCGCGCCGACCCCCAGCTGGGTAGAGCGGCGCGCGCGGTCCAGCACGTCGTGGATATTGACCGCGCGGCGCTCGGGCGCGCTGAGATTGCCGAATTGCTCGACCTGCTCCAGCAGTTTCACGATCCGGCGCGATTCGGTGACGATAAGGTCGGTCAGCTCCAGATCGTCCTTGCTCAGGTTCATCGAGAGAAGCTGCGCCGCCCCGGTGATGCCCGCCAGCGGGTTCTTGATCTCGTGGGCCAGCATCTCGGCCATGCCGATGGCCGATTTGGCCGCCGATTTGACCGAATGGCTTTGCGTCATGCGCCCGGCCAGTTCGCGCGGGCTGATCAGCATGATCATCCAGCCGGGCTGCCCCTGCAACGGCGCGATCTGCAGGTTGCAGACCAGCGGGGGACGGCTGCCCGTGCCGACGTCGACATCGTTGACGAAAAGCGGCGTGCCCTGCGCCCGGGCCCGGGCGAGGTTCTCTTCCAGCGGCGCATCGACCGCCAGACGGTCCCACACGGGCTGGCCCACCAGCCACTTGGCCGAGTTGTTCATGAACCCCTCGGCCGCCGGGTTCATGTCGGCGATCAGGTCGTCGGCGTCCATCAGGATCGCCGGCACCGGCAGCGACGACCAGAGCTGGGTTTCAAGCGCCTGGTTCATGCCGCCACCCTTTGCGCGCAGGCCAGCGCGTCGGGCAAGAGCCGAAGCACCTCGGACGAATCGCGCGTCGTCAGCACGCGTTTGCGCAGCGCGGGGCCTGTCGCGGCCCGATCCATGTACCAGCCCAGATGCTTGCGCGCGCAGCGGTTGCCCAGATCGGCGCCGTAGAAGGTCAGCATCGCCTCGTAATGCTCTGAAACCATGTCGATAAACGTGTCGCCCTCGGGGATCTCCGGGGCCGGAGTGCCGTAAAGCGCCGCCGCGATCTCGGCCAGCCGCCAGGGCGCGCCCTGCGCCCCGCGCCCGACCATCACGCCATCCGCGCCCGACGCCGCCAGCGCCGCGCGGGCCGTGCCTGCGTCGACGATATCGCCATTGGCGATCACCGGAACGCTCACGGCCTGCTTGACCTCGCGGATCGCGGCCCAGTCGGCCCGGCCCTTGTAGAACTGACAGCGTGTGCGGCCGTGGATCACGATCATCCGCACCCCCGCCGCCTCGGCGCGCCGCGCCAGATCGGGCGCGTTGAGGCAATCGTCGTCCCATCCCAGCCGGGTCTTGAGCGTGACCGGAACGCCCACCGCACCCGTGACCGCCTCGATCAGCCGCAGCGCGTGGTCCGGATCGCGCATCAGCGCCGATCCCGAATAGCCGCCCGTCACCTTCTTGGCCGGACAGCCCATGTTGATGTCGATCACCCGCGCGCCCATCGCCTCGACCCGGCGCGCCGCCTCGGCCATGGCCGGCGCATCGCGGCCCGCAAGCTGCACCGAGGTGTTCTCGATCCCTGCACCCAGCTCGGCCTTTTCGCGGGTTCCGGGGCGCGCTGTCAGGAACTCTCCGCTGGCGATCATCTCCGACACCACCAGCCCCGCGCCAAAGCGGCTCACCAGATTGCGAAAGGGCAAATCGGTGATTCCGGCCAGCGGAGCCAGCAGAACGGGAGGCGTGACAGGCAGGTCGCCCAGCAGGAATTGCAAAAGCTTAATCCTTGTGCAGATTGGTCTGAGGTAACCCGCAGCCCCTGTATCTTCAATGTTTCCGGGTGAGATTGCGGGCAAGGAATGACGCAATGCCGATTTTTTGGGCACATTCCTGTGGGCAATTGCACAGCGCTCGCGCAGGCCATAGAGATGACCTTGGGAAGGATCGCCATGACCACAGCCGCATTGATCGTCGCCGCCGGACGCGGCACCCGCGCCGGAGGACCGCTGCCCAAGCAATGGGCAGAGGTGGCGGGCCATCCGGTCGCTTGGTGGACCCTGCGGGCCTTTGCGCATCTCGACGCCCGCGTGCTGGTGGTGCATCCCGACGATATGGCGCTGGCGCAACGGGTGACCGAGGGCACCGACGTGATCCTGACCGCCGGCGGGGCCGACCGCGCGGCGTCGGTCCGCAACGGCCTTGCGGCGCTGTCCGCCGATCCACCGAAAAACGTCCTGATCCACGACGTCGCCCGCCCCTGCATCGACCGCGCCACGATCGACGCGGTTCTGGCAGCGCTGGCGCATACCCCCGGCGCGGCCCCCGCGCTGGCGGTGACCGATGCGCTCTGGACCGGTGACGGCGACCGCGTGACCGGCACCCGCGACCGCAGCGGGTTCTACCGCGCGCAGACCCCGCAAGGCTTTGATTTCGCGGCGATCCAGGCCGCGCACAAGGCGCATCCGGGCGGTGCCGCCGACGATGTCGAGGTCGCCCGCGCCGCAGGTCTTGACGTCGCCATCGTGCCCGGGTCCGAGCGCAACCTGAAAATCACCGGCCCGGGCGATTTCGCCCGCGCCGCCGCGCTGTTGGAGACAAAGATGGATATTCGCCTGGGCAACGGCTACGACGTGCACCGCTTCGGGAGCGGCGATCACGTGATCCTCTGCGGCGTGCGCATCCCACACGGGCGCGGGCTCGACGGGCATTCGGACGCGGATGTGGGCATGCACGCGGTGACCGACGCGATCTACGGCGCGCTGGCAGAGGGCGACATCGGCCGGCACTTCCCGCCCTCCGATCCGCAGTGGAAGGGCGCGGCCAGCGACATCTTCCTGCGCCACGCGGTGGGCCTAGCCCGCGACAAAGGCTATGCGGTGGGCAATGTCGATTGCACTTTGGTCTGCGAATACCCGAAGATCGGCCCGCATGCCGCTGATATGACGGCCAGAATGGCCGACATCATGGGGCTGCGCGCCGATCAGGTGTCGGTCAAGGCGACAACTTCCGAGCGGCTCGGTTTTACGGGGCGCGAAGAGGGCATCGCGGCCCTCGCCACCGCCACGCTGGTGCGCGCATGAAAGCCATCGCCTCATTCCTCTACGTCGGCTACCTGCGGCCCGCGCCGGGCACCTGGGGGTCGCTCGCCGCCCTGCCGGTGGCCTGGGGCATCCACCAGATCGGCGGCTTCTGGCTGTTGCTGAACCTGACGGTCTTTGTGTTTCTCAGCGGCTATATCGCCACCGCCAAGGTCACCGCGGGTCAAGAGGATCACGATCCGTCGTGGATCGTGATCGACGAGGTGGCGGGCCAGTGGATCGCACTCTTTCCAGTGAGTTACGGTGCGATGCTCATGTCGGCCGATATCACCCGGCTCTGGCCCGGGTGGATCGCGGCCTTTGTCCTTTTCCGGCTTTTCGACATCTGGAAACCCGGCCCCATAGGCCGCGCCGACCGTATGGGCGGGCCGATGGGCGTGATGCTGGACGACGTGGTCGCCGGGGTCTTTGCCGCCCTGGGCGTGATCGTCCTCGCCGCCATCGGTCATGGGGTGATGCTGTGACCCAGGCGCTGCAGCAAGAGATCCTGGAACGCGCCAGGCAGCGCGGGATGACCGTCACCACGGCCGAAAGCTGCACCGGCGGCATGGTGGCCGCCGCGCTGACCGACCTGCCGGGCTCTTCCAAAATCTTCGAGCGTGGGCACGTCACCTATTCCAACGCCGCCAAGATCGACATGCTGGGCGTGTCCGAGGCCACGCTCGCCGCGCACAGCGCGGTGTCCGAAGAGGTCGCCCGCGAAATGGCCGAGGGTGCGCGCGCCGCAGCCCGCGCCGACATCGCCGTGGCCATCAGCGGCATCGCGGGCCCGGGCGGGTCTGAATTCAAGCCCGAAGGCCGGGTCTGTTATGCGCTGGCCACCGCCGCCGGCACGCAGAGCGAAACCGTCGATCACGGCGCGCTGGGGCGCGATCAGGTGCGGGCGGCGGCGCGGGAACGCGCGCTCGAACTGGTTCGGGACGCACTGATTCAAAGCTGATCGTTTTTCGGGCGCAGCGTCGCTAAAGCGCCCATAAATTCATCAATATCAAAACTGCCCGCATTTTACGCGCCCTACGCAGGAATTGCCGCTTTTTCCCGCGCTCGTTTCGCGCTTTGCACCCGGCCAAACGCAAATCGAAAAAGGATGGGACGGATGAACGGAGCGGATACCGCCTGGATCATAGTGGCGACGACGCTGGTGCTTTTCATGACATTGCCGGGGCTGGCGCTGTTCTACGGCGGGCTGGTCCGCGCGCGCAACGTGCTGAGCGTCTTCATGCATTGCTACGCCATCGCCTGTCTGATGAGCATACTGTGGCTGGCGGCGGGCTATTCCATTGCCTTCGGCGGCGACCGCGCGGTCTGGGGCGGGCTGGGCAAGGCCTTTCTGGCGGGCGTCGGGCCGGACAGCCTGTCGGGCACCTTGCCCGAGGTGCTTTTCTTTGCCTTCCAGATGACATTCGCCATCATCACGCCCGCGCTGATCGTCGGCGCCTATGTCGAACGGATCGGCTTTGGCTTTGTGCTGATCTTTTCGGCGCTCTGGATGCTGCTTTGTTATGCGCCGGTGGTGCATTGGGTTTGGGGCGGCGGGTTCCTGTCCGATGGCGGGATCTTTGGCGACACCGGCGTGCGCGACTTTGCGGGTGGCATCGTGGTGCATGAAACCGCCGGGATCGCGGCGCTGATCATCGCGGTGGTTCTGGGCCGCCGCAAGAACGACACCACGCCGCCGCACAATCCCGGATATGTCATGATCGGTGCGGCCATGCTCTGGGTTGGCTGGTTCGGCTTCAACGGCGGCTCGCAGCTGGCCGCCGACGGCGGCGCGGCGATGGCGCTGACGGTGACGCATATCTCGGCCGCCACCGCGTCGCTGACCTGGGCGCTGTGGGAGCGGGTGAAGTTCGGCAAGGCGTCTCTGGTGGGCATGGTCACGGGCACCATTGCCGGCCTGGCGTCGATCACGCCCGCGTCGGGCTTCGTCGGGCCGATCGAGGCGCTGATCATCGGGGCCGTGGCGGGCGTGCTTTGCCAGGAGGCGGTGAACGCGATCCGCAACAAGCTGCGGATCGACGACACGCTGGATGTCTTCGCGGTGCACGGCGTCGGCGGCATCTTCGGCACGATCATGATCGCGGTCTTCGGCGCGGGAAGCTTTGTCGCGCAGTTGGGCAGCTTGGTGATCGTCGGCGTGTTCACCATCGTGGTGACGCTGGTGATCGTCTACGTGACAAAGGCCATCACGCCCCTGCGCGTCGACGAAGAGACCGAGCACAGCGGGCTCGACATCATGGTGCACGGCGAGCGGGCCTACGACCACGCCAGCTGATTGCGGTTGAGGGGCGCTGCCTGAGTTCAGCGCCCCAAATGTCGCGGAATCAAGGCCAAAGGCCGCCGCGACCAGCGCCTGCCCGTCCCGGCGGGCTGGCGCTTTGGCGACGTCAGCGCGCCGCTCATTCGCTGCAATCACTTGGCTGGCATAAAGCGCCGAGAACAAAGGTTGCGGCGCCATCCCACGGGCAGGCGCCGGTCGCGGCACGTTCCACCCGGCACCCCCAAAAGTTAAAGAACCTACCGCGCCCCCGGCCCATAGAGCTCTGCCGCGCGGCGTTCGAAGGCGCGCACGATGCGCTGCATCGCCTCGTAGAAGAACATCCCCGCCGCGCCTTGCAGGATGCGGTTCTTGAACTCGAAATCCACGTAGAACGACACCTCGACCCCGCCCTCGACATCGCGGAAGGCCCATTTCGACACCATGTGCCGGAACGGTCCGTCAAGATATTCGGTGTCGATCTTCATTTCGCCCGGCCACAGCACCACCCGGCTGCCGAAGCGTTCGCGAAACACCTTGAAGCTGATCACCAGGTCCGCCAGCATCACTTCGTGGTCGCCCTTGTCCTCGCGCGCGCGGACCCGCGCCGCCGCCGTCCAGGGCAGGAACTTGGGATAATCGCCCACATCGGCCACCAGATCGTACATCTGTTGCGCCGTATACGGCAGCGTCCTGGTTTCGGAATGCGTCGGCATGTCGTCCCTTTTGGTGATGACAGTGGCGCGTCATTTCGTATGCTGCGGCCGGAAATTCAAGGGAAAGTCATGACCCAGCGTCCTTATGTCGTGCACGAAATGATCTCGGCCAAGGCCATTGCCGCCCGGATCGAGGAGCTTTGCCGCGAGATCAGCACCGAATTCGACGGCACCGACAAGCTGGTCGTTGTCGGGCTCTTGCGCGGGTCGTTCGTCTTCATCGCCGATCTGGTGCGCGAGCTCGACCTGCCGGTCGAGGTCGACTTCCTCGAGGCGTCGTCCTACGGCGACGCGATGGAATCCAGCCGCGAGGTGCGCATCCTAAAGGACCTGCGCGGCGCCATCGAAGGCCGCGACGTGCTGGTGGTCGAGGATATCGTCGACACCGGCCACACGCTCAGCCATGTCGTCCGCCTGCTGAACTCACGCGACCCGGCGCGGCTGCGCACCATCGCGCTGCTGGACAAGCCGTCGCGCCGCGAGGTCGACGTCCGCGCCGACTGGACCGGGTTCGAGATCCCCGACGAATTCGTCGTGGGCTATGGTATCGACTTTGCCCAACGGAACCGCAACCTGCCCTATATCGGCAAGGTGCGGTTTCCCGAGGCATGAACTGGCTGCAGCTGTTGCGCATGTCGCGGTGGGCGCGTCACCCGCCCTCGCCGCGCAAGGTCAAGCTGGTGCTGGCCATCGTCGCGGCCTGCCTCGCGCTTTATGCGGTCGAACGCTGGATCGGCTGGCCCGAAGCGCTAAGCGTCGACGGCACCCGTGCGCCGCTGCGCGTCAGCCCGTGATCCCTTCAAGCCGTGACCGGTGGCGCCGCAGCGCCGCCGCGATCTGCTTTACCAGCAAAGCGATCCGCGGCGTGCCGGCCAGATCGCGGTGACAGGCGACCCATATCGGCACCGCGATGTCGGGCATATCGCAAGCCACCGGCTCCAGCCCCGCGCAATCGTCGCCCAGAACGCAGGGCAGGATCGCCCGCCCCTCACCCTCAAGCGCCAGCGCCCGCAGCACCGGGAAACTGTCGGCCAGCGCGCCGACCTGCGACGGCGCCACATGCGCCGCCAGCCAGCGCCCGGGTAGCGACGCGCCAAGCGTCCCCGAAAGCCCCAGCCACCGCTCGCCCGCGCCCGGCGCGGCGTAGACGCGAAAACGCAGCTTGGCCACCTCGGTGCCGGTCATGTCGTCGGGCAACTGCGCGGCCGGGCGCACCGCCACATCCGCCTGCAGCCGCGCCATGTCGAGCTGCTGGTTCGACGACACAAGGCTGATCCGGTCCGGCGCCATCCGCCCGGCCACCGCCGCCACGACCGCAGGCAGCACGGTCAGGCACAGGCTGTCGACAGAGGTCACGCGCAGCACCGCGCCCTCGCTGCCCTCGGCGCCCTGCATCATGCGTTCCACCAGCGCCATCGCCCGCGCCGCCTCGCGCGCGGCGTCGATCACCGGCGCGCGGTCGGGCCGCAGGCGATAGCCCTGCGCCGAGCGCTCGAAGAGCGGGCCGCCCGCCGCCGCCTCGAACGCGGCCACCCGGCGCAGAACCGTCGCGTGATTGACGCCCAGAGCCCGCGCCGCTGCGCTGACCGATCCGCCATCGGCGACCGCCAGCACAAATTTCAGATCGTCCCAATCGGCGTTGTGCAAGAATCGCCACCCCTTCTGCGGTCTTGACGAATATATTTGTCGAACATGCGCCGCATACTACCCTTACGGTATTCAGTTACAGGGAGCGACCCAATGAAAAAGACGCTGACGACCCTCACAATCGTGGGCCTTCTGGCCGGCGGCACGGCCTTTGCGCAGGATTACTCGGCCCAGCTCAAGGCCCGGCAGGGCGAGATGCGGATCATGGCGATCAATCTCGGGATCCTCGGGTCCATGGCGAAGGGCGAGACCGAATACAGCGCCGAGGCCGCGCAGGCCGCCGCCGACACGCTGGTCGCGGTGTCGATGATCGGGCAGGCTCCGCTCTGGCCCGCGGGCTCCAGCGAGATGGACATCGAAGGCACCCGGGCCAAGGCCGAAATGTGGGACAACTTGCCGGATGTGCTGGACAAATGGGCGGCCTTCGGCGACGCGGCCAAGGTCATGCAGGCCGCAGCCGGCGAAGGCCAGGCGGCGCTCGGCCCGGCGCTCGGCACCGTCGGCGGGACCTGCAAGGCCTGCCACGACGCTCACCGCGCACCGGCCAACTGACCCGCGCCTATGCGCCCTATCCTGACGACGCTCGCCCTGATCGCCCTCGCGGCGCTCGGGGCCGGTTTCTGGATCACCCGCCCGGCAACCTTGCCAGAGGCGGCTTTTGCCGACGTGACGGGCGATGCCGCCCGCGGCGAGGCCGTGTTTACCGCCGCCGGTTGCGCCTCGTGCCATTACGCCCCCGGGGCCGAGGGCCAGGCCAAGCTGGTTCTGGCCGGCGGGCAGCGGTTCGCCTCGCCCTACGGCACCTTCCTCGCGCCCAACATCTCGCCCGACCCCGACCACGGCGTCGGCGCCTGGTCGCAGCGCGATTTTGCCCAGGCGGTGCTGCTGGGCACCTCGCCCCAAGGAAAGCACTATTTCCCCGCCTTCCCCTACACGGCCTACAGCCTGATGGACGATCGCGACGTGGCCGATCTCTGGGCCTATATCCAGACCCTGCCCGCCAGCGACACGCCCAGCCTGCCGCATGAGATCGGCTTTCCCTTCAACATTCGCCGCAGCATCGGGGTCTGGAAGGCACTCTATCTCGGCGACGATTGGGTGATGACCGACACGCCCACGCCCGAACTCACGCGCGGCCGCTACCTGGTCGAGGCGCTGGCCCATTGCGGCGAATGCCACACCCCGCGCGATGCGCTGGGGGGGCTGGACCGCGCGCAATGGATGGCGGGCGCGCCCAATCCGTCGGGCACCGGGCGCATTCCACCGCTGACCCCGGATCAATTCACCTGGTCGGCCACCGACATCGTCTATTACCTGGAGACGGGGTTTACCCCCGATTTCGACAGCGCCGGCGGCCACATGGTTTCGGTGATCGAGAATTTCGCCAAACTGCCCTCCGAGGACCGCGCGGCGGTCGCCGCCTATATCAAGGCTCTGCCCGCACCCTGAGCCGTCCGCCCCGAAAGACGCGTAGCCTCTGTCACTGCCGGAATGAAAGCGCGCGGAAGCGCACCTTTTGGCAACCTTTGCCTAAAGAGATCAGGCCTTGGCCAGCTTGGCCTCGCGCGCGGCGCGGAGCCGGGCGAAATCGTCGCCCGCGTGATAGCTCGACCGGGTCAGCGGCGTGGCCGACACCATCAGAAAGCCCTTGCCCCAGGCCGATTTCTCGTAGCCCGCGAATTCCTCGGGCGTCACGAAACGGTCGACGCGGTGGTGCTTGGGCGTGGGCTGCAGATACTGGCCGATGGTCAGGAAATCGACCGAGGCCGCGCGCATGTCGTCCATCACCTGCAGCACCGATTGCCGGTCCTCGCCCAGCCCGACCATGATGCCCGACTTTGTAAAGACCGCCGGATCCAGCTCCTTGACCCGCTGCAGCAGCCGCAGGCTATGGAAATAGCGCGCGCCGGGGCGCACCTCGGGGTAGAGCCCCGGCACGGTTTCGAGGTTGTGGTTGAAAACGTCCGGCTTGGCGGCGACCACCACCTCCAGCGCCTCGGGCCCGCATTTCAGGAAATCCGGCGTCAGGATCTCGATCGTGGTGTCGGGCGAGCGGTGGCGCACGGCGCGGATGGTCTGGGCAAAATGCTCGGCCCCGCCGTCCTCCAGATCGTCGCGGTCCACCGAGGTGATAACGACATGGTTCAGCCCCAGCTTCTGCACCGCATCGGCGACGCGGCCCGGCTCGAACGCATCCAGCGTGTCCGGACGCCCCGTCGCGATGTTGCAGAAGGTGCAGCCGCGCGTGCAGATGTCACCCATGATCATCATGGTGGCATGGCCCTGCGCCCAGCATTCGCCGGCATTGGGGCAGCCCGCCTCTTCACAGACCGTCACCAGCTTGTGCTCGCGCATGATGCGGCGGGTTTCGTTATAGCCCTCGCCGCCGGGCGCCTTCACCCGGATCCACTTGGGCTTCTTCGGCTGGGCATTGTCGGGCCGATGCGCCTTTTCGGGATGGCGTTGCTCCGGGATCTTGAGATCGCGCACGTTAGTATTCCCCGCGAAGGTTTTTGTTCATCTCTCCTACCATAGGCCACAGCAGGAAGGAGCGCCAGATCCGCATACCCGCCATGCAGGGCCGCATCCTCGTCGCCGAGGAATACCCCCGATGGCTTTGCGTTCTGGATCAACGACTTGTGCCGCAACGCAGACAGATCGCAACGCCCATATGGGCGCTGCGATCTGTCGCGGGTCAGCCGATCATCTGCGCGCCGTTCCCGCACGCGGCGTCGTAATGGCGGCGCAGACGCTGAAGGGCGATCCGCAGCACGATCTTGCCCGACCGCGCCGACCAGCCCATGCGCTTTTCGGCCATTTCCAACCCTTCGAGGTAACAGCAGCACCGCAACGCCATATCCGCCAGACCGGGGCCAAGCTCGCCCAACGCGCGCGCCAGGCGCAGCCGCGCCGCGTCGGGGCCCGAGAGCGATGCGCCCTCCGGCGGCTGGCACGAGACGGTCAGGATCTGTTCCCAGTTCGACGGCACCCGCCCGCCAAGCTGCGCCAGTTCGAAATCCTCGCGCAGCCGTTCGCCCGCAGCCACCAGACCGTCCGACAGGAACGGTGTGCCGTCGCGGTCGCGCCGGCGCGCCAGGGCCAGCAAAGGGCTCTCGGCCAGGGCATAGCGCGGGCGGCGCACGCGCGGCGAGGCATCCTCCTCTTCCAGCGCCGCGCCGGCGGCGCGCCCGGTCTCGAACCCGGCCTGTGCCTCGGAAAACCCGCGCACGCGGTTTTCCTGCTCGGCGATCAGCCGGTTCAGCGCCGCGCGTCCGCTCGCGGTCACGCGGTAGCGCGACACCCGGCCCGGCGCGTCGCAGGCGATCCACTCCTTCAGCGCCATGGCCTCGGCCACCGGGGCATCGACCACGGCGGTCTTGGTGGGCGCGCCGTCGCCGCTGTCGCGCAGCACGGTGGCCTTTTCCAGCCCCTCGGCGACGGCCAGAACGGCCCCCGGCTCGCAGAGCCTGCGCAGGATGCGCCGGGCCTCGCGTGTCAGAGTGGTCTCATCCACCGGGGCGGTGTCGTTGGGTCGGTTTTTCGTCATCGGATCGGAATCCTCGTCTGGCGACCCGGCAGAAGGCCCGGGCCGGAATGCGCCGAGATGGCGAAGGGCGGCGTCGATCAGGGGATCGTCACGCCGCGTTTCGATCTTGCGCACTTGTCTGAGAACGGTCGAGGCATGACATCCGGCATCCCGCGCAAGCGCCCGGATCGACCGGCCCGTCTCGATATGCGCAAGATAGGCGCGCGCGTCCCGCGGCACCCAGTTGGGCCAACGATCCGGCATTGCAATATTGGCGTGAGTCACCATGCCACCAATCCCCCTTTGCGAAATTTCAGGCTTTTCCCAGAGTTATCCCAAGGTTTTTCCACAACCTAAAGACGAACAAGTTACCTGATTCTTAACAAAAAAGTGCAGAGGCAAGGATTGTTTCCAAATCATAAACACTTCTTTCCAGGCCGTGCGCTGATAGTGCGCCAGCCGCAACACCCTGGCGGGCCGTGCCATCGTCTGCGGGAATCAGCAAAGGACGCCACGCCATGAAAGACATCTCCAGCATCCTGCAATCGCTGCGCCGCCCGCGTCTGCTGATCCGCGCCGCTCGAATCGGCGCGCATGATTACCGGCGCGATCCGCATCTCGGGCGTGTTCTGGGAACGGTGACGCTGCCGCGCACGGCGGCGGCGCTGGTTCGGTTGATCGAAATCGAGTCCGATCTGGACGCCCAGCGCGTGGCGCAGAATGCCGGCTATTCCATCAGCCGCCATGTCGAGGTTCTGGTCGCCATGATGGGCGAGGCGCGCCTCTTGCATCTCTCGCGGCCGGACTAGCGCGGCGGCGGCACCGCTTCGCCGCCGCCGGGGGAACGCTTACATGAAGGCGTCGGGCATCGAGGCCTTCTTGCGGTCGATGTAATCCTGCAGCCCTTCGGCGATCCCGGGATCGAGCGCAGGCTGCTGGTAGGTATCGAGCAGGCGTTTGACCCGTTCGCCGGCCAGCGCCATCGTATCGCGCCCGCCTTCCTCGCTCCAGGTTTCATAGGGCTTGTAGTCGAAAAGCTCCGACCGCCAGAAGGCGGACTTGAAATTGGCCTGGGTGTGTGCGCAGCCCAGGTAATGCCCGCCCGGCCCGACCTCGCGCAGCGCATCCATCGCCTGGGCGTTCTCGTCCACCGACACGCCCCTGGCCAAATGATGCAGCGCGCCCAGCTGGTCGGCGTCCATGACGAATTTCTCGAAGGACGACACCAGCCCGCCTTCCAGCCAGCCGCAGCTGTGCAGCATGAAGTTCACGCCCGACAGAAGGCCGAGGTTGAGGCTGTTGGCGGTCTCGTAGGCGGCCTGCGCGTCGGGCAGTTTCGATCCGCAGAACGACCCCGCCGACCGGAACGGCAGCCCCATGCGCCGCGCCAGCTGGCCCGCGCCATAGGTCACATGCGCGGCCTCGGGCGTGCCGAAGGTGGGCGCGCCGCTGTTCATGTCGATCGAGGTGACGAAGGCGCCGAAGATCACCGGCGCGCCGGGGCGAATGAGCTGGGAATAGGCGATCCCCGCCATCACCTCGGCCAGCACCTGCGTCAGCGTGCCGGCCACGCTGACCGGCGCCATCGCGCCGCCGACGATGAAGGGCGAGATGATCGAGGCCTGATTGTTCTTGGCAAAGACCTCGAGCGCGCCCATCATCACGTCGTCGAAGGTGAGCGGCGAGTTGATGTTGATCAGCGACGTCATCACCGTGTTGCCCTGCACGAAATCCTTGCCGAAGAGGATCTCGCACATCTCGACGCTGTCCTGCGCGCGGCTGGGTTCGGTGACCGATCCCATGAAGGGCTTGTCCGACAGCGTCATATGCGCCTGCAGCATGTCCAGATGGCGCTTGTTCACCGGAATGTCGGTGGGTTCGCAGACCGTGCCGCCGGAATGGTGCAGCCATTTGGACATATAACCCAGCTTCACGAACTTACGGAAATCCTCCATCGTGGCATAGCGGCGGCCCTTTTCGGCGTCATGTACGAAGGGCGGGCCGTAGACCGGCGCCAGAACCAGGTTCTTGCCGCCCACCACGACGCTGCGGTCGGGGTTGCGGGCGTGCTGGGTGTATTGGCTGGGCGCGGTGGCGCAAAGCTTGCGCGCGAGCCCCTTGGGCATCCGCACCCGCTCGCCTTCCACATCCGCTCCGGCGTCTTTCCAGCGCGCCAGCGCGGCGGGGTTGTTGACGAAGTTGACGCCGATCTCTTCCAGAACGATCTCGGCATTGGCCTCGATGATCTCGAGCGCCTCTTCGTTTAGCACCTCGAAATTGGGGATGTTGCGCTCGATATAGCGCGCGGTCTCGACGCTGACGGCCGACCGCTCCGCCCGCCGCGCGGCTCCGCCGCCGCCCCGTGCCCGTCTGCGAACCGCTGCATCCGTCATTTCGACCGTCTCCCACGACAAATCCGCGGCCCCTGCGCCGCCAGTGGCCCCTACATAGCCCAGCTTGGCATGTCCGATTTCCGAATTGCGCCCTTTGGGACGAAAAAGCGACATTCAGCCGTGCAGGAACCGGTCTGTCATGTCCATCACCTGCCCCCAGGCGGGATCCTGCGGCAAGAGCATGTGGTTGCGCCCTTCCAGCCGGACGAAACGCGCGCCCGGAATGCCGGCGGCGATCCTCTGGCCCTGTGTGATCGGGTGAATCGCGTCGTCCTGGGCGTGAAAGACCAGCGTCGGCGCGCGGACCTTGGGCAGATCGTCCCGCACCTGGAAGCGGTCGATGACCTTGCGCATGGTCACTGCGGTCTCAGGGTCGGCGGTGGCAAGCTGCATATGCACCATCTCGGCCATCTGTTCGGGCGTGCCGTCGGGCAAAAAGAGCGTCGAGAGCGCCTGCATGAAGGGGCTGCCCGGCTTGCCCCAGCCAAGGCGGATCATCGACAGGATGGTCGGTTCGTCCACCATCTCGGCATGCGGCGGGCGAAAGACGCGGCCTTCGGCATAGCCGCCCACGATCACCAGCTTGCCGACCCGCTCGGGAAAGCGCGCGGCAAAGGCGATGGCCACGGGGGCGGCCTGCGACGCGGCAAAGAGGTTGGCCTGCGCCACACCGGCGGCGTCCATCACCGCCTCCAGGTCGTCGACAAAGCCGTCGATCCCCTCCAGCGGCGCATCGCGCGACGAGAGGCCCGTGCCGCGCAGATCGTAGCGGATCACCCGGTTGGTCCGTGACAGCCGCTCGATGGTGGGCCGCCAGATCTGGCCCTGCCAGTCGATCTCGAGGTGCGACAGCCAATGGCTGATCCGGACCAGCGGCGGGCCGTCGCCGTTGGACGTCCAGGCAATCGCGCTGCTGTCGCGCGACAGCGCATAACGGATATCGAGCGGCTCACCGGTCTGCATTTCCTCGGAACGCGCCACCGTGTCCGCCCCGGAAACCTCCGCCTGAAGGATAAAACCCCGGCGCGGGATCGTCCGGATCACCCTCTGCGCCTTGCCGTCGTCCCCGACGGCGGCCCGGGCCGCGCTGATGCGGGCGTTGATCGTGGCGTCCGACACGGCCAGCCCGCGCCAGACCTCTTCGACCAGAGTATCCTTGGTCACCAACTGCCCCGCATGCCGCCCCAGAAGGACCAGCAGGTCAAAGACCTGAGGCTCCAGATGCACCTCCGCGCCGTCACGGCGAAACACGTGACGCTCCAGATCAAGGCAGCAATTGGCGAACCGCAATTCCATCGCTCGAAATCGTCCCGAAACCGGTGGGACTTGGAGCCTAGCGCCAATCACAAGCGGATCACAAGCAAATCAGAAGCGCTCGGCAAGCCGGTCTTCAAGCGCCGGGGGGCGGGCCGTGGTCAGATGAGGACATGACTTGAAAAGGAGACATCCCATGACACGCCCCGACACCTCTTCGATCCGCCTGCGCCCCGACGGCTCCATCGACACCGCCTATTACATGGCCCGAGGCCGCGCACAGCGCAGCGAGGCCGCGCATAGGATGTTTCGTGGCTCGCCTGAGCCCGAACAGCCGCAAACGCGCGGATGGCTGCGAGGCCTGCTGACCGGCGGGCATTGAACCAGCCGCGCTCTGCGCCAGATCAATGCAGGGAGCGGCGGAAGCGGTCAGTCTGTGCACAAACCGGAAAGGAATGCGCATGGACCTCCGCAAGAAGAAAAAAGAGCTCGTGGGCCTTGTCGGCGGGATCGGCGTGGTAGTGGCGCTCGGCGGTTTCGTCGGCGGCTGGTATAGCCCGGGCACGACGATCGTCGCGACCTTCGGGGTCTGGATCGTCGGCACGCTGCTGGTGAACCTCTTTTGCGACTGAGCGATCAGGCCTCGGGCAAGGGTCTGGGCAGAAAGACCTCGACCGCAGCACTGGCCACGACCTGAACCGACCCGGTATCCGGGTCGGTGACGTCGAGACCGCCCGGCACGGCGGTCACGGTCACCCGGCCCCTCGGCAACAGATCCTTCAGCGCCGCGCAATCGACCTTTTCGGGACGCTGCGCGCCGATGGTCACCTGAACCTCGATCCGGTCCTCGGGCACCCGGGACAGAACCGGCAGCGCCGCATGGCGCAGCGCATCCTCCAGCGCGCGGCGCGCAGCCTTTGTGTCGTCCTGCCCGTGCAGGTCCACACCCATGCCCATCTCGATGATCAGCCGCTGCATCACGCCACCTCGTCGCGGAAAGAGACCGAGATCGACACATTGGCGATCACCGTCGCATTCCCCTCGCCTTCGGGGCGCGGAATGTCGAGCCCGCCCGGGACCACCTCGATCTCGGGCTGGCCATAGGGAAAGACCGCAGCCAGCGCGGCCTTGTCGACCGCACCGGGGTTCTGGACGCCCACGCGCACGCTCAGCACCATCTCGTCCTTGCCGCGCCCCATCAGCTCGGCCGCGTTGATGGAATTGCGCCACAGCGCGTCACGCAGCCCGCGCCGGGCGGCTTCGGTGTAATCGCCCCGCCTGAGCGAGCTCCCCATGCCAAATTCGGTCAACAGGCGCATCCCGGCTCTCCCCATATTGCCAATTCCGCCCGCCCTGCCTATCAGGTGCCATGACCCAAGCCCAGCATGACCGCCTTCTCATCATCGACTTCGGCAGCCAGGTGACGCAGCTGATCGCGCGCCGTCTGCGCGAGTTGAACGTCTATTGCGAAATCCACCCCTACCAGAACGTGACCGACGCCTTTCTGGCCGATTTCGCGCCCAAGGCCGTGATCTTTTCCGGCGGTCCCGATTCGGTGACGCGCGAGGGGTCCCCGCGCCCGCCGCAATCGGTCTATGAGTTGGGGGTGCCGATCCTGGGGATCTGCTATGGCCAGCAGGTGATGATGCAGGACCTCGGCGGCAAGGTCGAGGCGGGCGAGCACGCCACCGCCGAGTTCGGCCGCGCCTATGTTGCACCGACCGACACCAAATCCGACCTTCTGACCGGCTGGTTCCTGGGTGAGCGCGAGCAGGTCTGGATGTCGCATGGCGACCACGTGAGCGAGATCGCCCCGGGCTTCGAGGTGCTGGGCACCTCGCCCGGCGCGCCCTTCGCGGTGACCGCCGACCGCGACCGCGGTTTCTATGCCGTGCAGTTCCACCCCGAGGTGCACCACACCCCGAACGGCAAGACGCTTTACGAGAATTTCATCCGCATCGCCGGTTTCTCGGGCGATTGGACGATGGAGGCCTACCGCGAGCAGGCCGTCGCTCAGATCCGCGAACAGGTGGGCGACAAGAAGGTCATCTGCGCGCTTTCGGGCGGTGTCGACAGTTCGGTCGCCGCGGCGCTGATCCACGAGGCGGTGGGCGACCAGCTCACCTGCGTCTTCGTTGATCACGGGCTGCTGCGCCTGAACGAGGCCGACGAGGTGGTCGGCATGTTCCGCGACCACATGAACCTGCAGGTGATCCACGCCGAGGAGCAGGAGCTTTTCCTCGGCAAGCTCGACGGCGTGTCGGACCCCGAGACCAAGCGCAAGATCATCGGCGGGCTCTTCATCGACGTGTTCCAGAAATACGCCGACGGCATCGAGGGGGCGGAGTTCCTCGCCCAGGGCACGCTTTATCCCGACGTGATCGAGAGCGTGTCGTTCTCGGGCGGGCCTTCGGTGACGATCAAGAGCCACCACAACGTGGGCGGCCTGCCCGAGAAGATGGGGCTCAAGCTGATCGAGCCGCTGCGCGAGCTCTTCAAGGACGAGGTGCGCGCGCTCGGCCACGAGCTCGGCCTGCCCTCCAGCTTCATCGGCCGCCATCCCTTCCCCGGGCCCGGCCTCGCCATCCGCTGCCCCGGCGAGATCACCCGCGAAAAGCTCGAGATCCTGCGCAAGGCGGACGCGGTCTATATCGACCAGATCCGCAAGCACGGGCTCTACGACGAGATCTGGCAGGCCTTCGTGGCCATCCTGCCGGTGCGGACCGTGGGAGTGATGGGCGACGGGCGGACATATGACTACGCCTGCGCGCTTCGCGCGGTGACGTCGGTCGACGGGATGACGGCGGATTACTATCCCTTCACACACGATTTCCTGGGCGAGACCGCGACGCGGATCATCAACGAGGTCAAGGGCATCAACCGGGTCACCTACGACATCACCAGCAAACCGCCGGGCACGATCGAATGGGAGTGATCCGCCAGACACCGGGGCCGAAATCTTGCAAAGATTTCGGTCCGTTTTCTTTGCAAGAAAACGGCGGCGACGGAGCGCTGACGTGAACCCGACGCTCAAGGCCTGCCTGTGGATGATCGGGGCCATCGCCTCGTTCACCTCGATGGCAGTGGCGGGGCGCGCGGTCAGCCTCGATCTCGATACGTTCGAGATCATGATGTACCGTTCGTTCATCGGCATCGTCATCGTGCTGGCGGTCGGCGGCGCGACCGGCGCGCTGGGTCAGATCAGCCGTCGCAAGCCCGGTCTGCACCTGATCCGCAACCTGTCGCATTTCGCCGGGCAGAACCTGTGGTTCTACGCCATCACCGCCGTGCCACTGGCGCAGGTCTTTGCGCTGGAATTCACCTCGCCCCTCTGGGTGATCGTGCTCAGCCCGCTGGTGCTTGGCGAGCGTCTGACCCGCAGCCGCGCCATCGCCGCCGCCATGGGCTTCGTCGGCATCCTGATCGTGACCCGTCCCAGCCCCGAGACCTTCCACATCGGGCTTGTCGCCGCGGCGCTGGCCGCGGTTTGCTTTGCCGGATCGGCCGTCTTCACCCGCAAGCTCACGCGGACCGAGACCATCACCTGCATCCTCTTCTATCTCACCGTGATGCAGGCCGTCTTCGGGGTGATCTGCGCCGGCATCGACGGCGACATCGCCTGGCCTGCCACCGAAAGCTGGCCCTGGGTGGTTCTGATCGCCCTTGCCGGGCTGGTGGCGCATTTCTGCCTGACCACCGCCCTGTCGCTTGCCCCGGCCACGGTCGTCATGCCCATCGACTTCACCCGCCTGCCGATCATCGCCATTGTCGGTGTCCTGCTTTACGCCGAACCGCTCGAGCCGATGGTGCTTTTGGGCGCCGCCGTGATCTTTGCCGCCAATTACTACAATATCCTGCAGGAAACTCGCGCCACGCGTGTTACAAAAACGTGACGCTGCGTTCCGCGCGGAAAAGCTGACGTACCGTAAAAATTGACCGCATCGGACCCGTGCCGCTAACGAAAGAGCCATACGCGAAAAGCGTCCAAGGGATGAGGACACAATGAAACATACACTGACAAGCGTGGCGGCTCTCTGCCTCACGGCCTCGGCGGTTCAGGCGGGCGGCATCGACCGCTCCGGCCAGTCCATCGGCGTGATCTACAAGCCGGGCTCTTACGCCGAGCTGAGCTTCGGTTCGGTCATGCCCGAGGTGTCGGGCACCCAGCTCGTCAACATCGGCCTCTCCTCCGCCGGGGCGGACAGCGGCGAAACCATCACGCCGTACCAGCAGTTCAGCGGCGCGCTCAAGCACGATTACAGCGACCGTTTCTCGGTGGCGCTGATCTTTGACCAGCCGTTCGGCGCGGGCATCGAATACGACGCCGGCACCGGGTATTTCGCCGGCGGCGCCAGCGCGGAATTCGAAAGCAGCGCCCTGACCTCGGTCGCGCGTTACAAGTTCAACGACGCCTTCAGCGTCCATGGCGGCCTGCGCTACCAGAGGATCTCTGCCGAGGCCTTCATCCCCTACATCACCCTGCCCGCCGGCCCCCTGGCCGGCACGCCCTACGATGTCGTCGGCGAGAAGGACGACGGCTGGGGCTATCTGGTCGGCGCGGCCTACGAGCGGCCCGATATCGCGCTGCGCGTGGCGCTTACCTACAACTCCAAAATCTCGCATTCGCTCGACATCAACGAAAGCTCGGCCCTGGGGCTCGGGGTGTCGTCCAGCACCGACATCGACACGCCGGAATCGGTGAACCTCGAATTTCAGACCGGCATTGCCGCCGACACGCTGCTGTTCGGCTCGGTCCGCTGGGTCAACTGGAGCGAGTTCGACATCTCCCCCGCCGAATACAAGACCCTGACCGGGCTTCTGGCGGGCGATGCCGGATCGGCGCTGGTCGAGTACGAAAGCGACCGCATCAGCTACAGCCTGGGCGTGGGGCGGCGGTTCAACGAAAACTGGGCCGGGTCGGTCACCGTGGGCTACGAGCCGCAGAACGGCGATTTCGCGTCGAACCTCGGCCCGGTCGACGGCTACTGGAGCCTGGGCGTCGGCGCCTCCTACACCAAGGACAACATCGAGATCTCGGGCGGCGTGCGTTACGTCTGGGTCGGCGATGCGGAAACCGATGTCGGACCCTTCGCGCCCGCCGCCTCGTTCGAGGACAACTCGGCCATCGGCGTCGGCTTCAAGATCGGCGTGACGTTCTGATCCGGCCCGGCCCGGGCGTTCGCCGGGCCGGTCGAGGAAATCACCAAGACCCGTCGCCGCACCCCGGCGGCGGGTCTTTTCATTGCCCTTTCGCCGGGGACCGGACCGGCGCCAGAACATTCGCGATGGCCTCGGCACAGACGCCGGACGCCTCCCCTTGCACCCGGAAGGCCCGAAACCCAGCGTTTGACGGCACCGTCCGACCCGCGTACCACGGGGCAAAAGACCGGATGGGGGCCTGCGTTCATGCTTTACCAGACAGCCAGCGACTGGCGCGCGGCGGCGCAAAGGCGGGTCGTTCTCTTCGCCATGTCCGGGCTGGGGAAAACCCATGTCTCCAACATGTTGCGCGACAGCGGCGACTGGTTTCACTACTCGATCGACTACCGCATCGGCACCCGCTACATGGGCGAATACATCGCCGACAACGCCAAGCGCGAGGCGATGAAGGTGCCGTTCCTGCGCGATCTGCTGATGACCGACTCGATCTACATCGGTTCCAACATCACGTTCTCCAACCTCGCGCCCGTCGCGGCCTATCTGGGCAAGCCCGGCGATCCGTCGCGCGGCGGCCTGCCGATGGACATCTACCAGCGCCGGCAAGAGCAATTCCGCCGGGCCGAGATGCAGGCCCTGCTCGACACCGGCTATTTCATCGACCGCGCGCAGGATCTCTATGGCTATCCGCATTTCGTCTGCGACACCGGCGGGTCGATCTGCGAATGGGTCGATCCCGAAAACCCCGACGACCCGATCCTGTCCGATCTGGCGTCGCGCGCGCTGATGGTCTGGATCCGCGGCTCCGAGGCGCATACCGCCGAGCTGATCCGCCGCTTCGACCGCGCGCCCAAGCCCATGGCCTACAGCCCCGACTTCCTGGCCCAGGCCTGGGCGGATTACCTGGACGAGACCGGCGCGGCCGAGGCCGATGTCGACCCCGATGCCTTTATCCGCTGGACCTATGCCCGCGCACTGGCGCACCGCCAGCCGCTCTACGAGGCGATGGCGAAGAACTGGGGGATCACACTCGAGGCCGCCGACGTGGCCGCCGTCCGCTCCGAGGCCGATTTCGTCGACCTGATCGCCTCCGCCCTGCCCTAGGCGCCGCCCCGAACGTCCGGGCGATCATCCGGCCACTGCCGGAATGAAAGCGCGCGGAAGCGCGCCGCTGGATCATCCCCCGCCCGACTTGTGCACGGCCCCGGGCTGGCCTATCTCTGCACCCCAGACAGGAAGCCGCGAATGCCCATCAAACTGCCCGCCGATCTGCCCGCCTATGACGTCCTCAGCCACGAGGGCGTCATGGTCATGCCCGAGGACGCGGCCAGCCATCAGGACATCCGCCCCCTGCGGATCGGCCTCTTGAACCTGATGCCCAAGAAGATCCAGACCGAGAACCAGTTCGCGCGCCTGATCGCGGCCACGCCCCTGCAGATCGAGCTCTCGCTCATCCGCATGACCGAACATCTGACCAAGAACACCGCCGCCGAGCACATGGAGGCCTTCTACCGCCCCTTCGCCGAGGTCGCCGCCTCGGGCGAGAAATTCGACGGGCTGATCATCACCGGCGCGCCGATCGAACATCTGCCTTTCGAGGATGTCACCTATTGGGACGAGCTCACCCAGGTCTTCGACTGGACCCAGACCAACGTACACGCAACCTTCGGGGTGTGCTGGGGCGGCATGGCGATGATCCATTATTTCCACGGCGTTCCCAAGCATCTCCTGGATCACAAGGCCTTCGGCTGCATCCGGCACCGCAATTGCGCCCCCGCCTCGCCCTATCTGCGCGGCTTTTCGGACGACATGGTCATCCCCGTCAGCCGCTGGACCGAGCTGCGCCGCCCCGAGATCGAGGCGGCGGGCCTGAGCATCCTGATCGACAGCGACCAGACCGGCCCCTGCCTGGTCGAGGATCCGGACCACCGCGCGCTCTATATCTTCAACCACCTGGAATACGACAGCGACACGCTGAAACAGGAATACGACCGCGACGTGGCGGGCGGCACGCCGATCAACGTGCCCGCAAATTACTATCCCGACGACGATCCCTCGAAGACGCCGCAGAACCGCTGGCGCAGCCACGCCCATCTTCTCTATGGCAACTGGCTGTCCGAGATCTATCTCACCACCCCGTACGATATCGCGCAAATCGGACTGATGCAGACCGACCTGCGCCGGTAAGCCGGGGAAAGAACCGTGGTGCCGAAAATGCTGGGCCTTGTCCTGATCCTGACGCTGTCGGGCTGCGCGGTCTTCCTAGGATCGCGTATCGAATCGCGCGAGGAGCGCGCCGAGGACCGATTTCCCCCGCTTGGCGAATTCGTCGAGATCGACGGCACCCGCATCCATGCGCTGGTCGAGGGGTCGGGCCCCGATCTGGTGCTGATCCACGGCGCCAGCGGCAATCTGCGCGACTTCACCTTCGATCTGGTCGACCGGCTGAAGGGCCGCTACCGCGTCTTCGCCTTCGACCGCCCCGGTCTGGGCTATTCGGATCGCACCGATCCCGATTACGCCCGCCCCTTCAATGCCCGTGCCGAAAGCCCGCAGGAACAAGCCGCCATCCTTTCCCGCGCCGCGAAGGAACTGGGGGCGGAAAACCCCATCGTGCTGGGCCATTCCTACGGCGGTTCGGTGGCGATGGCCTGGGGGCTGGATCACCCGGCGGCGGCGCTGGTGATCCTCGCCGGGGCGACCATGCCCTGGCCGGGCGCGCTTGGGGCGCAATACACCGTTCTGGGCACGGGCTTCGGCGGCGCGGTGGTGCCGCCGGTGATCACCGCCTTCGCCGGGTCCGAGAGGATCGAGTCGGCGGTCGGCGGCATCTTCGCGCCGCAGACCCCGCCCGAGGGCTATATCGACCATGTCGGCGCCGGGCTGACGCTGCGCCGGTCCTCGCTGCGCGCCAACGCCCGGCAGGTCAACAGCCTGCGCCCCCATGTGGTGCGCATGTCGTCGCGCTACGACGGCCTGACCCTGCCGGTCGAGCTGCTGCATGGCGCGCTTGACGACACCGTGCCGCTTCAGATCCATTCCGGCCCGCTTGCGGGGCTCTTGCCCAATGCCAACCTCACGGTGCTGCCCGGCATCGGCCACATGCCGCACCACGCCGCCCCCGGCGAAACGCTCGCCGCCATCGACCGGGCCGCCCGGCGCGCCGGTCTGAAATAGGCGCAACGCAGTCCCGGGCTTGACCTGGGACCTTCCCCCCCGATACGGGCTTGGCGTTTGCGTTAATCCCATTAACATCCCATATTGCATAGAAGACGAGCAGTTTTGGACCCCACGATATGACCCTCCCCTTCGACGGCGCCATCAGCGCCTTTTTCAACGACGACGCCCCGGACGCGGTGCGCAACGCGCTCCGCCGTGCGGACAAGGACGATATCCTTTCGACCTCCTACCCCTATTCCGAAGAGCTCAAGCGCAAGACCTATCAGCGCGACATGGACAAGCTGCAGATCGAGCTGGTCAAGATGCAGGCCTGGGCGCGTGACACCGGCGCCCGCGTCGCCATCGTGTTCGAGGGCCGCGACGCCGCCGGCAAGGGCGGCACGATCAAACGCTTCCGCGAAAACCTCAATCCGCGCGGCGCGCGGGTGGTGGCGCTGTCGAAACCCACCGAAACCGAAGCCACGCAATGGTATTTCCAGCGCTATATCGACCACCTGCCCGCGGGCGGCGAGATCGTGTTCTACGACCGGTCGTGGTACAACCGCGGCGTGGTCGAGCATGTCTTCGGCTTTTGCACGCCCGACCAGCGCGAACACTTCTTCACCCAGGTCACGGGCTTCGAGGACATGCTGGTCGACGAGGGCATTCACCTCTTCAAATTCTGGCTCAACGTCGGGCGCGCCGAACAGCTGCGCCGCTTTCTCAAACGCGAAAGCGATCCACTCAAGCAGTGGAAGCTCAGCTCGATCGACGTCAAGGGCCTGTCGCGCTGGGACGCCTACAGCGACGCCATCCAGGAAACGCTGACGCGCAGCCACAGCGACGCCGCACCCTGGACGATCATCCGCTCGGACGACAAGAAACGCGCCCGGCTCGAGGCGATCCGGCATGTGCTGACGGCGCTCGACTATACCAACAAGGACGCCCGCGCCGTCGGCACACCCGACCCCGGCATCTGCGGCGGCCCGGATCTGTGGAATGCCTAAGCGCGGCTATCACCACGGCAATCTGCGCCAGGCGCTGGTGGATTCCGCGCTCGAGCTGATCGAAAAGAAGGGCCCCACCGGTTTTACCCTGTCCGAGGCCGCCAAGCAGGCCGGCGTCACCCCCGCCGCCGTCTATCGCCACTTCGCCGGGCGCGAGGACCTGATCGCCGAGGCCGCCCGCCAAGGCTACGAGATTTTCGTCGATGTGATGGATTACGCCTTTCAAAGCGGCCAGCCCTCGGCGCTGGCGGCCTTTGAGGCCACGGGCCGCGCCTATCTGGCCTTTGCCCGCAAGTATCCCGGCCACTACATCGCGATGTTCGAATCCGGCATCTCGATCAACCATTCGCCTGAACTGGCCGATGTGGCGGGCCGCGCCTGGGGCACGCTGGAACGCGCGGCAAAGCAATTGTCCGAACATATCCCGCCCGAAAAACGCCCCCCGGCGGCGATGTTCTCGGCCCATATCTGGGCGCTCAGCCACGGGGTGGTCGAGCTTTTCGCGCGCAATTCACCGGGGCGTCAATCGCCGTTTCCGCCCGAGGAATTGCTGGAGTCCGGGATCGGGGTCTATCTGCGCGGCCTCGGCCTGATCGAGCCGGACCACTAGGCGCGCAGACGCGCGTGCAGCCTTACATCCTCGGCATAGGTTTTCTCGATCAGTTTCCGTGTCTTGCGGGACGGCGTTAAAGCCTGACCAGAGGATTTCTTTTCCCAGAACCCGCCTCCGGAGGGCGCGGTTTCCGTCACCTCGTCGATCCAGCGAAAGACCGGATCGAGCCCGTTTTCCAGCGCGAACAGCTGGTCGCCCTCGCGGATGAACTCGACCTGCGGACGCAGGTGGTTGTCGGCGATCCAGGGATCGGCGTCCCGCGCGGCCAGCACACGAGGCACCCATTCGTCGAAGGTCAGCGACAGCTTTTCGCCCGCCACCTTGATCCGACGCGCTTTGCCGCCGCGGAACGGCCGCGCGAGCCGCTGAAACGGCTTCAAAGGCTCTGACCGCCACAGAAATTCGCTCATCAGCCGCGCCACGGGGTCGCGCAGCACCGCAAAGCGCGCGTCGAAGAAATCGGGCGCGAAAAGCTGCGAAATCACCGCCTCGTGCAGATGCTGCGGCGTCGCGGCCAGCCCGTCGGGGCGTTCGGGCGTCAGGAACGACACCGTCCCCTTGGTGCGCAGATAGGCATCCACGCTGGACCCGCCGGTCTTGGGAATATGCGCGAAATAGATCAGCCTGGTTCCGGCTTTGCAGATCGGCATGGCCCGCCCCTTCAATAACAAAAGGGGCCGCGACGAATGCGCGGCCCCCCGATGTTCCGTGACAAACGAAATCAGCGCTTGGAGAACTGGAAGCTCCGGCGCGCCTTGCGCTTACCGTATTTCTTACGCTCGACCACACGGCTGTCGCGGGTCAGGAAGCCCGCCGCCTTGAGCGCGCCGCGCAAGCTGGGATCGTACAGCTGCAGCGCCTTGGACACGCCGTGCTTGACCGCGCCGGCCTGGCCGGACAGGCCACCGCCCTTGACGGTCGCCATCACGTCGAACTGGTCCTCGGTGCCCGAAACGGTGAAGGGCTGACGCAGGATCATCTGCAGCACGGGGCGTGCGAAGTAATCCTTCATCTCCTTGCCGTTCACGGTCACCTTGCCCGAGCCCGGCTTGATCCAGACGCGGGCGACCGCGTCCTTCCGCTTGCCGGTGGCATAGGCGCGACCCAGCGCGTCGCGCACGGGCTCGCGCGGGGCGACTTCGACTTCGGGGGTGGCTTCGACACCGGCGACGTCCGCCAGCTCTTCCAGAGAATTGATCTGATCGGCCATGATTACACCCGCGTGTTTTTCTTGTTCATCGACTTGACGTCCAGCACTTCCGGCGACTGCGCCTCGTGCGGATGCTCGGCCCCGGCATAGACGCGCAGGTTGGTCATCTGGCGGCGCGCCAGGCGGTTGCCCGGCAGCATGCGCTTGACGGCCTGCGTGACCACACGCTCGGGATGCGCGCCTTCCAGGATCTGCTCCTTGGTGCGGCTCTTGATCCCGCCCGGATGGCCGGTGTGCCAGTAGAAGTTTTCCTGGCGCTTGTTGCCGGTCAGCTGGACCTTGTCGGCGTTGATGATGATGACGTTGTCGCCCATATCCATATGAGGCGTGAAGGACGGCTTGTGCTTGCCGCGCAGCCGCGTGGCGACGATCGACGCGAGACGGCCCAGAACGACGCCCTCGGCGTCGATCAGGATCCATTTCTTGTCGATGTCTGCCGGAGTCGCAGAGAAGGTTTTCATCGTGGGGTCACCCTTGGTTCAAGTTTCAGGCGCGGGAACGGCCCGGCCGAAATTCCGATGGGCGGGTTATAAACGTCGCCCGCGCACGGTCAAGCGCGATAATCCCGAATTTTATATTAGATTTCAGTGCCTTGCAAAATAGGTATCTATTTACCCCATAAAATCACACCGCGATCCGCTCAGGTGGATTGTCCAGCAGGACCCGCAGCCGTTCCAGCGCGGCCTCAAAGCTTTTCAGGCTCACGCCGCCGTTCACCGTCAGCCGGACCGCATGGGGCGGCGCGCCTTCTCGGGTGGCGAAATCCTCGGCCGTGCGGATGCGGACGCCCTCGGCCTCGGCGGCGCGGGCGAAGGTGCTGGCGCGCCAGCCCGCGGGCAGGGTCAGCCAGACGAACTGGACGTCCTCGCGCCAGTTCAGATCGTAGCGTCCCAGGATGTTGACCATCGCGCGCACATAGCCCGCCACGGCGCGACGCACTTCCCGCAGCAGATGCGGCGTGTCGGGGTGATTCAGCAGCAGCGCGGCCACATCGGTGATCGGCGTCGCCAGACCGAAGAACCCGTGCTCGGCCGCGCGCCGAAGCCGCGCCGCCTGTTCCTCGGGGGCTATGGCGAAACCGAACCGAAGCGCCGGCGTCACGGCCTTGGACAGCGACGACACATACCAGCCCCGCTCGGGCGCCAGCGCGCGAAACGAGGGCCCGTGCACCGGACCCAGGCGATAGCAATCGTCCTCCAGGATCTGCAGGCCGCACCGCCGCGCCACCTCGGCCAGCGCCTCGCGCCGGGCGGTGGGCATGCAGATCAGCGTGGGGTTCTGGACCTCTGCCGACAGGCAGACGAGCTGCGCCCCGGTGCGGCGCGCGATCTCTTCCAGCGCGTAGGGAATCATCCCCTGCGCGTCCATCGGCACCGACACGACCTCGGCGCGCATCAACTCGGCCGCGCGGCGAAAGCCGGGATAGGCCAGTTCCTCGATCAGCACCACGGGCCGCCGCCCCTCCAGCACCGCCTGCATCACCATCGTGATCGCGCTTTGCCCGCCGTGCGACAGCACCACGTCCTCGGCGCCGAACCGCCCGAGCACCGGTTCGGACAGATACCGCGCGACCGCCTCGCGGGCGGGCAAGCAGCCGCTGTGGGTCGGGTAATGCATGATACCAGACGGCGGATCCTGAGCCACCTGCGCCAGCAGCGTTCGCACCAGCCGCGCCTGCCCGACATTGGGCAGATGCGGCGAAACAAGATTGACCTCGTAGACGTCGCCGCCCTGGCCATGGGGCACCGCATCGACGTCGACCCAAGGGTCGGCGCCGCGCTCGGGCCGTGGTTGCGACACAAAGGTGCCGCGGCCGACCTCGGCCTGCAGCAGGCCCTCGTCGGTCAGGATCGTATAGGCCCGCGCCACCGTGCCCGGCGTCATCCCCAGCCGCCACGCCAGATCGCGCACCGGCGGCAGCCGTTCGCCAACGTCCAGCCGGCCCTGCGACACGCCCCGGCGGATCGCCTCGGCCACGGCGCGGTATTTCGGGCCATGGGCCTCGGTCTCATAGAGATCCAGAATTGTATCCATCACAATGCTTACCTCGACAGCATTACAATCCGTATTGTACGGTATCTTTGTACCGATGAGCGTACGATTGTGTCAATACAATTCACGAGGAGCTTCCCATGGCACAGACCACACAAACCCCGCTGCTGGCCGCACTCTCGGCTTCCCCCCGCCTGCCCGCCCTGTCGGTTCTGGCGCTGCGCGTGGCCGTGGTCATCGCCAAGTGGAGCACGCATAACCGCACCCGCGTGGCATTGGGCGATCTGGACGATCATCTGTTGCGCGACGTCGGGCTGGACAGACGGACGGCCTTCGTCGAATCCCGGCGGTGGTTCTGGCAATAACTGCCGCCTCCTTCATACTTCCTGGACTGGGCGCGGGCCTTCCCGCGCCCCTTTTTTTGCCCTTACCGCCGGGGCGGAATCGCATAGGTCAAGGACGCATGCGCGACCGGCTCGCGCCCGCCCTCTGAATACAGCAGAACATCCGTCACGCTCAGGCTGCGCCCCAGCTTCAGCACCCGCGCCTCGGCCAGCACGTCGCGGCCCGCCTCGGGCTTGCGCATGAAGTCGATGGAACAATGCGTCGTCACCGTCAGCGCCTCGCGCCCGATGCGCGCCATCGTGGCCACATAGGCCGCCACATCCGCCAGGCTGAACATCGCCGGGCCCGACACCGTGCCGCCCGGCCGCAAATGCCGGTCGTGCGCATGCAACCGCATCACCAGCAGTTCCGCATCCATCCGGTCGATCCCGAACATACCCTCGACCTGCGGGAAAACCTCGGTCAGAAAGGCCTCCATTTCGGGGATCGTGAATTTCAGCATGCACACCTCCTGCGCTCGCGCTAGACTTCACCCAAACACGACCGGAGAACAAGATGCCCCTGCTCAACCGCACCGACACCGACCACATCGCGCATCTGCACATGAACGCGCCCGAACGGCTGAACGCGCTCAGCGACGAAATGCTCGCCGCGCTGCAAGAGCAGATCGACGCCCTCAAGGACGACCGCCAAATCCGCGCGGTGATCCTGTCGGGTGCGGGCAAGGCGTTCTGCGCCGGGCATGATCTCAAGCAGATGACCGCCGGGCGGCAGGCCGAGGACGGCGGGCGCGCCTATTTCGCCGATCTCTTCAAGCGCTGCAGCCGGGTAATGACGGGGCTGCAATCCCTGCCCCAGCCGGTCATCGCCCGGGTCCACGGGATCGCCACCGCCGCGGGCTGCCAGCTGGTCGCCTCCTGCGATCTGGCCGTCGCGGCCGAGGGCACGCGCTTCGGCGTCAACGGGGTCAACATCGGGCTCTTCTGCTCGACGCCCATGGTGGCGCTCAGCCGCAACATCCCGCGCAAACACGCCTTCGAGATGCTGACCACCGGCGCCTTCATCGACGCCGCCCGCGCCGCCGAACTGGGGCTGGTGAACCGCGTCGTCCCGCCGCAGGACCTCGAGAAGAGCGCGGTCGCGCTCGCCGAGACGGTCGCGGCGAAATTGTCCGCCGCGGTCAAGATCGGCAAATCCGCCTTCTACGACCAGCTGCAGATGCCGCTAGATCAGGCCTATGCCTTCACCGGCGAGGTCATGGTCGAAAACATGCTCTGGCGCGACACCGAGGAAGGCATCGCCGCCTTCCTCGAAAAGCGCCCGCCGGACTGGCAGGGCAGCTGACGCCCCCGTGACAAGGCGGCGCGCAGCCGCTAAAGGGGCGTCATGGACAAGACATTGCATATCGTCGGCGGCGGCATGGCCGGATCCGAGGCCGCTTGGCAGGCCGCCAACCGCGGCCTCGACGTGGTTATTCACGAGATGCGCCCAAAGGTGAAGACCTTCGCGCATCGCACTGGAAACCTTGGGGAAATGGTCTGCTCGAACTCGTTCCGCTCGGACGATCACGAACAGAACGCCGTGGGGCAGCTGCATTGGGAGATGCTGCAAGCCGGCGGGCTGATCATGCAGACCGCCCATGCCCACCGCCTGCCCGCCGGCGGTGCGCTCGCCGTGGACCGCGATCCGTTCGCCCAAGCCGTGACGGATGCCTTAACTTCGCATCCCAACATCCGGATTTCGAACGAGGAAATAGACACTCTTCCCGACAGCGGCCAGTGGATTTTCGCCACCGGCCCGCTGACCTCCGACGCGCTCGGCCGCGCCATCGCCGCCGAGACCGGGACCGAGGCGCTGGCCTTCTTCGACGCTATCGCCCCCATCGTCTATGCCGACACGATCGACATGAGCATCGCCTGGCGGCAGTCGCGCTACGACAAGGGCGAGACCGAGGCCGAGCAGAAGGCCTATATCAACTGCCCCATGACCCGCGATCAATACGAGGCCTTCATCGACGCGCTGCTGGCCGCCGACAAGACCGAGTTTCACGAAGGTGAAACCGCCGGTTATTTCGACGGCTGCCTGCCCATCGAGGTGATGGCCGAACGCGGGCGCGAAACCCTGCGGCACGGGCCGATGAAGCCCGTAGGCCTGACCAATCCGCATGCGCCCGACGTCAAACCCCACGCCGTGGTGCAGCTGCGCCGCGACAACGCGCTGGGGACGCTCTACAACATCGTCGGCTTTCAGACCAAGATGAAGTACGGCGCGCAGAAGGCTGTTTTCAATATGATTCCCGGACTGATCGACGCGCAGTTCGCGCGCCTTGGCGGCATTCACCGCAACACCTTCCTGAACGCGCCGACGCTGCTTGACGCCCAGATGCGCCTGCGTTCACGGCCCAACATCCGCTTCGCAGGCCAGATCACCGGGGTCGAGGGCTATGTCGAATCTGCCGCCATGGGGCTCGTTGCGGGGCGTATGGCCGCCGCCGAGATACTTGGGCAGGTGCTGCCCACAGTGCCGCAGGACAGCGCCCACGGCGCGCTGATCCACCACATCACCGGCGGGGCCGAGGCCAAAACCTTCCAACCGATGAACGTCAATTTCGGGCTCTTCCGCCCGGTGGACGGTCTGAAAGGTGGACGGCGCGGGCGCAAGGACCGCTACAAGGCCTATACCGACCGCGCCAAAGCGGCGTGGTCTTCCTGGCTCGGCGCGCAGACACTGGACGAAACCGCGGCGGAATGACTATGCTGCGCCCATGACGGACAGCTTTCTAGACAAGGTCTACGCGGCCCGCACGGCGGAAGAAACGCGCGCGGTTTATGACGCCTGGTCAAAGAGTTACGAGGCGGAAGTTGCCGAAAACGGCTATGCCACACCGGGCCGTTGCGCCGCCGCCCTGCATGCGATCATGGCCGACACGAACGCGCCCATCCTCGATTTCGGCTGCGGTACGGGCCTGTCGGGGCTCGCGCTGCGCCTGGCCGGCTTTACCGTGATCGACGGGCTGGATCTGTCCCCCGACATGCTTGCCATCGCCCGCGACAAGGGCCTCTACCGCGATCTGTCGCAGACGCAGGCCAATGATCCCTTGCCCCGTGGTTACGCGGCCATTGCAGCCATCGGCGTCATCGGCGCCGGGGCCGCGCCTTTGGCCGTGCTGGACCGCATCATCGACGCGCTGGAGCCCGGCGGTTTCACCGTCTTCAGCTTCAATGACCACACGCTGGAGGATCCGAGCTATCAGGCTCGGGTCGAAGCGCTGATGGCGGACGGCACGGTCACCGAACGTTTTCGCGAACATGGACCCCACCTGCCCGGCCGCGACTTGAACGCAACCGTCTATGTGCTTGAGAAAAATTGATATTCGTCACGCGCTTTGCCCCGTCGCCAACCGGCCCACTACATCTCGGCCACGCCTTTTCCGCGCTTCTGGCGCATGACCGCGCACGGTCCGAAGGCGGGCAATTCTTGCTGCGGATCGAGGATATCGACACCACCCGATCACGCCCCGAATGGGAGGCGCAGATCTACGACGATCTGCACTGGCTGGAGATCGACTGGGATGCGCCGCCCATGCGTCAGTCGGAACGGGTCGGCGCCTATGAGGCGGCGCTCGACAGGCTTTGGGGCGCGGGGCTGCTTTACCCCTGCAGCTGCACCCGGCGCGACATCGCCGCCGCCACCGCCGCGCCGCAGGAGGGTGACCCGCCGCTGATCGGACCCGACGGGCTGGTCTATCCCGGCACCTGCCGCGACAAACCGCGCCCGCCCCGGCGACCCGGCGGCGAAGCCTTGCGGATCGACATGAGGAAAGCACTGGAAAGGATTGACCCCAATATCGTTTTCCGCGAAGAGACCCGCCCCGATCCGATCCACCGCGCCGCCCAGACAATGATCGAAGAGGTCGGCGATGTGGTCCTGTCGCGCCGGGATTTCGTCGGGTCCTATCACCTTTCGGTGGTTCTGGACGACGCGGCGCAGGGCATCACCCATGTGATCCGGGGCGCGGATCTGTTTGACGCGACACCAATTCACGTGATGCTGCAACGGCTGTTGGGACTGCCGACGCCGGTCTACCACCACCACCGGCTGATCCGCGACGAGACCGGGCGGCGGCTGGCCAAACGCGACGATGCCCGCGCCATCGCCACCTACCGCGCCGAAGGGCGGACGCCCGCCGACATCCGCGCGATGGTCGGGTTATGACGACGCGACCGGCCCCATCAGCTCGGTTTCCTCGCCGCCGGTGACCGAGGTGTAGAAACAGACGCGGCGATTCGTATGGCAGGCCGGCCCGGTCTGGCGCACCACCGCGAGCAGGCAATCGCGGTCGCAATCGACCCGCAGATCCAGCAGTTCCTGCACATGGCCCGAGCTTTCGCCCTTGACCCAGAAGGCCTGGCGCGAGCGCGACCAATAGGTCACGCGGCCGGTCTCAAGCGTGCGCGCCACCGACTCGGCGTTCATCCAGGCCATCATCAGGACCTGCCCCGTGGCGCTGTCCTGCGCGACGCAGGGGATCAGGCCGCGGTCGTCATAGACCAAAGTCGCGGGGTCGAAGGGCATGACAAAAACCTTTTTGCATCCGTAAACTCAGCCCCTAGATATGAGGGACATCGCAAAAGGGAAAGCCATGTCCGGCGACAACGATCTGATCAAGCTCTATTCGCAACGCATCCTGGCGCTGACCGCCGACATGCCGCGCACCGAACGGCTGAGCGACCCGGACGCGACGGTCAAGAAACGCTCGCCGCTCTGCGGGTCGACGGTGACGGTCGATCTTAAGATGGCGGACGGCCGCGTTGTGGACTACGGGCAGGACGTCAAGGCCTGCGCCCTGGGCCAGGCGGCGGCGTCTGTCGTGGGGGCCGCGATCGTGGGCTGCACGGCGGACCAGATCGCCCAGGCGCGCGACGAATTGCGCGCGATGCTGAAATCCGACGGCCCCACCCCCTCGGCCCCGTTCGAAGAGCTCGAGGTTCTGCGCCCCGCCGCTGCCTACAAGAACCGCCACGCGTCGATTCTGCTGACGCTCGACGCCGCGAGCGAGGCCGCGCATCAGGCCGAGGCCGCGCAGAGCGCATAAAAAAACCGCCGCGCTCCGGGACAGGAGGCGGCGGTCAGTGGCGCGTCTGTTGTCAGGGACCGGGCCGCTTGAAAGTCCGGGATCAGGCAGGCCGGACGGGACGGAACAGGCAGTGTCGGTCGAAACGCATCGGGACAGTGATGCGCAAGCGGACCCGTGACAAGAACGCAGGCAGAAACTTAGATAAGGCCGGGCAGATGCAGGGCGCCCAGCAGGATCACGGCCAGAGACATCGCGCCGATGGCATCCTGCACCAGCGTACCCCGGGCGCGGTCGAAGGCGGTGGCGATGTCGTTCAGCATGGGTGGCTCCTCGTGTTCCGTTGTTGCCTCTTTGTTCTCACATCCAGCGCCACCTGTAAAGAACTTTTTAAGAACATTTGAGAACAAAGGGGGTCAACCGACGGAAATCAGCCGGATCGCCTCGTCCTGTCGCATCAGCCAGAGCAGCTGGCGCGCGGCCTGTCCGCGCGGCGTTTCCAGCGTCGGATCCTCGGACAAGAGCCTGCGCGCATCGCTCTGGGCTACCGCCATCAGGCTCGCCTGCCGTTCCAGATCGGCGACGCGGAACCGTGGCAGGCCCGATTGCGCCGTGCCGATCAGATCGCCCGCGCCGCGCATTTCCAGGTCGACCTCGGAAATGCGGAACCCGTCCTCGGTCTCGCGGAGGGTCGTCAGCCGCTTCATCCCGCTTTCGCCCAGAGGCGGCTGATAGACCAGCAGACAGGTCGAGGCCGCCTCGCCGCGCCCGACCCGGCCGCGCAGCTGGTGCAACTGCGCCAGCCCAAAGCTTTCGGCCCGTTCGATCACCATGATCGTGGCGTTGGGCACGTTGACGCCCACTTCGATCACCGTGGTGGCCACCAGAACAGCGGTCTCGCCCGCGACGAATTTCGCCATCGCCGCGTCCTTTTCGGCGGGCGGCATCTGGCCATGCACCAGCCCGACGCGCCCCTCGCCCAGGGCCGCACGCAGGTGTTTGAACCGGTCCTCGGCCGCCGTCAGATCGACGCTTTCGCTTTCCTCGACCAGCGGGCAGACCCAATAGGCCTGCCGCCCGTCGCCGATGGCCTTGGCAAGGTGGCTGACCACCTCGCCCATGCGCTCGGCCGAGATCAGCGCGGTCTTGATCGGCTTGCGCCCGGGCGGTTTTTCGTCAAGCACCGACACGTCCATGTCGCCGTATTGCGCCAGCGCGAGGCTGCGGGGAATCGGCGTGGCGGTCATCACCAGGACGTCCGCGCCCATCCCCTTGCGCCCCAGCTCCAGCCGCTGGCGGACGCCAAAGCGGTGTTGTTCGTCGACGATGGCGAGGCGAAGATCGTGAAACGCCACGTCCTTTTGAAAGACCGCATGGGTGCCCACGAGGATCTGGATATCGCCGCGCGCCAGCGCCTCCAGTTTCGCCCGCCGCTCGGCGCCCTTGTCGCGGCCGGTCAGGATTTCCAGCACCACGCCCGCCGATTCCGCCAGCGGTTGCAGCCCTTCCAGATGCTGGCGTGCGAGGATCTCGGTGGGGGCCATCATGACCCCCTGCCCGCCCGCCTCGACCGCGATCAAGAGCGCCATGAAAGCCACCAACGTCTTGCCCGCGCCGACATCGCCCTGCAGCAGGCGGTTCATCCGCTCTTCGGTGGCCATGTCGCCGGCGATCTCGTCCATCGCGCGCAGCTGCGCGGCAGTCGGCCGGTAGGGCAAGGCCGCCAGAACCTTGCGCCTGAGCGCGCCGTTGCCCTGCGTGACCATGCCCTTGCCCTTGCGCCGATGCGCCCGCGCCAGGGCCAGCGTCAGCTGATGCGCCATCAGCTCGTCATAGGCCAGCCGCGCCCGCGCCGGGGCCGTGGGCAAGAGATCGTCCAGCGACCTCGGCGTATGGGCCGCGCGAATCGCCTCCTGCCAGCTGCTCCAGCCCTCTTTCTCGCGGAAGGTCGGGTCCATCCAGTCGGGCAGATCGGGCGCGCGCGCCAGCACGTCGGCCGCGGCCCGTGTCATGGTCTTTTGCGTGACCCCGGCAGTCAGCGGATAGACCGGCTCGAACGCGGGCAGCGTGTCGGCCTCCTCGGGGCGCAGGATGTGATCGGGGTGCACCATCTGGGCGATGCCGTCGAAAAGCTCGACCCGGCCGGACAAAAGCCGCCTCTGCCCGGTCGGCAGCACCTTGGACAGATAATCGCCGCGGGCATGGAAGAACACGACCTGAAAGGCGGTTTCGGCATCATTGACCGTGATCCGGTAGGCGCCGCCCTTGTTGCGCGGCGGGCGGTGCTGGCCGATGGTGACCTCGACGGTCAGCGTGGCGGGCAAATCGGCGCCCATGACGCTGGCGCGCGGGCGGCGGTCGATCACCGAATGCGGCAGGGTAAACAGCAGATCGCGCGGCGATTCGATATCCAGATTCGCCAGGTTCTGCGCGGTTTTCGGCCCGATCCCGTCGAGCTTGGTCAGCTCTCCGAACAGCGGAAAAAGGATTTCGGGCCGCCCGCTCACGCGCCGATCAGCGCCAGCCAGGCGTCCTCGTCCAGCACCTCCAGCCCCAGCTCGCGGGCCTTCTTTTCCTTGCTGCCCGCGCCTGGGCCCGCGACCACGATGTCGGTCTTCGCCGACACCGAGCCCGACACCTTGGCCCCCAGCGCCTCGGCCCGCGCCTTGGCCTCGGCCCGGGTCATGCGTTCCAGCGTGCCGGTGAAGACAACGGTCTTGCCGGCGACCGGGCTGCCGTCGGTCTGCGGGCGTTCGGCGGGCTGCACGTCGAGGTAGTGGACCAGCCGGTCGATCGAGGCGCGCTCGGCCTCCTGCGCGAAGGCCGACACCAGCGATTGCGCCATGACCGTGCCGACGCCGTCGATGGCCAGCAGATTGTCCCACGCGGCGCCCTCTTGCGCGCCGGCGGCAGTGACGGCCTCTTCGAAGGCCTCCCAGGTGCCGTAGCTGCGCGCAAAAAGGTTCGAGGCATTCTCGCCCACATGCCGGATCCCCAGCGCAAAGATCAGCCGGCCCAGCGGGATCCGGCGGCGTTCGTCGATGGCGGCAAAGAGGTTTTCGGCGGATTTCTCACCCCAGCCTTCGCGGTTCCTGAGCTGTTGCAGGCCCTGGCCGAAGCGGTCGCGCAGGGTGAAGATGTCGGCGGGTTCTCGGATCCAGCCGTCGCGGTAGAATTGTTCGACCTGCTTGGCGCCCAGCCCCTCGATGTCGAAGGCCGCGCGGCTGACGAAATGTTTCAGCTTTTCAACGGCCTGCGCGGGGCAGATCAGGCCGCCGGTGCAGCGGCGCACGGCGTCGCCTTCCTCGCGGATGGCGTCCGACCCGCATTCCGGGCAGGTCGTCGGGAAGTCGTAGGGTTGCGCATCGTCGGGGCGTTTGGACAGGTCCACATCGGCCACCTTGGGGATCACGTCGCCCGCGCGGTAGACCTGCACCCAGTCGCCCACGCGGATGTCCTTGCCGTCGCGAATCGGGTTGCCGTTCGAATCGCGGCCCGCGATGTAATCCTCGTTGTGCAGCGTGGCGTTGCTGACCACGACGCCGCCCACGGTGACCGGCGTCAGCCGCGCCACCGGCGACAGCGCGCCGGTGCGCCCGACCTGGATGTCGATCGATTCGAGCCGGGTCCAGGCCAGTTCGGCGGGGAATTTATGCGCGATGGCCCAACGCGGCGTGGTCGAGCGGAAGCCCAGCCGCCTTTGCAGCTCGAGCGCGTCGACCTTGTAGACCACGCCATCGATATCGTAGCCCAGCGTCGCGCGCTGCTCTTCAATCCGGGCGTAATGGGCCAGCATCTCTTGCGGCCCCTCGCAGCGGACGGTCAGCGGATTGGTCTGGAATCCCAATGTGTTGAGCCGTTCGATTGCGGCCATCTGCGTGTCGGCCAGCGGTTCCGACAGTTCGCCCCAGGAATAGGCGAAGAACCGCAGCGGGCGGTCCCGGGTGATCGTGCTGTCAAGCTGGCGCAACGATCCGGCGGCGGCGTTGCGCGGGTTGGCAAAGGTCTTGGCCCCGCGCGCCGCCTGCCGCTCGTTGAGCGCCGCGAAATCCTCGTGCGACATGTAGACCTCGCCGCGCACCTCGAGGATCCGAGGCGCGCCTTTCAGCGTTTCGGGGATATCGTGGATGGTGCGGGCATTGGCGGTGACGTTCTCGCCCTCGGCGCCATCGCCGCGCGTGGCCGCCTGTGTCAGGACGCCATCCTCGTAGCGCAGGCTGAGCGACAGACCGTCGATCTTGGGTTCGGCGGTATAGGCAAGCGGTGCCTCGGCCGTCAGGCCCAGAAAGCGGCGGATGCTGGCGTCGAATTCGAGGATGTCGTCGTCGTCGAACGCATTGGCCAGCGACAGCATCCGCACCCTGTGGCGCACCTTGGCAAAGCCTTCGGCCGGGGCGCCGCCGACCTGTTCGCTGGGGCTGTCGGCGCGTTTCAGCGCGGGGAATTGCGCCTCGATCGCGGCGTTGCGCCGCTTGAGCCGGTCGTACTCCGCGTCCGAGATCTCGGGCGCGTCCTCGGTGTGATAGGCCTTGTTGGCCGCGCCGATCTTTTGTGCCAATTCCGCCAGTTCGGCGCGCGCCTCGTCTTCGCTCAGGCTGTTAACCGATTTTTCCGCCATTCCGCCGCCCCGGACCCACCTGTCTTGGTTGGGCCAAGTGATAGGCGGCTGAAAGGGTCAGGTCCAGTCTTGCCGCGTCATGCGCCGACGGCCAGCGCCGGCGCCCCGTCGCGACCGGGCTCGGGATCGGGATCGCGCAGCACATAGCCGCGCCCCCAGACGGTTTCGATGTAATTGCCATCGCCCGTCGCCTCGCCCAGCTTCTTGCGCAGCTTGCAGATGAAGACGTCGATGATCTTGAGTTCCGGCTCATCCATACCGCCGTAGAGGTGGTTGAGGAGCATTTCCTTGGTCAGCGTCGTGCCCTTGCGCAGGCTGAGCAGTTCGAACATCTGGTATTCCTTGCCGGTCAGATGCACCGCCTTGCCGGCCACATCCACCGTCTTGGCGTCGAGGTTGACCGAAATGCGCCCGGTTCGGATCACCGATTGCGAATGGCCCTTCGAGCGGCGGATGATGGCGTGGATTCGCGCGATCAGCTCGTCGCGGTGGAATGGTTTGGTCAGGTAATCGTCGGCGCCGTGGCCAAAGCCCTTGAGCTTGCTGTCCGTGTCGTCGGCCCCCGACAGGATCAGGATCGGCGTTTCAACCCTAGCGAGACGAAGTTGGCGCAGAACGTCATGCCCGTTCATGTCCGGAAGATTCAGATCCAGAAGGATAAGATCGTAATCATAAAGCTTCGCCAGATCGATCCCCTCTTCGCCCAGATCGGTGGCATAGACGTTGAGATTGGCATGCGTCAGCATCATTTCGATGCTTTTTGAAGTCGTTGGATCGTCTTCAACGAGAAGGACACGCATTTCGGGCACTCCGGTGTTATTCAAACTCGTGACTAAACTGGTCAAAATAGGTTAATCACTGATTACCATAAGCGAACCGTCCGGAATTGCAACCTATGGTTGCCGGTATTGCTGGAGCGCGGTCGTTTTCAGCGCCTCCTCCCCGTGGACCGCCAGCGCGCGCACCCATTCCGTCAGCTCCTCGGTGCTGAGCGCATAACGGTCGCAGGCCTGTTCCGGCGAAATCAGACCATAAGTGACCGCCCGCACCACCTGAGCCTTACGAGAGGCGACCCAGCGCTTGGTGTCGGGCGGCGGCAGATCGGCGCGCGTCATTACGGTGCCATCCGGCAGGGTCACGGCGCGTGGCCCATCGATCTTTTTGAGGTACATATCGGCGTCCCGCTTTTCGGTTCCCGCATTGTTTCGCCGATTGCCACTTAACGCCTTATGAAGTCGGGGCCTTGAGAATACCGAGGATTTTTCTATATTCCCATGGAATTCCCCGGAGGATCCCCATGCCGCTCGATGCGCCGAAGCTCAATTCGCTTGGCCTGCCCAAGACCCCGTCCGAAACCCGCGTGGTCGTGGCCATGTCGGGGGGCGTCGATTCGTCGGTGGTGGCGGCGATGCTGAAGGACGAAGGTTACGACGTCGTGGGCGTCACGCTGCAGCTTTACGACCATGGTGCGGCGCTGGCCAAAAAGGGCGCGTGCTGTGCCGGGATCGACATTCACGACGCACGCCGCGTGGCCGAAACGATGGGCTTTCCGCACTACGTGCTGGATTACGAGAACGTCTTTCGCGAGGCGGTGATCGACGAGTTTGCCGACAGCTATCTGGGCGGCGCGACGCCGGTGCCCTGCATCCGCTGCAACGAACGGGTCAAGTTCAAGGATCTGCTTGAGACCGCGCGCGATCTCGACGCCGATTGCATGGCCACCGGGCATTACATACAGCGCAAGATGGGCGCGGCGGGGCCCGAGCTGCATTCAGCCGCCGATGCGGCGCGCGATCAGAGCTATTTCCTGTTCTCCACCACGCCGGAGCAGCTGGACTACCTGCGCTTTCCGCTGGGGCATCTGGCGTCGAAGGCGGCCACGCGCGAGCTTGCCGCGCGGTATGGCCTCGACGTGGCCGACAAGCCCGACAGCCAGGACATCTGCTTTGTGCCGGACGGCAACTATGCCGCGGTGATCGAAAAGCTGCGCCCCGGCGCGGCGGAGCCGGGCGAGATCGTGCATGCGGATGGCCGGGTTCTGGGCCATCACGAGGGTGTCATCCACTATACCATCGGCCAGCGCCGGGGTCTGGGGATCGGCGGGCTGGACGAGCCGCTTTACGTGGTCAAGCTGGATGTCGACGCGAAACAGGTCGTGGTCGGCCCCAAGGCGATGCTGTCGACGCGCACCGTCCCGGTGCGCGAGATCAACTGGCTGGGCGAGGCACCGTTCGATTCGGCGGATGAATGGCACGTGTCGGTCAAGGTCCGCTCGACCCGCCCGCCGCGGCCAGCGATCATCCGCCCCCTGTCGGCGACCACCGCCGAGGTCGAGCTGCTGACGCCCGAGGAAGGCGTGTCGCCCGGGCAGGCTTGCGTGTTCTATGAAACCGAGGGCACGCGGATCCTGGGTGGCGGGTGGATCTGGCGGGGTTATTGACGCGCCAGATTTTGGTGGCGAGGTGGGGGGCCAGCCCCCCACACCCCCCGGGATATTTTTGGATCAATGAAAACAGGGGCGTCGGGATCAGACCCAGCTGCGGGGTCAGACGCGGCGGAGGGCAAGCACTGCGTTGAGGCCTCCGAAGGCGAAGGCGTTGGAGACCGCGGCCTCGACCCTGGCCTCGCGCGCCTCGTTCGGCACCACGTCGAGGGCGCATTCGGGGTCAGGTTCTTCGTAGCCGATGGTTGGGGCGATCACACCGTCGCGCAGCGCCATGATGCATGCCAGAAGCTCGACAGCACCCGTGCCGCCGATGAGGTGGCCGTGCATGGATTTCGTCGACGAGATCATCAGCCGGTCCGCGTGGGTGCCGAACACATCCGCCACGGCGGCGCATTCGGTCTTGTCGTTGGCCGCCGTACCGGTGCCGTGGGCGTTGATATAGCCCACCTCCTCACGCGGAAGCCGTGCATCGGCCAGCGCGCCCTGCATCGCCCGCGCGGCGCCCTGTTTCGAGGGCATCACGATGTCGGCCGCATCCGAGGTCATGGCAAAGCCCACCACCTCGGCCAGAATCTCGGCGCCGCGGGCGCGGGCGTGGTTCATCTCTTCGAAGACGAAGACCCCTGCCCCTTCGCCCTGCACCATGCCGCTGCGGGTCGCCGAGAACGGGCGGCAGGCGTCCTTGGACATCACCCTGAGGCCCTCCCATGCCTTCACCCCGCCGAAGCACAGCATCGATTCCGACCCGCCGGTGATCATCACGTCGCACATGCCCGACCGGATCATGTGGAAGGCCTGGCCCATGGCATGGTTCGAGCTGGCGCAGGCGGTGGCCACGGTAAAGGACGGGCCCTTGAGGTTGAACTCCATGCTGACATGGCTGGTGGCGGCGTTGTTCATCAGCTTGGGCACGACGAAGGGATGGACGCGATTCTTGCCCTCTTCGTAGACGGCCCGATAGTTTTCGTCCTGCGTGGTCAGCCCGCCGCCCGAGGTGCCCAGCACCACGCCCGAGCGCGTCGCCAATTCTCCGCCGAAGGTCAGCCCCGATTGCGCCATCGCCTCGCGCGCGGCGATCAGGGTGAATTGGGTGAACCGGTCATAAAGCGACAATTGCTGGCGGTTGAAGACCTGCTCGGCCTCGAAGCCGCGCACCTGCCCGCCGATGCGGATCGCCAGCCGCTCGACATCGCGGAAGACCAGCGGGCCGATGCCGCACCGCCCCTCGCGCATGGCCTCGAGCGTCTGCGGCACGTCGTGACCCAGCGCATTGATCGTGCCCGCGCCGGTGATGACGACCCGTTTCACGGCTTTTGATCCACCAGCCGCTGCACCCCTTCGGCGATCCTGGCCACCGTCGAGATGTCGAAATCGCTGTCCTCGGGCTGGTTCGCGTTGAAGGGCACGGAAATGTCGAAGGTTTCCTCGATCACGAAGATCGCCTCGACCACGGCCATCGAATCGACGCCGAGATCGGCCAGCGTATGCTCGGGCCGGACATCGGCGACATCGAGCATCGCCTGTTCGGCGATGATTTCGCGGACCTTCAGCGCAATATCCATCGGACTTCCTCGGCATTCCCACCCGGGGCTGATTTAGTCATTCCCCGTCAGCTTTGAAACCGCTTTCTGCAAGGCGGCGACGTCGCGGAAGAGCCGCGGCAGACGGCGGAAGCCCTTGTAGGCCTCGACATGGGTTTCCATCTTCATCGCCGGGTAGCCCAGCATCACCCGGCCCGGCGGCACATTGGCCAGCACCTTGGTCGCGCCGCCGGTGATGACGTTGTCGCCCACGGTGATGTTGTCGGACACGCCCGTCTGCCCGCCCAGCACCACGTTGTTGCCGATCCGGGTCGAGCCGGCGATGCCCACCTGCGCGCAGATCAGGCAATCGCGCCCGATCACCACGTTGTGGCCCACCTGCGCGAGGTTGTCGAACTTGCAGCCGTCGCCCACCAGCGTGTCGCGGACCGATCCGCGGTCGATGCAGGCGTTGGCCCCCAACTCGACATCGTCGCCGATGCGCACGGCGCCCAGCGAGTGGATCCGCGCCCAGCTTTGCGCCGTGTCAGTGCCGTCGGCCCCCAGCGTGTCGCGCGCCTTTTCGACGCCCGAGACCTCGGGCGTGACAAAGGAGAACCCGTCCGCGCCGACCACCGCGCCAGGCTGCGCGATGAAGCGCGCGCCGATGGTCACCCGCGCGCCGATCCGCACACCCGCGTGCAGCAGCGCGCCCGGCCCGATCACAGCCTTGCCGCCCACATGCGCCTGCGGGCCGATCACCGATCCCGCGCCGATGCGCGCGCCCGCGCCGATCACCGACAAAGGCCCGACCGACACATCGGCGGCCAGCTCGGCCGTGGGGTGGATCATTGCGCTGGGATGGATGCCGGCGTCATAGCCCGGCCCCTCGTCCATCATGGCCGAGAGCCCGGCCATGGCGTAACGCGGCCGTGGTGCCAGAATCGCGCCCTTTAGCCCGTAACCGCGCCAATCCGCGCCCTGCCACATCATGGCCGCCCGCGCCTGTCCCTGCGCCAGCTGATCGGCAAACTCGGGTTTCATCGCCAGCGCCAGTTGATCGTCCGCGCAAGACGCAGGCTCGGCGACGGACACGATTGTCAGGCCGCCGTCCCCTTCGAACGGCAGCCCCAGCGCTGCGGCGATTTCTTCAAGCGTGTGGGCCATGCTCACCTCCGGCTTCCGGCCCGCCGGGGTTTAGCTGCCAGAGCCGTTCAGCACCACCCCCGCCGCGTTCAGCGCGGCCCAGATCCTGGCGTCGCGCCCATAGACGTCGCGGCGGTAATTCACCTTGCCCTTGGCCTGGGTGATCGCCGTGCGATAGATCAGATGGACCGGGATCGGCTGGTCCAGATCGACGCGGGTTTCCTGCCCCGAGCGCAGGCGTTCGTGAAAGAACCCCTCGGGATCGTCGGTCTGCCGGGCCAGGATCATATAGGCGAAATCATGCGGATCGTTGAGTCGCACGCAGCCGTGGCTGTAGGTCCGCACCTCGCGCGCGAAAAGAGATTTCGCAGGCGTATCATGCAGATAGATGTTGTGCTTGTTGGGGAACATGAACTTGACCGTCCCCAGCGCATTGCGCGGCCCCGGCGGCTGGCGCATCGAATAGGGGAAATTCGCGGCGCTGAAATTGGCAAAGCCCTGGCCCCGGTTCACCACCCGCCCGCGGCGGTCGGTGATCTGCAGATGCCCGGCCGCGCCGGGGTTCTGCCGCAAGAGCGGCAGGTATTCCTTGACGATGATCGAGCGCGGTACGTACCAGCTCGGGTTGATGACCATGTGGTCCATCTCGTCCGAGAATTCCGGCGTGCGACGGTCGGGATCCTGATGGCCCACGACCGAGCGGGTCTCGAAGGTGACCTTGCCGTCGTCGATGATCCGCGCCTTGAAATCGGTCAGGTTGACCAGGATATGACGCTGGCCCAGGCCTTCGGGCAGATTGATCCAGCGCTCCCGCTCCATCGCGACGATGACCGATTTCAGCCGGTCGGCCACGGATTTGTTGATCTCCTTGAGCGTGCCCGCCCCGGCGACCCCATCGGGTTCAAGCCCGTGATCCTCTTGAAAGGCGCGCACCGCGGTCTCCATCGCGGCGTCGTAGCGCGCCGAGATCGTGGGGCGGAGATACTTCATCGACACAAGCCGGTCGCGCAAGGTGATCACCGCCTCGCCGGTCTGCCCGGGCTCGAGCTTGCCCGCCCGCACCTCCGGCCCCCAGCCGCCATGCTCGAGCGCGCGCTCGAGCAGCAGCTTGTGTTTCATCAGCCGCGCATATTCCGGGCTTTGCGGCGGCAGCGACCGCAGGACCTTGGCCGGTTCCTCCGCCGCGATGCGCTGCAAGAGATCGCCCGCATCGCGCAGCGGTACCTCGCGCTTGATCCCCGGCGCGGCGGCCCGCGGGTCGAGCACCCCGGTCTGAAGGTCGCGCGCAAGGCGCAGGTAAAGCTGGCTGAGCTCCATCTCGAGCGCGCCGCGCGCCCGCGCGTCCCGCGCAGCCGCAAACCGCGCCATCAGCGCCTGCGCGTCATAGCGCGCCGTGGGCAGACCATGATGTCCGACGGTTTCGAACGCGGCCAGCAATGCTGCGCGCCGGGCCCGGTCGTCGTCGCTGTCGCCGGTCCAGATGGGCGCAAAGTCGCGCGCGCGGTAAAAGGCCGCGATCCCCTCGTCCTGGAACAGCGTCTCGGCCAGCGCCTGTTTGAACGCGGTGACCTGCGCGGCCTGTCCGGCCAAGGGCGCGCCCGCGCCGAAAGCCAGGCAAACCGCCCCGGCCATGAGTTTCGCCTGAATGATTTTCCCGACCCGCACAGCGCCGTCCTTAATCCTACCTCAACCAACGTCTTCATTTGGCGGCAGGGAAAGCGGCTTGTCCACTCACAATAAAGCCATGACCGGCCCGCTTCGGCCCTGGCGTGGCCGCGATGCCGCACCCAAGAAAAAAACAGGTATTCCGGACACAGCTTTTACGGTTTAAGCAAAATCCCGCCGAAATGGCTTGCTGCGGGCCAGGGGCCGGAAATCGAGCTTTAAGAATGATTCGATATGTGTCATAGAAACCATACATCTGGGGATGAGATGGCAGGGCCTGCACAACGTTGCGGGCGACACAGGTACAGCGACTACGGGACAGGCGCTCCGTTATGACGAACACGACTTCGACCAGCCTTACGAGGCGCGGCCTCCTTGGTGCATTTGCAGCCACTGTGGTGACCGCCGCACCGACCTATTCCAATGCCGCCGGCTTTTTGCGCGGCGGCGGCGACATCCGGCGGATCCGGATGTATTCCGGCCGCACCGGCGAACGGCTCGACATGATCTACTGGATCGAGGGCGATTACATCGCCGACGCCGTTAAGGAAGTGACCTATTTCATGCGCGATTGGCGCACCAACGACATCAAGAACATCGACCTGCGCACCGTCGACATCATGGCGGCGGCGCATAACCTGATGGACGTGTCGGAACCCTACATGCTGCTCTCGGGCTACCGTAGCCCCAGAACCAACGCGATGCTGCGCGCGCGCTCTTCGGGCGTCGCCAAGAACTCGCTGCACCTCAAGGGACAGGCCGCGGACCTGCGGCTGAACTCGCGCTCGGTGGGCCAGATGGCCCGCGCGGCCGCCGCCTGCAAGGCCGGAGGCGTCGGAAGCTACTCGCGCTCCGACTTCGTGCATATGGATTGCGGCCCGGTGCGCAGCTGGGGCCGCTAAGCACCGCCCCACCATACAAAGGCGCCTTAGGGCGCCTTTTTTCATGCGCAACGAAAGCCCCAAGCGGCCCGAGGTCCCTGCCCCGGCAGGGGCCGAGATACCAAGCGCGGCCGCAAGGCCGCACATCCGGATCACCTGAAAAGGAAAGTGGCGCGGTTGACGGGGCTCGAACCCGCGACCCCCGGCGTGACAGGCCGGTACTCTAACCAACTGAGCTACAACCGCGCATCGCGTCGGGCGGGGCTTCGGGGCAGTGGTGGCGCGGTTGACGGGGCTCGAACCCGCGACCCCCGGCGTGACAGGCCGGTACTCTAACCAACTGAGCTACAACCG
>NZ_JAWHTD010000011.1:0-114095 GCF_032586235.1 Aestuariicoccus sp. MJ-SS9
CCGATGCCCGGCCCCGCATCAACGCCTCCCCGAATTGCCTCAAATCAATGATGGCAAATTTGGTTCCGGGTGACTAGCGTCTCTCGACATAAGGTTCGATCAGCGCGCGCACCGGCACCCGGGCGCGCAGGCGCGTGGCCAGCAGGAAAAGCCCCGCCATCTTGCGCTGCAGGAACAGCGCGTCGATGGGCGGGATTTCACGGAACTCTTCCTCGACGCCCAGCCGCATCCCCTCGTCGCGCAGCCGCGCGATCAGGGCGGTGTCGCCGAAATCGAACGACGCATGCGAGGCGATCATCGGCAGCGCCATGTCGGCCATGCGCAGGATCGCCTCTTGCTGGCGCGAGGGCGTGGTATCGCGGAAATAGCCGATGGCGATCATCGCCGCGCGGATCGCCTCGCGTTCGCGCGCCAGCCCGGCGCGCAGCAAGGCGCGGAAGCGTTCGGTCAGGGGTTCGTCGAACGACCGCGCAGCACCGAAATCCAGCAGCACGATCCGGCCGCTTTCTGGGTCGACGCGGTAATTGGCGAAGTTCGGGTCGGTCTGGACCATTCGCCAGTCGAAGAGCTCTTTCAGGAAAAGGCGGGTCAGATCGGTCATCGCCCGGTCGCGCGTGTCCTGGTCGGCCTGGGCCAGATCGTCGATGTCATGCGACGGCTCGAACGACATGGCGAGGATGTCGGACGTGCTGAAATCGGCGTGATGCCGGGGCACGCGGAAAGCGGCATCGTGCTTCAGGAGATCGCCGAAGCGGGCCAGATAGCGCGCCTCGCGGGCGTAATCGGCCTCGTCATGCAGCTGTTTGCGGGCCTCTTCCAGCAGCGGGGCCAGGTCCAGCCCTCTGGGCAGAAGCCCCGACATGCGCAGCAAGGTGTCGACGTTGCGCACATCGGCGTCGATGGCGGCGCGGACACCGGGGTACTGGATCTTGAGCGCCAGGTCGCGCCCGTCGTGGGCGGTGGCGCGGTGGACCTGCCCGATGCTGGCGGCGGCGATGGGGCGGACGTCGAACCGGGCGAAGCGTTTCAGGAAATCCGCGCCGTAATTGGCGGTCAGCACCCGTTTCAGCTGGGCGGGCGGCATGAAATGTGCCTGCGCGCGCAGCGGGGCGAGGATCTGCGCCAGCTCGGGCGGAAGCAGGTCGCCGGCCTCCATCGAGATCAGCTGCCCCATCTTCATCGCCGCGCCGCGCATGGTGGCCAATTTCTCGGTGATGCGCCGGGCATTGCCCGGCGTCAGCAGAAGGTCGCGCGCGGCGGGGCGCTGGCCGCCGGCCAGCCGCCGCGTGCCTTCGACAGCCATGGCGCCGAGGATGCCCGAGGTCAGGCCGCCCAGCCGTGCGGCGCGGCCCAGGCGGCCGGATGGCACGGCGAGGCCGCGGGGTTCGTAAGGTTTGCTCATGCGACGTGAGCTAGAGCGCGGCCGCCGCGCGGACAGGGGCGATGCGCGGTCCCGGGCCTGACCCGGGACCATCCGGTCCGCATTGCGTCCGACGGCGGCGGGTTATTCCGCCGCGAGTTGCTTGTTCTGCGTTTTGGTGTCGAAATCCGACGCGTCGTGGCGTTCGTGCAATTGCATCGCCGGGTCGCCCGACGTGCGGTTGACCATACGCCCGCGCTGCACCGCCGGCCTCGCGTCGATCTCCTTGGCCCAGCGCTGCACGTTGGTGTAGCTGTCCACATCCAGGAAGGTGCCCGCGTTATAGAGCCGCCCCAGCGCCAGCTGGCCATACCACGACCAGATCGCGATATCGGCGATGGTGTAGTCGTCGCCGGTGAGGAAACGGCGATCGGCGAGCGCGCGGTCGAGCACGTCGAGCTGGCGCTTGGCCTCCATCGTGAAGCGGTTGATGGGGTATTCCATCGGCTCGGGCGCATAGGCGTAGAAATGCCCGAAGCCGCCGCCCAGATAAGGCGCGCTGCCCATCTGCCAGAAAAGCCACGACAGCATTTCCGCGCGGTGTTCCGGCGCGCCGAGGAAGGCGCCGAATTTCTCGGCCAGATGCAGCAGGATCGCACCGGATTCGAAAACGCGCACGGGCGTGTCGCCCGAGCGGTCCATCAGCGCGGGGATCTTGGAATTGGGGTTCACCTCGACAAAGCCGCTGCCGAACTGGTCGCCTTCGTGGATGCGGATCAGCCAGGCGTCGTATTCGGCCCCGGTGTGGCCCGCGGCCAGCAATTCCTCGAAGAGCACGGTGACCTTCACCCCGTTAGGCGTGGCCAGGCTATAGAGCTGGAACGGGTGCTTGCCGACGGGCAGCGCCTTGTCGTGCGTGGCCCCGGCGACGGGGCGGTTGATGCTGGCGAAGGCGCCGCCATTCTCGGTGTCCTGGGTCCAGACTTCGGGCGGGGTGTAGACGTCTTTCATGTACGCTCCTTTTGTACCTCGTCCGTTGAGGTAAGTCTCGCGCGCACGATTACAACCGGTGGCGAGGACGCCCGCAAGGGCGGAGGAGCGGCCCCTCCTCAAGCCCTTGCGGGCTTTCCTCGGGACTTACAGAACGCCGATGTCGGCCAGCGCGCCGGCGAGTTCGGGGGGCAGGGCGTCCTCGCTCTGGCGGTTTTGCGGCAGGTCCGGCGGCGCATCGGCCGGATCGAGATAGCGCCAGCCCTGGAACGGCCGCTTGGGCACCGCCGTCGTGCGGATCAGCTGCGGGTCCAGCACGATACCGCAGCGGCGGATGCCGTCGTCGCCGACGATCTCTTGCAGCCGCAGGATGCGCTGGCGCGCCTGCATCACGCCCTTGACCACCCAGTAGATCGACCCGCCGTTCAGCAGCTCGGCCTCGCGTTTGGGCCACATGCGGGTCAGGTGGTAATAATCGCCGTCCGCCCGCTGCCTGGAGCGGCGCTGCTGCCAGTCCTCGATCGCCTCGACGCTTTCGGAGCCGACGCTCAGTTTCATCAGGTGAACGAATTTATCCACAGATTCTTCCCCATTTGCCGCAGGATATGGTATAACACCGGCCCACCGCTTCAAGCAGTTGTGGACTTTGTCGCAGTCAGGCTATCTTTGCCTTCTGCCTCTCTCCGACCGCACAGGGAATCACCTGATATGACCCGTTTTGCCGCCCCTATCGCCGAACAGATCTGGGACATGAAGTACCGTTTCAAGGAAGCGGACGGCACGCCCATCGACATTACCGTCGAGGACACCTGGCGGCGGATCGCGCGCGCGCTGGCGCGGGTTGAGAAAGAGCCCGCCCTCTGGGAAGACAAATTCTACGCCGCGCTGGAGGATTTCAAATATCTGCCCGCCGGCCGGATCACCGCCGGGGCGGGGACGGCGCGGTCGGTCACTCTTTTCAACTGTTTCGTGATGGGCACGATCCCCGACAGCATGGGCGGCATTTTCGAGATGCTGAAAGAGGCCGCGCTGACCATGCAGCAGGGCGGGGGGATCGGCTATGATTTCAGCACCATCCGGCCCAAGGGCGCGCCGGTCAGCGGGGTGGCCGCCGATGCCTCGGGGCCGCTGTCGTTCATGGATGTGTGGGACGCCATGTGCCGCACCATCATGTCGGCGGGCAGCCGGCGCGGGGCGATGATGGCCACCATGCGCTGCGATCATCCGGATATCGAGGATTTCATCGGCGCCAAGGCTGACAGCGCGCGGCTGCGGATGTTCAACCTCAGCGTTCTGGTCACCGATCCGTTCATGGAGGCGGTCAAGACCGACGGGTCCTGGGATCTGGTCTTTGACGGGGTGGTCTACCGCACCGTGCAGGCGCGCGATCTGTGGAACCGGATCATGCGGGCGACCTACGATTATGCCGAACCCGGCGTGATCTTCATCGACCGCATCAACGCCGCCAACAACCTGCGGTATTGCGAGACGATCTCGGCCACCAACCCTTGCGGCGAGCAGCCGCTGCCGCCTTATGGCGCCTGTCTTTTGGGGTCGATCAACCTGGCGCGGCTGGTGGCCGATCCGTTCGGCGAGGCCGCGCAGCTCGACGAGGGCAAGCTGACCGATCTGGTCGCGACCGCCGTGCGGATGATGGACAACGTGGTGGACGCGTCGAAATTCCCGCTCGAGGCGCAGCGTGCCGAGGCGCAGGCCAAGCGGCGGATCGGGCTGGGCGTCACGGGGCTGGCCGATGCCTTGCTTATGGTCGGGCTGCGCTACGGCTCTGAGGAGGCGGCGGAACAGACCGACCGCTGGCTGCACATGATCGCGCGCGCCGCCTATCTGGCCAGCGTCGAGCTGGCCAAGGAAAAGGGGCCGTTCCCGCTTTTCGAGGCCGAGGCCTTTCTGGCCTCGGGAGCGATGCAGCACATGGACGAGGACGTGCGCGCGGCCATCGCCGAGCACGGCATCCGCAACGCGCTGCTGACCTCGATTGCGCCCACGGGCACGATCAGCCTTTACGCCGGGAACGTCAGTTCGGGGATCGAGCCGGTCTTTGCCTACAGCTACACCCGCAAGGTGCTGCAAAAGGACGGGTCGCGGACCGAGGAAGAGGTGGTCGATTACGCGGTGCAGATGTGGCGCGACCTCAAGGCCGACGCGCCGCTGCCCGACCATTTCGTCAACGCCCAGACGCTGGCCCCGCTCGATCATGTGCGGATGCAGGCTGCGGCGCAGGCATGGGTGGACAGCTCGATTTCCAAGACGATCAACTGCCCCGAGGACATCAGCTTTGAGGCGTTTAAGGATGTCTACATGCAGGCCTACGAGACCGGCTGCAAAGGCTGCACGACCTATCGTCCGAACGACGTGACGGGGTCAGTGCTGAGCGTGGCCGAAACCGCTGCTAACGACAAATCGCTTCCCGAAAAGCTGAAGAGCGCCATTGCAGCACAAGGCACGACTGCTGCAGCCGTTTCTAAGAAAGCGGGGCTGAACGCACGAGCCGTAACCGATATTATTGAGGGGCGCTCAAAAAACCCGCGCATTGACACATTGAAGGCGTTGGCTTCGGCCTTGAAAGTGGAACTCAATTCGCTTCTCACACCGGCAAGTCCCGAAGTCATCGCCACTCCCGCCGCAGAGCCCAACCACCCCCACGGCGACGTCATCTATATGTCCGAACCGCTGGACCGGCCGCAGGCGCTGGAGGGGGCGACCTACAAGCTCAAGTGGCCGGACAGCGAACATGCCATCTATCTGACGATCAACGATATCATCGTCGGCGGGCACCGGCGGCCCTTCGAGGTCTTCATCAACTCCAAGAACATGGAGCATTTCGCCTGGACCGTGGCGCTGACGCGGATGATCTCGGCGGTGTTCCGGCGCGGGGGCGACGTGTCCTTCGTGGTGGAAGAGCTGAAAGCGGTGTTCGATCCGCGTGGTGGGGCCTGGGTCAACGGCAAGTACATCCCCTCGATTCTGGCCGCCATCGGCGGGGTGATCGAGCGCCACATGATCGCCATCGGTTTCCTGGAAGGCGAGGGTATGGGGCTGAAATCGGACCCGCAGGCACAGGTCGTGGGGCTCGATCTGCCGCGCGGCAAGGCCTGCCCAAGCTGCGGCCAGTACGACATGCGCATGGTCGAGGGCTGCATGACCTGCGCCAGCTGCGGCTTTTCGAAATGCGGATAAGACGGCCCGCAGACCAGGCCCGCCGTCGCCCCCTTTGATCCCTGGCGACCGGCGGGGTGGGAAAGTTCGCGTGCCGCGCGACCGAGGTCGAGCGGTCGAAACGCGGAACGTTCACCGGCGGGGTGAGGGCGATTGCGGCCCAAGGCATCCCTTGGGTGCCTGTCGTGACGGGGTTCGGGCCGTACCCCTTTGGTTTCCAACGCGTTTTCGGAGCGATCAGAGCCGTGGTGCCGGCCTATTGCCGGACATAGGTCACGTAGAACCCTTTCACCATGCGGTGTTCCTGTAACCGGTCGCCGAGGCTGAAGCCCTCTCGGCGGATCGGGGCCTGAAAGATATCCAGCCCACGGTCCAGCACGATCTTCCAGCCGGTATCCGTCACGATATCGCGCGCATGTGCCGATCCGGAGGTGTCGAAGGCCCAGGTGAAATCGACACCCGAGCCGGTGCAGGCCTCGGCGATGCTGTCGAGCAGATCGCGTTGCTTTTGGATGTCGCCGTCATGCGGGCCTGTGACGAGATGGATTGCGACCTGATCCTCGGGCGATTTGCGCCGGATGATCATCTCGGCGAATTCCATCATGTTCTTGATCTGGTAGAAAAAGCGGATGTAGGGGTCGGTCACCACGATCCGCGAGGCGCCGTCGGTGTAGGGGCCGAAAAGCGTTTCGTAACTGACACCCTTGCGGTTCTCGGCGAAGGTGACATGCCCTTCCTCTGGCGCCGGTCGCGGCGGCGTTTTCGTGGATGACGGCGCCCGGGCGTCGGTATCGTTTTCGATCACCTCCCCGCCTGCGTCCTCGGGGGACGGTTCTTTGGGGTCGCGCGCTTGCTTTTTGTAATAGAACTGAGGGAATTCCTGCTCTTCCACGGTCTCGACCCGCCGCTTTTCGCCGTCGGAGCCGGTGTAGTAGCAGTCGACCTCGGGATAGGTCGCGTCGATGCGGAAAAGCTGATCCTTGACCCTCTTGCGGCTTTCGAGCGCGAGTTGCAGCAATTCCTCGACATCCTCGGCGGTTTCGCCGCCGGCCGGGAAGAGCACTTTCAGCAGGCCGGACATGGTCTTGTAGACGGCGTCGCGGTCCCTGGTTGAAATATTCTCGGCGATGCTGAAATGCAGGTCCGGGCGGTTGGAAAAATCCTCTTGCCGCAGGTGCCGCAGGATTTCGGCGAGATAATCGACGATGAAGCCGTAGCCGCGGGTGAACATCTCTGCGCGGATCACGTCCACCTCCCAGCCGGGCAGATAGGCGTGCAGGCGGTCGATGAAGGCGGAATCGTGGAACTGTGGGGGCAGGGCCTCGAAGAGGTCGCTGTTCTTGAGCATGAAGGGCACGTTGTGGTCGGTATTGCCGACGAAGGCAAAGCTCGCCTCGGCGCCCATGGGGTTCACCCCGCGCGAAAAGGTCTTGTTCGCCATGTAGTTCTTCATGATGTCGACCAGCGCCTTGTTGGCGGTCTTTTCGCGGCCGGCGAATTCGTCGAAGGCGACCACGTCCCAATAGCCGACCAGACCGATCCGTCCGTTGGAATTGTTCACGAAGAGCTTGGGGATGGTGACCTCGCCGCCCGAGATCAGCTGCCCATGGGGTGAGAATTCGGAATAGATATGCGACTTGCCGGTGCCCTTGGGGCCAAGCTCGATGATGTTGTAGTTGCGTTCCACGAAGGGGATCAGACGCATCAGTTGCAGCAGCTTGCTGCGCCGCCCGAAGGCTTGGGGCTCGAAACCGATGGACTGCATAAGCAGGTCGATCCATTCGTCCTTGGTGAACTCGCTGCGGGCCTCTTTGTAGCCCTCGTAATCCACCTTTGCGATCTGGATCGGCTTGATGGTTTCCAGCATCCAGGGGGATGTGCGCGTCTCTTCCGAGAATTCGTACTGGACGTCGGCGATGCACCAGACGCCGGTGACCAGCAGCTTGGGGTGGGCCTTTACCGTGCCGCTGTCGACCGCCACCTTCTTGATGCCGAGATTGTCGAAGACGGCCTCGTAGCTGTCGGTCTTTTCGTTCAGGGTGACGCTGATCTGGTCGATGACCTTATAGCGGCCCTTTTCCTTGATCGTGGACTGGATCAGCCCGGCCTCGTTGCGGTGGACGTAATGTTTGCGCAGGATCTCCTTGACGGTCTCGATCCCGCTCTGGATCGAGGCCTCGTCATCGGTCGCGCAGTATTGACCGAGCAGGTATTCAAGCACGTAGGTCGGGACGATCGCATTGCCCTTGACCGCCTTGACCAGGTCCTTTCGGACGACATAGCCGGCGAAATGTTCGTTGATCTTGTCGTCGAGAGAGCTCATGTCCGCTCCTTAAAAATCGAAATCGGTCGGGATGCCGCGGCTCAGCTGAAAGCGGTGCTGCGCGTAGTCCTCGAAATGGCTGGTCTTGCCGACGCGTTCGCGCAGCTTCAGCAGGACATCCTGCTTGTTAAAGCGGTCCGCCTCGCGCGAGAGCAGGAAGGTGACCGGCATTTCGCGTTCGCGCGGGTTCTGCGCCGTGAAGTCGAAGACGACCTGATGCTCATCCGAGATCAGCGTGCCGTCCTGCGCGTAGATACCGGCCGTCAGGTCGCGCGGCTGTTGCTTTTCGGAAACCGGCTGCGCCTGATACAGCACGACAGAGGTCTGCCCCGAGGAAATCAGGTTCCGGTTCGGGGCGATGATCTGGACATCGACCAAGCCGACATCCGCCTCGCGCCGTTTGCCGACCCGCAGCACCGGTATGACGATTTCCTGCAGCGTGGCACCGCCGTGGACAAAGCGGCTGCCGGCGCCCTTGATCCGCATCCGGTTGATCGAGTTGGGGATCAGCACATCCAGATCGCCCCCCAGGCCAAGCTGTTCCGGCGTGAACTTCTTCATCCCGGCGGTTTCGTCCAGACCGCGCCCGATCACGAACCGGCGGTTCCTGAAGAGGATTTCGGCTCCGCGTGGGTCGGCGAGGGAATATTCGGTCTCGTCCAGGGGGCGATGCTGGTAGAGGAACCCGTGATCCGCGGTGATCAGGATGTTCGAGAAATTCGCGGTCGTGAGCTTGCGAACGAGCTTGGTCAGATCCTCGATCGCATCCTCGGCGGCCTCGGTCGTGCGTTCCTCGGTCGCCAGTTTGTCGCCGACGATGTCGATCCGGTTGTGGTAGAGGTAGAGGATATCGTGTTCGCGAAACAGCGTCTTGCCGTCCTCGGTTTTCATGCTCGTGAAATCGTTGGCTTTCATGGCCACCGCCCTGTCGCCGCCGCGCCCCATGCCGAGGATCTTTTCGCGGTTCGCGGTGCCCTGGGTGGGGTTTCCGAAGGATGACACCGACGCGTTGCCCGACAGCGTCAGATCCCGGTTCGGCAACAACGCGGCCATGCCCAGCTGCGTGTAGCTCGGCAAGGCCGCGATCATCGGTCTGAGCTCTGCTTCGAAGCGGTTCAACTTGCGGATCTCGCGCAGGCATTCCTCGGCGACCTCGTAGCGCAGCGCATCCGAGACGATCACGACCACCTTCTGGTCGCGACGGCGAAACTCTGCCGCCTGATCCATGTAGAAATCCGACTGCCTGGGATAGCCCGGCACCGACCAATCCGTCATCCTGGCGATCTGGTCCTGCCAGGCGTCGTTCACGGCCAAGAGGAAGTTGGTCGTATACCGGTTCTCGACGCTTTCGAAGAGCGCCCCCAAAAGCGACGCCTGACCGCTTTTCTGCATGTGATGGATGAACTTGCGGTAAAGCTGGTCGATCCTGAACCAGCTCGCCACATAGCGTTTCACCCCTTCGGCGGGCGAGCTCATGCCCAGCGCCGCCTCTGACAGCGCCTGCTGGAATTCGGTGGCGTATCCGATGGCCTCGTAGACATCCGCATAGGTCGGATACCAGTGGCTCTGACGGCGTTCGCGGACGGTCTTGAGCACTTCGGCCGCGGTGACGGTCTGGCTGGACATCTCTTTCACGAGGGTCCGGATGATCTGGCGGTCGATCTCTTCGAAATGGTCGATCGGGCGGAGAGCCTTGATCTCGCGGTCGCTCAGATCCTCGGGGATGCGCAGGTTGTCCTGGTACTTGCGGCTGAGGGTCGCGAAGGCATCGCCACCCAGGCGGTTGTTCTTCCAGCGGCGAAAGACCAGCAGGGCCTCGGCGTTCAGCTTGCCGTCCTCGCCCAGGGCGCGGGCATAGCACGACTGAAAGAGCGTGATCGCGAAATCCTCGAAATCCGGCGCGTCCGAAACATAGCCATAGGCTTGCGACACCTGCGTCCAGAAGAACCCGGTCAGACCCGCCCGGTCGATCAGCCGAAGGGCGTCGTCGCGGCCCTCGGCCAGCTCGCCCAGCAGCGCCTCGATCACCGTGTCCAGCGCGCCGTCCGCATCCGCGCAGACGGCCAGCATCTTGCGCCGCACCGCCGAGACGGTGTCGGACGGCTGTCCGGCCTCCAACGCCTTCAGCCGGTCCAGCCGCGCCGCCGAGCGGTAGAACGCCATGTGCTCGCGCACGGCGGCCTCGTGTTTGCCGGGCAGGCCCAGCTCGGCCAGCCAGATCGCCGCCTGGTCGGCCTTGAACACGGCGGTGGCCAGTTGCAGGTCGAGCAGCCAGTTGTCGGCCATCGCGGGCTCGGGACCGTCCTTGTATACCAGGAACTTCTGCCTGGGCTCTTGCCGCAGCATCCGGTATTTCAACCCGAACTCGTTGTTGGCGATCTCGACCTTCTCGACCTCCGGCAGCGCGACCGCCTCATAGGCGTCGCGCATGTCCCGCGCGGCGTCGTACCAAAAGACCACCCGGTGCTCGTCAAAGAGCCGCGACAGCCCCGCCTGGATACGGTCGGACATCAGCTCAGCCCCGGGATCTTCTTCAGCGCCGCGCCGAATTTCGGATAGTTCGCCTTGACCCCGTCATCGAGGTCGATCTCGATCTTCTGCTGCGCCAGCGGGAAGATCACCTCGCGCTCCCACTCGTTCAGCTCGTCGATCTGTTTGGCCACGACGCCCGCCTCTTTCAGCGCCTTGGTGCGCTGGCCCTGGGTCGCGGCCGCGTCGTCCGACAGCTTTTCCAGCCGTGCGCGCTCGGCCTCCAGCTTGGTTATGAACTCGCGCAGGTAGTCGTTCAGTAGAACCGACACCGTGTCGCCGCGATAGCGGTGCATGTAGACCGCCGCGTTGAACGTGCCCCTGGGGCTGGAGAACATCCAGTAAATCGGGCGTTTTTTATAGCGCTTGACGTGGTCGGCATAGAAATCGCGGGTGAAGTACTTGCGGATGTCCTTGCCCAGGCTCTCTTCGACAAAGCGCAGGTTCTCGCGGAAATGCGCCTCGCCGAAGGTCACCCGCAGGAACAGGCGAAAGCGTTCGGTGATGTCGTCGGCAAACCAGTCGCCGTCGAGCACGGGTATGACGTTGTCTTCGTCGGGCAGAAAGCGCGGCTCGGGGATGCGGGCGAGGTAATCCGCCAGCGTCTCGCCCTGATTGGCGAGGATCAGACCGGGGTCGTCGAGGCTGTAACGCCCGAACATGCAGCCCACGGCGTAATGCAGGAACTCGGCCATGGTGTCGGCGCGCAGGCGTGTCTCGCGGTCGGCCTCAAGGCCCTTCACGCCATAGCGATAGGCGGGGTTGCAGGTGAGGGTGATCTCCTGGATCGGCACCTCGGGCGTCAGCTCGTCCTGCAGGCCGTAAGCGTCGATGAAGATGCGGTTGTTCTCTTCCTCAAGGGCTTTCATGTCGTCCGTCATGGACTGCCAGTGGGCGCGGAGGGCGGCATAGCTCGCCTCCAACGTCGCGCCGCGATGATCCTCGGAGAGCAGCGGGAGCGTGGTGAAATCCCAGGAGGTTTCGTAGGCGTCCCAGTCGGAGCGAGAGAGCGCAACACAACCTTGTGCGGGCCTTTGATTCATATTTCGGGACAAGGCTGGCACCGGTATCTTAGAAACATGCCCACTTTGGAAGTCCAATGATGGTGCGAGCATTCCAAGTACAAGCTTTGAGAAGTTGCTATTCAGCAGGCCAAGTGCAACGAACGTGGGAATGTCATTCGCGAATACACACGGCCCGGTGGATTCAAAAATCTGTCCCTCATCAAAGGCTCGAAAGGCCGGTGGAGCGCTGGAAACCCGCGTCCAAGAAATCCCAGAGCGCATATAATTCTGTGAGTTTCGAAGGTTAGCCTTTGGAAAGTTCCGGAGCGCGGTTCCATTATCGGCCCAGTCGATCACAACATCATTGTTACCATACCATTTCCGAAAAGGGCCTTTTGGCACGGAACCCAGCGTTGGTCATACTGCCCGACTTCAAACCATTGCCGAAGAAATTTCTCGTTGTCGCCAGTGTCCAAGCCTTTTCCAACGGACGCATGGTTTGTCAGAAGTTGACTGTTACCGAATGCATGGTAAACACCATCGCTCGCCCAATAGGCTAGAGGACTGCCGGGGATATTGCGAAAATTTTCAGGAGCTGGCGTAAAGAAGTCCGATGTTCTAATTTTCTCAAGATAAACAAGGCGTTTATCCGCTGATTGAGGCGCATTGTTGAGGTTAAAGAAAATTCCGCGTCCAGCGTTCTTCCTCTTTTCAATCACAAAAGCAGCCGCCTGAGCGACCTTAGAGTTCATTTCGGGGAAGCTATTGTATCCAATTTGACAGAGGTTTCGCAGAGTTCGCTTAGCCAACAGATCGTCACGAAGTAGTTCGAATGAAGAAAGGAACATCCAGTTTTGCATCGTAACCATGCCAGAAAATCCGGATGGCAGATTTAATGTGCCGGTTCTCTCAATGAACATTGAAAAAGCATCGGAAAAGCTATTCGAATAGTTTGCTTCGGCCCATGACTTCATAGCGGCGTTCATACCGCCTACGCTCATATAAGGCGGGTTGGCCACGACCACGTGATACTTGGGCGACAGCGCCTCGGCCATGCGCAGCACGGTGACGACGCGCTCCTGCACGGACCGGAGCAGCAGGTCGGGGCCGAAGTCGCGGGCCTCGACGGCCCGGAGCGTCTCGGACGGGTCGCGCAGTTTCGGCACGATCAGCGAGCCGAAGTTCGTGGCCTCTTCGAACTGCCCAAGCGTCTCGCGCAGCTCGTCGGTCCAGAGATCCTCGCCCACCACTCTGGCCACGTCCTGCATCTCGGCCTCGGTGAAGCGGACGTTTGTCAGGACGCGGATGTCGGGCCGCGCGGTCATCCTGAGGGCCCGCCGCCGCCCCAGCCGTGCATAGGCCTTCATGGTCAGCGCAAAGGCCGCGAGCGCGCCCGCGCGGGCGTCGATCTCGACCCCTGTCAGGTTGTGCGTCAGGATCAGCGCGGGGATCGTGGCGGGGTCATACCCCTCTTCCTCGTAGATCGCGTAAAGCAGGTCGAACGCATAGGTCAGCATGTGGCCCGACCCCGCGGCGGGATCGCAGATGCGGATCTCTTCGGGCGCGTTCAGGCGCAGAAAGTCGGATTCGGGCTCTTCGGGGGCGATGTAATAGTCCATCCGCTCGGCCAGGCGGCTTTGCTGCCGGTTGAGCAGCCAGAGCCGGCCCAGCGAGTTTTCGACCAGGTAGCGCACGATCCAGTGCGGGGTGAAGAGCTGCGTGGCGGCGGGGATGTTCTCGGCGGTGATCTTGACGTTCTTCTTGAGCCCGGCAAAGACCTGATCCTTCTTTTCCGAGATGTAGAACTGGTAGAGCCAGCCGATGATCTCGACGTCGCGGCAGGCGTCCTCGGTCATCACCTCGCGCAGGCGAGCGAGGATGGAGGATTGCGACAGCAGGTCCTCGGGCATCAAAAGTTCGGTGTAGTCGTCCAGTTCTTCGAAGAGGAAGGGCATGTGAGCGTGCCAGCCGTTGCAGGCATGCACCAGCAGCAGGCGATAGGCCTCGGCCTGCGGGTCGTTCGAGGGCGTGCGCCCGTCGAGCAGCGCCTGAACGGCGGCGGGGGCGCCGTCGGGCAGGTTGCCGGCCATGGCCTCGGACAGGATCTCGGGGCGGGTGGCGCCCTGGGCGGGCGAGACCACGCGGACCTGCGTATAGCCGCCCGCATCCATGAAGCGCAGCGCGGTGAAGCGGTTGAACCAGGTATAGGCGACCTGTTCGACGACCTGCGTCCGGCCGTCCTTGCGGATGGCATTCTCAAGCTCTTTGACGCCCGCCGGGTGTTCGCGCCGCGCCGTTGCGCCGTCGGCCAGCACGAGGTCGAGCTTGGCGGAGACCTGATCCATCAGAAGGGTCCGGGCCGCCTGGGCGAATTTCCTGAGCGCGTTGGTGTCCATGTCAGACGATCACTTTCTTGCCCGAGCGGATCTCGGCCATCAGGGTCTTTTTCAGCTCGTCGACATAGGCGTCGACATCGGTGTCGTCCGACAGATAGGCCTTTGTGAACGGCACCTTGATCTGCGAGGCATTGACATAGCTCGGCGCCTGCGGGGCGGGCGCGGGCGGGTCCTCGACGCCGGGGGCGGGGTCGAACCTTTGCTGGGGCGGATGGGCGAGGCGATCCACCTCGGCGATCGTCTCGGCCAGCAGGCCGGTGCGTGCATGGTTGGCCTTGTTCTGGAGCAGGGGGATCAGGGCCACGGTGTCGAGCCCGGCCTTCTCGCGGTCCAGCCGGCCGGTGATGCGGGCGCGCTTGTCGGCGTCGAGGCCCTGGAATTCGGGCATCTGCGTCACCTTGCCGGCGACCTCGTCCACCGCGGCGATGACCGCCTTGCGTTCCTCCAGCACCCTCAGGTCGACCCGTTCCTTCAGATCGTAGAGCGCGGATTTGACCGCCTGAATGGCGTTGCCGGTGTGGCAGGACGGATCGAGCAGCACCGCCTCGATCTTCTGGCCGGCCTCTGGGTCGACGCAATCGATGTTGGTCTTGTGCCGGGTCAGCGTGTCGCGTGCCTCGTCGTAGATTCTGCGCTGCGCGCCGCCCATGAAGGATTTGACCTTGTCCAGGATGTCTTCCTTGGGGGGCAGCAGATCGTCCTCGTGTCGCGGCGCATCGGTTATGAACCATGCGGCGGGTTTGGTCCTCATGCCGCGCAGCCGGTCCCGGAACGGCTCGAGCGCCGCGAGGAACGGATAGTCGCGGGTCTGGCGTGTCAGCTCGTCCACCTCGGCGTCCAGCTCGGCCAGGCTGTCCGCCCATTCCGCGCCGAGGCTGCGGGCGTCGGTTCCGGACACCGGTTTCGAAAAGAGCTCTTGATAGAGCTCTTTCGAGCGGCGGATTTCGGCCGCAGTGAAATCCTGTTGCGGGGTCAGCAGGATGTTCGGCAGAGCGTGCGAATTGTTCAGGGCCTTCGCCAGGTCGGCGCCTTCGACCGGTGTGCTGTCGACGCGGGCCTCGATCCTGCCCTTGGCCGAGAGGCTGCCCGCGAGGCACAGGACCGCGACCGTCGGCCAGCCGTAGGGTTTCGTCGTGAACTTCTCGACCAGATACTTGACCGAGACCTTCACCCCGTTCCGGGCCTGACCGTTGACAAAGCTCAGCACGTCCTGTTCCGCCTCGCCAAGCCCGGTGCCGCCCGGGCCGAAGAGCCCGCTGTCGGGCTGGACGGATTTGGTGATGTCCGCCTCGGCATAGCCGACGCCACGCAGCATGGGCAGGTTGGTGTAGACCTTGTCCACCAGCGTCTGGAACGCCTTGGTGATCCGATCCTGTACGTCCTCGCCGCCGATATCGAGCTCGTCGCCGCGCACAAAGAGGCGCGCTTCGCCCATGAGGCGGCGCAGGCGCATCTCGAGGTCCCTGGAACGGCGGGCGTTCTGCTCGCCCTTCTCGGCGATGATGCGGTCGCGCCCGGGCTGCGGCGATCCGGTCCGGGACTGGCGAATGAATTTGACCGTCTGCTTGAAAAGGATCAGGTCGCGGACGAAGGCCGTGTCCGGCTTCAGCGCGACGGCCAGCTCTTCGCGGGACATCGTCTTCATCCGGACGGCATCCGGACTGTCGGCATCCTCGCTGAACGGCGACGCGATGTTGATGGCGAGCTCGTGCTCGCGGCCCAGCGTGTGATCGTCGAGCCGCCGTGTGAAGGCGTATTCATTGCCCGTAGCCGTGTGCCAGAGGCGGCGATGGCGCAGGATCGTGTCGAACGCGAGGGTCTCGAGCTCTTTCGACAGCTCCGACGGGTCGATCCCAAGCGACTTGATTTCGGCCTCCACGTCCTTTTCCTCGTCGGTCAGAAACTCGTAGACCTCACCGTTTCGCTGGATCAGCGTGTTGCGTTCGAGCAGGCCCCGCGCCTCTTCGATCCTGCGGCGCTGCGCGGTCTGATCGGTGTCCAGTTCGGACAGCAGCAGGATCGAGATGTTGCGCACCGACGGTTTGAACTCCTTGACGTATTTCACCAGGAACAGCGCCTTGAGCACGCGCACGGCGAAATCGTCCAGGTCCTGGATCTGACGTTCGGCGAGGTGGATGGATTGCTGGACGTTCGATTTCAGCGCTGTACGGATCCCCTCGAACATCAGATCGAACGTGGCCAGCCCGCCGACCGGACTGTCCATCAGCTTTTTCGACACTTCCTGGAACACGCCGAGCATCGAGCGTTCCCCGACCGAGCTGTGCTTGCCCTCGAAGGCGTTGTGCTGCGACAGCGACCGGATGGCCATCTGGAACAGCGTGAATTGATAGGGCGGGAACGGATAGCTGGCGATAAAGTGGTCGCGGTCGGTGTAATTCTTCAGCTTGATCGACTCGTCCGCAAAGTCGAACAGCGTCTTGAGATTGTTCTCTTCGCGGTCATGCAGGTTGCCGAGGGTCACCTGCGCCTCTTGTGTCTTCGAAAGCAGGCGTTTCTGGATCACCTCGGCCACGTTCTGCGAATCCAGCGGCATCCGGATCGCGAAGCGGGCCATGATCTTGGAAAAGTCCTGGCTTTGAAAGGCCTTGGTGTCGCCGACGATGGCCTCCATGTCCTGCTGCGAGGTCACGATGATCCAGGCCCGGCCCTTGCAGCGGGTGTTCAGGGTTTCGGCGACCGTCTGCAGGTTGGTCATCAGCTTGACGTTGTCGGCGATGTACTGGCCCACCTCGTCCACGAAGAAATTCAGCCGAAAGCCCTTCGGCTGTTCGTCGATCCAGGCTTTGACCGTGTCGGCGAAATCCTCGATCGAGACCCGCGTGTCCTTGCGATACTGGGTGAGGATGTCCTTGGCATCCGCCGGATCGCCGCCTGTCGCCTCGGCAAAGGCCGTGGCGATGTTGCGGGCCTCTAGAAGCGCCTGTTCGCGGCCATGCTCCCAGGGTTTTCCGGATGCCTGGCGGAACGCGGCGCGGAACGTCTCGAGTTGGCCGCGCTGGTGCAGGTCGCGCTCGAACTGGGCGATATGCGGCTGCTTGCCGTAAAAGCCGCAGGCCTCGTCGAACACCTTCTGGAACACGGCCAGCAGCGCGTCGACATCCGTCTTCGAGATCACGTCGGCCTTCTGGTCGATGTTGAACAGGATGGATTTCGACGGAATCGAGACGGCCTTGTCCAGGGCGCCCCTGAGCATCGGCTCTTCCTTCAGTTTCGCCGCAAAGATTTCATGTGCCGAGGCGCCGTCCACCTCGCGGTTTTCCAGCAGCAGCGCCAGCATCTTCAGCAGGTGCGATTTGCCGGACCCGAAAAACCCCGAAATCCACACCCCGTTCGCCGTGTCGTAATTGTTGTAGGCCTCGAGAAACCGGTCCAGCTTCTGGCCGATTTCGCCGGTGATCACATATTCGTCCAGCTCGACGCGCAGACTGGCCTCGTCATCGGCCTTGATCACACCGTCGATGGCGCGGTCGACCGGTTTCTCGAAAATGTCCTTGAGCAACTCGTACATGGGTCAGACCTCGTAATTCAGGATATTGAAGGCGCGGTAATACTTGTCGTCGTGCAGCTGGCCGAAAAGGTCCAGTGACGCGCCCGTCGCCAGGGCGTGGGTGTAGCTGCCCGGAAAGAACAGCACCGTCGGCGCGGCCTTCGCGGTGCTTTGCAGATTGTTCAGAACGTTGTGGGACCGGATGAACGGGTAGACCTCGCCGACGCCGGACAGAAAGATCACATCGTGCGGCGCGGCTTCTATGGCGGCGCCGATCCGGGGCACCAAGTGGGTCTCGGGATCGAGCACACCTTGCAGAAGCTCCTTGATCTCGGATTTCTCGCTGTCGGGCTCGATCTCGACGATCCGCTCGAGGATGCCGCGCTCTTCGAGGATGTCCAGCGCGATGTAATAGAGACTGAGGTCGAGCACGCGCACGCCGGAATGGCCGGCGCGGGACACCAGATCCCTGCGGTCCTCGATCATGCTCAGGCCTTCCGAGGCTGGGAACGGGCAGATGAAGAAGGGCACTTCGTTGCCGAGCCCCTGCTTGGTCAGGAACCGTTCGCTGGTGACGACGCGATGAAGGCGCTCGGCACGCTCCTTGCGATTCAGTTCGGGCTTCACGTGTTACGCTCCATCAAGGGAATACCGGGAAAAAACGCCAGCTCGCCGGGGGTTTCCGACTGGACGAGGCCTGTCAGACGCGGCGAAAGAAGGGCTGATTGAATGCGGCCGTCCGCGGACAGGATGTCGGATTCGCGCAGCATCCGAAAGAGCGCCTGGCGCAATTTCTTTCGCGTCGAGGCGCTGAGCCCGGCCAGCCACTCATCCCATTCCGCCTTGGCGTCGAAAAGGATGTCGAACGTCTCGAGCGGCAGGTCGAACTGGTAGGAAAGGTACCGCTCCCGGATCACCTCCAAGGCGAATTCGCCCACGAAGCGGTAGGCGCGGCAGGCCGCCAGCCAGAGCAGCGCCCGCTGGTCCGTGCGATCAGCCTCTTGCAGCAGAAAGCGGCGCTCTTCGGGGCTGAGCCGCTCGAGCCGGTTGGTGATCTCGCGCAGGGTCCGGCGGTTCGAGGCGATCTTCGGCAAGGACGTGGCGCCCTCGCCCATGGCGCGGCCTATGGTCCGTTTCCAGGGCTCGCCTTCGACATGAAGCCGGGCGACGATCAGGCTTTCGTTCACCAAGAGCCCGCCCAGGCCGAACGACATGAGATACCGCTGCCGCCGCTCGCCGCTCATGTGAGGTGCCTTTTTGGTGCGGATCGTGCCGCTGGCCCGGTGACGGGGACGTCGCGCCCGGTCAACGGGGTCAGGCCGCGCGCCGGGGCCGCCGATGCGGGGCTGCCGGCAAGATCGACCACCCGTGCCGGCGTCGGTGCCACGCCCGCGCGCGCGATGGCGGCGCGATGTTTCGCGGGGCCGGTCGCGCGGTCATACGCCTCATTGCCGAGCCCCGTGACATAGGTCCGGGCGCTCTTGTCGTAAGGCAGGGGATCGGGGATATGCCTGCTCGGCTCTCTGATGGCCCGGGCGCGACCGATGTCCAAGACGCCCCTCGGCTCCGCCGGACCCATCGCCCCGTGCCGACAGTTGCGATGCCAGATAAAGGCGCGGCATTCCCGCTGCCAGCGCATCGTCTGGTGTGAGCCCTGGGTCGTCATACGCCACGGGTAATCCGAATGACCTGGACGGTCCACCGAAAAGGCCCCTTGGCCGGCCACCCCGCAACGATGTTTCGCAGGGATGGGGGGCGGTCATTCGTCCACCTCGCACCAGACGGGGCGCCCCCCCGCCCGGGGGGCGTTCGCGGTTTGCTTTATGCGACAGACGCGGCTGGCGCGCACGGCCTGGGGGCGCTATCAGGAGTGGCAACACCGGTCGGAAGGGGGATGAGATGAGCGTATTCGACGAGGATCTGTTTCTGAAGGGGCTCGAGCAGCGCAAGGCGACGCTGGGCGCGGAGTATGTCGAGCGCAACCTTGCCGCCGCCGACGATTTCTCTCGGCCCTTCCAAGAGGCGATGACGGCCTGGTGCTGGGGGTTCGGCTGGGGCGACGACGTGATCGACCCCAAGACGCGGTCGATGATGAACCTGTCGATGATCGGCGCGCTGGGCAAGATGCACGAATGGGAAATCCATTGCCGGGGCGCCATCAACAACGGCGTCACGCCCGAGGAAATCCGCGCGATCCTGCATGTGATCGGGATTTATTGCGGCGTGCCGCAGGCGCTGGAATGCTTTCGCGTCGCGCGCAAGGTGCTTGACGAGGCCTGAGGCAGGGCGGCCCGTCAGCCGGGCTTCGGCACCGGGCCGAGCGAGTCGCGCATTGTCAGCGTGGCCTGCAGCAGCGTCGGTTCCGGCGCAGGCCCGCCCTCGAGCGCGGCCACCAGCATCCGCGCCGCGCGCCGGCCCATATCGCGGTGCGGGACGTGCACGGTCGTCAGCGCCGGCAGCGCCACCTGCGCCAGTTCGATATCGTCGAAGCCGGTGATCGACACGTCGTCCGGCACCTCAAGCCCCAGCTCGCGCGCGCGCCGCAGCGCGCCCACTGCCAGAACGTCGTTGGCGCAGAGCACCGCCGTGGGCGGCGCGTCGCGCTGCATGAGCGTATCGAAGGCCTCGGCCCCGGTTTCGATCCCGTAGGGCGTCTCGATCACGGTCAGGGCGTCCCGGGGCAGGCCCGCCGCCGCCATCGCATCCAGAATGCCGTCGCGGCGGGCCCGGGCGCGGTCGTTGCTTGCGATCTCGGCCGAGATCAGGCCCAGATTGCGGTGGCCGAGGCCGATCACCCGGTCGGCCAGAGCGCGCATCGCGGCACGGTTGTCAAAGCCGACCGAGGGGCGCGGCGCCGCCGGGTCAAAGGCCCATGTCACCAGAACGGGGATCTGGCGGGCTTCGAGAAAGCGGTAGATTTCGGGGTCGCGGTCGTGCCCGATCAGCAAGAGCGCGTCCGCCCCACGAGCGACAAGCGCCTTGATCTGGTCACGCTCGAGATCGGCCCGGTAGGACGAAGAAGCCACCAGCAGCGTGTAACCGTGATTGCCCAGCTCTTCCTGGAAGGCCTGCAAACCGCGGGCGAAAATGGCGTTCTCCATCGTCGGGATGATCGCGCCCACGGTCATGGTCCGGCGCGCGGCCATGACCCTGGCGCCGAAATTCGGGGAATACCCAAGGTCGTTGATCGCTTCGGTCACGCGCTGACGGGTGTCTTCGGCAACGCGGTCGGGAAAGTTGATGCATCGCGACACGGTGGCGGTGGAGACCTGCGCGCGCGCGGCGACGTCGGCCAGCGTCGGTGCCTGTCTGCCATCATTCATCTGCGTCACCCATCTTGTTCAATTGCAACGTCTTTTCCAAAGGTTAGAATAGTCATCCCGGTAAAAAACGGCCAGTGCTACAAAAAACTCTTGTAAGACTAGCATGTAAGCGCTTACATTCAAGGGGAATCGCATTCCGGAACGAAAGGCACGGAATTATGGCATTGATCGGCGCTATCATTTTCTTCGTAATCTTCGCAGCGAATGTGGCGTTGGGATCGGCTACGGGAGAGCCGTTTCTAAGTGACATCGGTGAAATGCTGGTTCTGATGGTGGCGGCGGTTCTGTTCGTTGTCGCCATTCTCAAAAAAGAAGCGGACCATAAAGCCGCGCAACAGAATCCAAAGGGAGGACAAGACATTGACTAAGGAAATCGAAGAGCTGAAGTCGGCCGAACGGCGCAACTTCCTCAAGCTGGCCGGCATGGGCAGCTTTACCGCGGCGCTGGTCGCGGGTGCGGCCGGGACGCTCTGGTCGTCCGAGGCGGCGGCGCAGACCGCCAATGAAGAGCGCGAGCGCGAGAATGCGGCAGAGCACGTCATGACCATCGCCACGGCCTATGTGCTGGGCGCGACGCGCAGCTATCCGATCATGCAGCTCGACCTGAAGGAAAACATCCAGAACGCCACTAACGGCAAGGTCTATGTCAAGCTGGCCCCGGGCGGGCAGCTGGGCGCTGGCGGCGCATTGGCGCAAAAGGTTCAGGGCGGCACGATCCAGGCGGCGCAGCATTCGCTGTCGAACTTCGCACCCTTCGCGTCGGTGGTCGACCTGATCAACATGCCGTATCTCTGCGGCTCGAACCAGCGTTTCACCAACCTCGTGCATTCCGACATCTGGGCGCAGGAAGTGAACCCCAAGGTCGAGGCGGCGGGCTTCAAGGCGCTGTTCTATGTCAACATCGACCCGCGCGTCGTGGCCCTGCGCGCCGGTGGCGGCGGGCCCGTTCTGACGCCGTCCGACCTCGATGGCGTCAAGTTCCGCGTACCCGGTTCGGCAATGCTGCAGCAGTATTACCGCATGGTTGGCGCCAACCCGACGCCGGTGGCCTGGGGCGAAACCCCCTCGGCGATCAAGCAGGGCGTGGCCGATGCGCTCGACCCCTCTGTCGGCGCGCTCTACGTCTTTGGCTTCAAGGATATCCTGAGCCACGTGACCTTCACCCAGGCGGTACCGGACAGCCAAGTCTATTCGTGCAACCTGGAATGGTTCAACTCGATGCCCGCCGACGTTCAGGACGGCATCATGGAGGCGGCCGAGATCACCCGTCACCAGAACCTGGCCAAGGTGCCCTCGGCGCGCAACTACGCCATGGCCGAGCTGCGCAAGGCGGGCGTCCAGTTCCATTCGCTGAGCGACGACCAGTTGGCCGAATGGCAGGCTGCCGGCGGTTACCAGAACTCCGAGTGGGACAGCTTCAAGGTCGAGCTGGCCGGGTCGATGGAGACCTTCGCCAAGCTCGAAGAGGCTGCGGGCACCATGGGCCGTTACTACGTCCACGACGCCTGATCGTGACAGGCGGGCGCCCGGGGCGGCGCCCGCCGCTACTTCTGTCTTTCACAGGGTTGCGCCCGCCGGCGCGATGCCATTGGCGTGGTTCCGCGCCTGACCGAAAGGGCCGTCATGTCACTTCTCAGAACGCTTGACCGCAACGCGGAACGCTGGCTGCTGCTGGGTTTCTACGTGATGCTGGTCGCGACCATGGCCATCGAGGTGCTGCGCCGCGAAATCTTTGCCTATTCCTCGATCTGGGGCGAAGAGATCGTCCGCTACGCCTTCATCTACCTCGCCTGGATCGGCGCCGCCGTCGCGGTCAAGGAGCGCGGGCACATCCGCATCGACGTTCTGATGCATTACGTGCCGCCGCGCGTGAAGGCGCTGCTTTATATCTTCGGCGACATCGTGATGTTCATCGTCGCCGTCATCGCCGTCTACTGGTCGTTCGAAACGGTGCACGTTTCGTGGAAATTCGGCTCTGTCAGCCACGGGCTGCGGGTGTCGATGGTCTGGTTCCTGATGGCCGTGCCGGTGGGCTTCAGCCTGATGATCCTGCGGCTGGTCCAATCCTTCCTGCGCGACCTGCGCAGCCTTCGCGACGGCACCCCCGTCTACGAAGGCGACAAGATGTTTGATTGAGAGGATCTGAACGATGCTTTGGCAACAACTCAATCAGACCGTCGAGCTGGGGTGGGATTTCTATATTCCGGTGATCATGTTCGTGGGTCTCATCGCGCTTGCGGTGCCGGTCTGGGCCGCCATCGGCGCGGCCGCAATCACCATGCTGATCATGTCCGGCGACATGCCGCTGTCGGCGGTGGGCGAGAGCCTCTTTACCGGCATCGACGCCTTTGCGCTGACGGCCGTGCCGCTCTTCATCCTGACCGGCGACGTGCTGGTGCGCACGGGGCTGAGCCGAAAATTCCTCGACGTGGCCGAGGCGCTGACGCAATTCGCCAAGGGCGGGTTCGGGTCGGCCACCGTTCTGGTCTGCGGCATGTTCGCCGCGATCTCGGGCTCGGACGCGGCGGGGGCCGCCGCCGTGGGCCGGATGACCATCGACCGCCTGGTCGAGAGCGGCTATCCGCGCCCCTATGCCTGCGCGCTGGTGGCGGCGGGGGCCTGTACAGGTATCCTGATCCCGCCCTCCATCGCCTATATCATCATCGGTCTGGTGCTGGGCATATCTGCCTCGACGCTGTTCCTGGCGGCGCTGATCCCCGGTATCTGCATCCTGGTGTCGATCCTGATCACCAACATCGTGGTCAACCGGATCTACGGTTACGAGGGCGGCGGCAACATCACCTTTGGCGAATACCTGGCGAACCTCTTGGCGGCGCTGAAATCTGGCTGGTATGCGTTCATCGTGCCGGGGATCATTTTCTACGGCATCTTCTCGGGCCGACTGACCCCGACCGAGGCGGGCGCGACCGCCGTCGTGGTGACCATCGCCATGGGCTTCATCCTGCGCACCCTCAGACTGAGCGATTTCCCGGCGATGCTGCTGGGCTCGGCCAAGGTCAACGGCGTGATCCTGCCGATCATCGCCTTTTCCGCCCCGCTGGCCGAGGCGCTGGCGATCATGGGCGTGCCGCAGGGCTTCGTGACCGCCGTCACAGGCCTCACGGATGAGCCCTGGGTACTGATCCTTCTGATGATCGGCATTCTGATCGCGGCGGGCTGCGTGATGGAAACCACGCCCAACATCGTGATCCTGGCGCCGATCCTCAAGCCGCTGGCCGACAACATCGGGATGAACGAGATTCAGTTCTGCATCATGATGATCACGGCGCTGGGGGTGGGCTTTATCACGCCGCCGCTGGGGCTGAACCTGTTCGTGGTGTCGGGCATCACCGGGGAATCCATCCTCAAGATCGCGGCCCGCGCGGTGCCCTTCGTCTTCTTCATGCTTCTGGTCGTGCTGATGATCGCCTACATCCCGGCGCTCTCGACGACCTTCCTTCCAGACATCTACAAATAGGACCCTTTCAATGGCGCGAGAGTACCTGAAAAAAGCGACGCTGACCTCGAAATCCGGGGCATCCGACGTTACTGCGACGGTGCAAGGCATCCTCGACGAGATCGAGGCCGGCGGCGACGCGGCGGCGCTGGACTATGCCAAGAAGTTCGACAAGTACGAAGGCACCATCCTGCTGACCGACGAAGAGATCGCCGCCGCCGCGGCGCTGGTGCCGGAAAAGCTCAAGGCCGACATCCGCTTTGCGCATGACAACGTGCGCCGCTTCGCCGAGGCACAGAAATCGACAATGACCGATGTCGAGGTCGAGATCGTGCCGGGCCTGATCGCGGGCCAGAAGGTGATCCCGGTGGATGCGGCGGGCTGCTATGTGCCCGGCGGGCGCTACAGCCACATCGCCAGCGCGATCATGACCGTGACCACCGCCAAGGTGGCGGGCTGCAAGCACATCACGGCCTGTTCGCCCCCGCGCCCTGACGTGGGCGTCGCCCCGGCGATCGTCTATGCCGCGCATGTCTGCGGTGCCGACAAGATCATGGCGATGGGCGGCGTGCAGGGCGTGGCGGCCATGGCCTTCGGTCTCTTTGGCCTGCCCAAGGCGAATATCCTCGTCGGACCGGGCAACCAGTTCGTCGCCGAGGCCAAGCGCACCCTCTTCGGTCGCGTCGGCATCGACATGATCGCGGGCCCCACCGACAGCCTGATCCTGGCGGATTCCACCGCCGATCCGCTGATCGTGGCCACCGACCTGGTGGGGCAGGCCGAGCACGGCTACAACTCGCCGGTCTGGCTGGTGACGGACGACCGCGCGCTGGCCGAAGAGGTCATGCGCCTGGTGCCGACGCTGATCGACGACCTTCCGGATGTGAACCGCGAGAACGCCACCGCCGCCTGGCGCGATTACGCCGAGGTGATCCTTTGCCCCGACCGCGAGGAAATGGCCGCGACCTCGGACGATTACGCGCCCGAGCACCTGACCGTGCAGGCGCAGGATCTGGACTGGTGGCTGAACCGGCTGACCTGCTACGGCTCGCTCTTTCTGGGCGAGGAAACCACCGTGGCCTTCGGCGACAAGGCCAGCGGCACCAACCACGTGCTGCCGACCTCTGGGGCGGCGACCTATACCGGCGGTCTGTCGGTGCACAAGTACATGAAGATCGTCACCTGGCAGCGCGCCACCCGCGAAGGCTCCAAGCCCGTTGCCGAGGCGACCGCGCGCATCTCGCGGCTCGAAGGGATGGAGGGCCACGCCCGCACCGCCGATGTGCGGCTGGCGAAATACTTCCCCGGCGAAAACTTCGATCTGAGCGCCGATGGCTGACCCCCGCGCCCTTTTCGACCTGACGGGCCGCGTGGCCTGTGTGACCGGGGCCAGTTCCGGCCTCGGGCGTCATGCCGCGGCCGCGCTGGCCGCTGCGGGCGCGCAGGTCGTGGGTGTGGCGCGCCGCGCCGAGGCGCTTGACGTGCTCAAGGCCGAGGTCGGGGACGGTGTGGCGGCGGTGGCCGCCGATCTGTCGGACCGCGACGGTCTGGCGGATGTGGCCCGGGCCATCGCGGCACCCTTCGGCGCGCCGGATATCGTCGTGCATGCGGCGGGGCTTAACACCCGCCAACCCGCCGACGATGTGACGCCCGAAGGCTGGGACGCGACGCTGGCCATCAACCTGACCGCGCCGTTCTTTCTCAGCCAGGCGCTGGTGCCGGCGATGAAGGCCAAGGGCTGGGGGCGGATCGTCAACTTTGCATCGCTGCAGACCTGGCGCGCCTTTCCCGGCGGCATCGCCTATGGCGCGTCCAAGGCCGGGGTGGCGCAGATGACCCGCGCCATGGCCGAGGCCTGGTCGCCCAGCGGCATCACCGCCAACGCCATCGGGCCGGGGTTCTTTCCGACCGAACTGACCGAGGCGGTGTTCGCCGACCCGGACCGCGCCGCGCGCAACGCGGCGCAGACCTGCATCGGGCGCAACGGCACCATGGCGGACATGGACGGCCCGCTGCTTTTCCTCTGCTCGGAGGCGTCGGGATACGTCACCGGGCAGGTTCTGATGGTCGACGGAGGGTTCACCGCGAAATGAAAGCGCTGGTCTATGACGCACCCGAAACGCTGGTCTACCGCGACGCGCCCGATCCGACGCCAGGCGCGGGCGAGCACCTTGTGCGCATCGACGCGGTGGGGATCTGCGGGTCGGACATGCACGCCTATCTGGGCCACGACAACCGCCGGCCCGCGCCGCTGATCCTGGGTCACGAGGCGGCGGGCGTGGTCACCGGCGGGCCGATGGACGGCCGCCGTGTCACGATCAACCCGCTGGTCACCTGCGGCACCTGTCCGGCCTGCGTGGCGGGGCGCGACAACCTGTGTTCCACGCGGCAGATCATCTCGATGCCCCCGCGCGAGGGCGCCTTTGCCGAATGGGTCGCCATGCCCGAGCGCAACCTCGTCACCGTGCCGGACGGCGTGCCGCTGGCCAAGGCCGCGCTGGCCGAGCCCATCGCCTGCGGCTGGCACACGGTACGGCTGTCGCTGGCGGCGTTGGGAGAGGACCCCGGCGGACTGCGGGCGCTGGTGATCGGCGGCGGAGCGATCGGGCTGGGTGCGGCGCTCAGCCTGACGGCGCAGGGCGTCGGCGACGTCACCATCCTGGAACCGAACCCGGCGCGGCGCGCGCATCTGCAGCTGCATTGCGACCAGAACGCGGTGGACCCCGAAAAGCTCGAACCCGACGCGATGTTCGATTTGGTGATCGACGGGGTCGGCTATGCCGCCACCCGCGCCACCGCCTCGGCCCATGCGCGGCCGGGCGGGGTGATCGGCCATATCGGGCTGGGGCAGGACGAAGGCGGGCTCGACGTGCGGCGCATGACGCTGCAAGAGATCACCTTCATCGGCACCTATACCTACACCGCCGAGGATTTCCGCCAGACCGCCGCCGCCATCTTCGATGGCCGTCTGGGCGCGCTCGACTGGACCGAAACCCGGCCGCTCGCCGATGGCGCGCGTGCCTTTGCCGACATCCGTTCCGGGGCCGCCGCGGCCCCGAAGATCATTCTCGACCCCGCGGGCTGACCGCCCGCCAACCGACAGGAGTGGCCCGATGTATTCCAAAATCCTGGTTCCCATGGCGCTCGATCATGGCTTTGGCGACACCGCGCTCGACGTGGCGCGCAAGCTGTTGTCCGAGGGCGGCACCATCACCGCGCTGCACGTCTACGAGGCGCCGCAGGGCTCGGTAAGCGCCTATCTCGACGAAGAGGCCGTGCGCGCGTCTTTCCTGGCGGTCCAGAAGCGGCTCGAGGAGCGCATGAAGGATCAGCCCGGCGTGACGCCGGTCACGATCAAGGGCCACAGCGGCCGGACGATCATCGACTACGCCGAGAAAGAGGGCGCGGATCTGATCATCATGGGCTCGCACCGGCCCGGGCTGATCGACTATCTGCTGGGCTCGACCGCCGCGCGTGTGGTGCGCCACGCGCCCTGCGCGGTGCATGTCCTGCGCCATCCCTGACACCCGCACATTCTCATCCGTTTCACTTCGCCTTGCCGGGGCATCCCGCCGAAGGCACAGCATAGGAAGACCAAACCTTGGATATCAGCAAAAGGATCGTGGACGACTTCGTGGCCAACGATGTGTCGTTCATCACAACGGTGCCGTGCAAACAGCTTGCCGGCGTCATCGACGAGGTCGAGGCCCGGCCCGAAATCCACCATGTCCCCTCGAACAAGGAAGACGAGGGCATGGGGCTTTGCGCCGGGGCCTTCATGGGCGGCAAGCGGCCCGCGATCATCATGCAGAACACCGCCATCGGCGTGACCATCAACACGCTGGCCACCCTGACCCAGTTCTACCGGATGCCGCTGCCCATGCTGATCAGCTATCGCGGCGAGCTGCGCGAACCGGTGGCCTGCCAGGTGGAAATGGCCGTGCACACCAAGGCGCTTCTGGCGCAGATGCATATCCCGACCTACCACTTCCACTGGCAGAAGGATGTCGAAGAGCTCGACAACATCCTGAAATACACCTTCATGTGCAACAAGCCCGTCGCGATCCTGACCGACGCCAATTTCTGGGGAGGCTACGGCGACCAATGATCCGTTCCGAAATCCTGCGCGAGATCGCGCCGATCCTTAATCCGCACCTTGTCGTCTGCAACATCGGCCTGCCCAGCCAGGAATTGCACATGATCGACGACAACGAGCGCAATTTCTACATGCTGGGCACCATGGGGCTGTCGTCCTCGATCGGTCTCGGCCTTGCGCTGGCGCAAGACAAGACCGTCATCTCGATCGACGGCGACGGGTCGGTGCTGACCAACCTCGGCACGCTGCCCACCATCGCCAACAACGTGGCGGACAATTACATCCTGCTGGTCATCGACAACGGCTCTTACGGCTCGACCGGCGACCAGCCGACCTATGCAGGCAAGAAGACCAAACTGGAAAACGTGGCCAAGGCCTGCGGCTGTGAAAACGTCGTGACCTGCCAGGCCGAAGAGACCGGCAAGGTCCTGCAAGAGGCCATCGACAGCAAGAAGATGACCGTGATCGTCGCCAAATGCGAGAGCGGCAACATCAAGCTGCCGGTGATCACCAAGGATCCGGTGGTGATCCGCGACCGGTTCATGACCGCCGTCGCGAGCTAGGGCCTTGGCCCCGGCGATCCATTCCAGCGCCGACGCCCGCCGCCTGGCGCGGCGTCGGCTGCCGTGGATGGTGTTCGATTACATCGACGGCGCGGCGGGGGGCGAGGCCGGGGCAGGGCGCGCCCGCGCGGCCTTTGACGCGCTGGAATTCCGCCCGCGCATCCTGCGCGACGTCAGCCAGCGGTCGCTGTCGGTGCCTCTCTTCGGGGGGCAGACCAAGGCCCCGTTCGGGATCAGCCCGATGGGCATGTGCAACCTGTCGGGCCCCGGCGCGGACATGATGCTGGCGCGGCTCGCGGCGCGCGAGAAGGTGCCGCTGGGGGTCTCGACCGTCGCCTCAACCGCGATGGAGCCCCTGATCGAAAAGGCCGAGGGCAACGCCTGGTTCCAGCTTTACTTCAGCGGCGACGGCACCGGCACCTTCAAGCTGGTGGAACGGGCGCGGGCGGCGGGCTACGAAACCCTGATCCTGACCGTCGACGTGCCCGAGGTCGGCCGCCGCCCGCGCGAGCTGCGGCATGGGTTCACCATGCCGTTCCGGATCGGGCCCTGGCAGTTCCTGGACTTCGCCCTGCACCCGCGCTGGTCGATCTCGTCACTGCTGGCGGGCAAGCCGCAGATGGCGAATTTCCAGATGGAGGGCTATGCCTTCGACCGCACCGAAAGCCGCGCCAAGGCCGATTGGGACACGCTGAAGCGGCTGCGCGACATGTGGCCGGGCAAGCTGGTCATCAAGGGCGTGCTGGATGTCGAGGACGCGCTGGCGCTCAAATCCGCCGGGGTCGATGCCATTCAGGTCTCAAGCCACGGCGCGCGCCAGCTGGAAGGCGCGCCCGCGCCCATCGCCATGCTGGATCCGATCCGCCAGGCGGTCGGCCCCGACATGCCGCTCTTTTACGACAGCGGTCTCAGGACGGGCGAGGATGTGCTCAAGGCCTATGCGCAGGGCGCGAATTTCACCTTCCTGGGCCGCATCCTGCAATTCGCCATCGCGGCGGGCGGTGAGGACGGGCTGAAAGAGCTCTGGCGCGTTCTGACCAGCGAGCTGAGCATCGCCATGGCGCAGGTGGGCCTTACCGGCCTGACCGGCGCGGCCGTGCGCGACGTTGTCAGGCGCTGAGATAGCTGCGCAGCGCCGCCTCTGTGCCGTCCGCCCAGATCATCCGCAGCCAGCGCGTGAAGGCCTCGGCAAAGCGCGGCTCGCCTTTCAGATCGCCGTAGATATGATCCTGCGCCAGCCAGGCGTTGGGGTCGTCTTTGGCGGCCAGCGCCGCCGCCTGAAGCGTGTCCCAGAACGGATCGTTGGGCTCGATCGTGGTGCCGTCCTCGCGGGTGCCGGCGCACATCCGCGCCCAAAGCGCCTCGACCAGCGCCAGCCCCTCGACCGGCACGCCACCGGCCAGGCCATCGCGCAGGATCGGCAGAAGGAACCCGGTGTGCCGCGACGAGCCGTCAAAGGCCACCCGGCGGGTCGTGTCGACAATGGCCGGGTTGGAAAACCGGCTGTCGATCAGGTCGACATAGGCCTCGGGCGTCATGCCGGGCACGGGTTTGACATGCGGGGCGATCTCGGTGCGTTCGACCTTGCGGAAGAAATCGCCGATCAGGGGGTGCGCCATGCAGTCCGAGATGGTCGGCACGGACAGGATCTCGCCCGGGTTGGCGATGACCTGGTGCCCGGCGTTGAGGATGCGGATCTTCATCGCCTCGTAGTCGTGCACATGGTCCGAGAACGTCGCCCCTGCAAGGTCCCAGGCCGGGCGTCCGGCGCAGAAATCGTCCTCGATCACCCATTGGCGAAAATTTTCATGCGTCACCGGCGCGGCATCGTCGATGCCAAAGCCCCGCGCCAGCGCGATTTCCTTGGGGCCGGTGGCGGGGACGATGCAATCGACCATGGAATTGGGGAAGGTGCAGTGCGTGTCGATCCACTCGGCCAGATCGGGGTCTGACATCCGGGCCAGAGACACCACGGTCTGGCGCAGGATCGCGCCGTTGCCTTGCAGATTGTCGCAACTTTGCCCGGTGAAGGGCCCCGCACCGCTGTCGCGCCGCCGCTTCAGCGCGGCGACCATCGCGCCGAAGGCCGTGCGCGGGGCGTCGGGATGCGCGGCGTCGTGCTGGATATCGGGATGCGCGGCGTCGAAGCGGCCCGAGACCGGATCGATGTAATAGCCGCCCTCGGTCACGGTCAGCGCCACGATGCGGATCTCGGGCTCGGCCATCTTGGCAATCAGCGGCCCGTTGCCCTCTTCGATGGGCAGATAGTCGATCATCGAGCCGATCACCTCGGCGGAGCTGCCGGATGGGTCGAGCTCGATCAGCGTGGTCAGGCAATCCTGCGCCAGCAGCTTTTCGCGCTGTGCTGCGTCGTAGGGGCGGACACCCGCACCGACGATGGCCCAGTCGTGATCGCGCCCCGTCTCGAACACCCGGTGCAGATACCAGGCCTGATGGCCGCGGTGAAAATTGCCCAGCCCGATATGCACGATCCCGGGGGTCAGTTCGTACCGGTCGTAGGTCGGGCGCTTGACCTCTGGAGGGAGGGCGGAAAGCGTGGCGTTCGACAGTTTCATCAGCTCATCCATTGGCCGCCATCGACGTTATAGGTTTGCGAGACGATGTAATTCGCCTCGTCCGAAGCCAGAAAGACCGCCATGCCGGTCAGATCCTCGGGGTTGGCGAAGCGCCCGTAGGGCACGCCCGCCTCGACCTCGGCCTTCTTCTGGCCCGGCGGCTTGCCTTCGAGCTTGGCGAACATGCTGTCCACATGTTCCCAATGCGCGCCGGCCACGACGCCCGGGGCGATGGCGTTCACGTTGATGCCGTGCTGGATCAGGTTCAGACCGGCCGATTGCGTCAGCGAGATTACCGCCGCCTTGGTCGAGCAATAGACGGCGACAAGGCTTTCGCCCCGGCGTCCGGCCTGGCTGGCCATGTTGATGATCTTGCCGCCGTGGCCCTGGGCGATCATCTGGCGCGCGGCGGCCTGCAGGGTAAAGAGCGTCCCCGCGACGTTGACCGAATACAACCGCTCATAGCTTTCGCGGGTGATGTCGACGATGTTGGCCGCATCGAAGAGCGCCGCGTTGTTGATCAGGATGTCGAGCTTGCCGCCCTCGGCCACGACCGCGGCGATGGCGGCGTCGATGCTGTCCTGCCGGGTGACATCCAGCTCGACGGCAAAGGCGGCGTCGCCGATTTCGGCCGCCGCTTCTTCGGCGGCGGCCAGGTTGATGTCGCCGATGGCCACCCGCGCGCCCTCGCGGACATAGGCGGCGGCAAAGGCCTTGCCGATGCCGCGCGCCGCGCCGGTGATCAACGTAACCTTGCCGTTCAGCCGTGTCATGCCAGCCGCATCCCGTCCTTGTCGAAGCGGTGCAGATGCTCGGCATCCGGCGTCAGGTAGACGGTGTCGCCATAGTGGATATCCACCTCGCCGCCCGCACGCACGGTCAGCGGATCGCCGAAGCCGTCGACGGTGACATGGAAGAACGTGTCGGAACCAAGATGCTCGGACACGCCGACCTTGCCTTTCCAGGCACCCTCGGTGGCCGACACCGCGATATGCTCGGGGCGGATGCCGATGGTCGCGGCGTCGTGCTTGGCGGCCTCCGGCCCCTCGACGAAATTCATTCGCGGCGAGCCGATGAACCCGGCCACGAACTTGTTGCGCGGGTTGCGGTAGAGCTCGAGCGGGCTGCCTACCTGCTCGATCACGCCAGCCTGCAGCACCACGATCTTGTCGGCCATGGTCATGGCCTCGACCTGGTCGTGGGTGACGTAGATCATCGTCGTCGCCAGGCGCTTGTGCAGCTCGGATATTTCCAGCCGCATCCCCACCCGCAGCGCCGCGTCGAGGTTCGACAGCGGTTCGTCAAAGAGGAAGGCCGCCGGTTCGCGCACGATGGCCCGGCCGATGGCGACGCGCTGTCGCTGGCCGCCCGACAGCTGGCCGGGGCGGCGGTCGATATAGTCGGTGAGGTTCAGCACCTCGGCCGCGCCGTTCACCCGGCGGTCGATCTCTGCCTGGTCGAGCTTGGCCATCTTCAGCGGGAAGGCGATGTTCTTGCGCACCGACATATGCGGATAAAGCGCGTAGGACTGGAACACCATCGCCAGACCGCGCTTGGCGGGGGGCAGTTCGGTGGCATCCTGACCGTCGATGCTGATCTGGCCGCCCGACACGTCCTCGAGCCCGGCGATCAGCCGCAGGAGGGTGGACTTGCCGCAGCCCGAGGGGCCCACGAACACCACGAACTCGCCGTCTTCGATGGTCAGGTCCAGCGGCGGAATGACTTCGACTTCGCCAAAGGCCTTCCGCACTTTTTCAAGAGTGATACGTCCCATTATACGTTCCTCACTTAACCGCGCCGAAGGTCAGGCCGCGGACGAGTTGTTTCTGGCTGAACCAGCCCATGATCAGGATCGGCGCAATGGCCATGGTCGAGGCCGCGCTGAGCTTGGCAAAGAAGAGGCCTTCGGGGCTGGAGTAGCTGGCGATGAAGGCGGTCAGCGGTGCCGCGTTGACCGCGGTCAGGTTAAGCGTCCAGAAGGCCTCGTTCCACGCCAGGATGAAGTTGAGCAGCACCGTCGAGGCGATCCCCGGAATGGCCATCGGCGTCAGTACATAGAGCACCTCTTCCTTCAGCCCGGCACCGTCCATCCGCGCGGCTTCCAGGATTTCGCCCGGGATTTCGCGGAAGTATGTGTAAAGCATCCAGACGATGATCGGCAGGTTGATCAGCATCATCACCACCACAAGGGCGATGCGGCTGTCGAGCACGCCGAGCTCGACGCAGATCAGGTAGATCGGATAAAGCACACCGACCGCCGGCAGCATCTTTGTCGACAGCATCCAAAGCAGAATGTCCTTGGTCCGCTTCGACGGGACGAAGGCCATGGACCAGGCCGCCGGCACCGCGATGATGATGCCGAGGATGGTCGAGCCGCCCGCGATGATCACCGAATTCCACAGGAACCGCACATAGTTCGAACGTTCCTGCACGATGGCGTAGTTTTCCAGCGTCCAGTCGAAGAACAGGAAGACCGGCGGGTTGCTGATGGCCTGGGCCTCGGTCTTGAAGCTGGTCAGGATGGTCCAGAGGATCGGGAAGAAGATGATGAACCCGATCGCCCATGCCAGCCCGGTATTGAGCGTCTTGCGACGGTTGGTGACAGCGCGTGCCATGATCGTCCCCCCTCAGGTGTCCAGGTTCTTGCCGACGATGCGCATCAGGAAGATGGCAACGATGTTGGCAAGGATGATGGCATAGACGCCGCCCGCCGATCCCAGCCCGACGTTCTGGCTTTCCAGAACCCGCTGGAAGATCAGGTAGGTCAGGGTCCGGGTGCCGAAGGCGCCGCCGGTGGTGACGAAGATCTCGGCGAAGACCGAAAGCAGAAAGATCGTCTGGATCAGGATCACGATGGTGACCGCCCGGCTCAGGTGCGGCAGGATGATGAACCAGAACCGCTTGAGCGGCGGCGCACCGTCCATCTCGGCGGCTTCAAGCTGCTCGCCATCCAGCGACTGGATCGCGGTCAGCAGGATCAGCGTCGCGAAAGGCAGCCACTGCCAGCTGACGATCATGATGATCGAGGGCAGCGAGGCCTCGGAGAGCCAGGCAATCGGCTCGGCCCCGAAAAAGCGCCACAGATGGGCGAAAAGACCGTTCACCGGGTCCATGAACATGTTCTTCCAGACCAGCGCCGACACGGTCGGCATGACGAAGAAGGGCGCGATCACGAGGATGCGCACGACACCCTGGCCCCACATCGGCTGATCCAGCAAGAGCGCCAGCAGGATGCCGAGGACAACGGTGATGAAGAGCACGCCCAGCACGATGACGAGGGTGGTCTGAACTGCCGGCCAGAACGAGCTGGAGCCGATGAACCGGCCGTAATTCTCGAACCCGACCCAGTCGAGGCTCGGGAAAAAGGTGAACCAGTCCCAGCCGCTCTCGATCTGATCGCCGCGCAGCGGCAGGAACTTCTTGAACGAGAACGTCAGCGTGAGAATGAGCGGGATCAGCATCCACCCCAGAAGCAGCACCACGGCGGGGGCCATCATCAATCGGGCGGCGGATCGGGAAGCTTTGGTAGCCATGAGGAGTCACCCCCTTCTTCGCGCCAATGCGCAGGGTCTGATGAAAGGGCAAAAATCGGAAATTGCGTGGGGGCGGCGGCATGCGCCGCCCCCGAACCGGTATGGAAACCTTAGCGGTAGCCCGCTGCTTCCATGGCCTCGTTGGTGATGGCCTGCGCCTTTTCAAGCGCCTCGTCGATGGACTGCTGGCCAGCGTAGACAGCCGAGAATTCCTGGCTGACTTCGGTTGCGATACCGGCGAATTCCGGGATGGCGACAAACTGGATGCCGACATAGGGCACCGGCTTGACCGTCGGATCCGTCGGATCGGCCGCGTTGATCGAGTCGAGCGTCATCTTGGCAAACGGGACTTCCTGGTACTCAGGCGTCTCGTAAAGCGAGGTGCGCGCACCCGGGGGCACGTTGGCCCAGCCTTCGTTCGCCGCAACCAGCTCGATGTAGTCTTTCGAGGTGGCCCATTCGATGAACTGCTTTGCCGCGTCAGCCTTTTGCGTACCGGCGGGGATCGCCAGCGCCCAGGCCCAGAGCCAGTTCGAACGCTTTTCGACACCTTCGGAATTCGGCGCCAGCGCAAAACCCACGCTGTCGGCCACGGTCGAGTCGTTGGGGTTGGTCACGAAGGACGCCGCCACAGTGGCGTCGATCCACATGCCGCACTTGCCCTGCTGGAACAGCGACAGGTTCTCGTTGAAGCCGTTGGTGGCATAGCCCTCGGGGCCGTAGCTGTTCATCAGGTCGACGTAGAATTCCAGCGCCGCTTTCCACTCGGGCTGATCGAACTGGGCGTTCCAATCCTCGTCGAACCAGCGCGCGCCGAACGAGTTCGCCGTCACGGTGATGAAGGCGCCGCCCTCACCCCAGCCGGCCTTGCCGCGCAGGCAGATGCCGTTGATGTCGTTTTCCGGGTCGTCCATCGCAGCCGCGGCTTCGCGGATGAACTGCCAGGTCGGCGCATCGGGCATTTCCAGACCGGCCTGTTCCATCAGGTCGGTGCGGTACATGATCATCGAGCTTTCGCCATAGAACGGGGCCGCATAAAGCGTGCCGTCGTTGCTCAGACCGTTGCGCATCGCGGGCAGGATATCGTCGACGTCGTATTCGGCGCTCAGATCGTCCAGCGGCACCAGCCAGCCGTTCGCACCCCAGATCGGTGTTTCGTACATGCCGATGGTCATGATGTCGAACTGGCCGCCCTTGGTGGTGATGTCGGTGGTCACGCGCTGACGCAGCACGTTTTCCTCGAGGGTGACCCACTCGACCTCGTGGCCGGTCTTGGCTGTGAAGTCATCGGTGTAACCCTGCATGCGGATCATGTCGCCGTTGTTCACGGTCGCGATGGTGATGGTTTCCGCGTGAGCTGCGCCGCCTGCAATCAGCGCAAGCGCAGAAGCCGCACAAAGTGCGTTCTTGAAAGACATCCGAATCCTCCCTGTCTTGGATGTTATGGCTTTACGGTAGTTGCAAATCTTCGCCCGCGTCAACAATTTTTTTACGCGCGCAAACTTTCGCGGATTCAGGCCGATTCCCGCAGGATCATCTTGGCGGGAAAGAGCGTTTCGGTCCGGGTGGCCAGCCGCCCGCCGCTTTCGATCACCTCGAGCAGCGTCTCGACGCTGCGATTCGCCACCGAATCGTAATCGTGCGCCGCCGTGGTTAGCGGCGGGCAGGTGAATTTCGAAAACGGGTGGTCGTCGTTCGACGCCACGCGGATCGCACAGCCTTCGCCCGAACCGACGTTGATGCCCAGAGCGTAACAGGCCGACAGGAAGCCGATCGCCAAACGGTCGTTGCTGCACAGGATCGAGTTGGTCGGCAGGGACCCGTCCTGCAGCACCTTCAGCGCGCCGCGCCGCCCGATGTCCTCGAAGGCCCAGCCTTCGCCCTCGGCCTTGACGATGTGCGGCTCAAAGCCGAGGCGGTCCATCATCTTGATATAGGCCAGCCGCCGCTTGTTCGCGTTGGGGTTGGCGGGGATGCGCATCTCGAAGAAGGCCGGCGGTTCGCCGGTGCGGGTCAGATATTCGACGGTCTGCGAGACAAAGCTGAAATTGTCCGACCCGACAAAGGCTTCGCCGATCCCCTCGATGTTGCTATCGAAAAGAACCGTGGGCACGTCGCGGCAGAATCGCTCGACCTGGGACCGGTCCGACGCGCGGCCCAGCGGCGCCATCAGCACCCCTGCGGGGCGCAGGTCGCGCAGCGCGTCGAGGATGTCATTCTCCAGCGCCTGCTGGCCATGCGCGCTGTAAAGCGTCGGGCGCAGCCCCGCCGCGATGCACCGCTGTTCGATGCGCCGGGCGATCTCGGCGAAGAAGGGATCGGCGAGGTAGGGCACCACGATACCCACATTCTTGGTCAGCCGCCGGTTCTGGTTCACTGCGAAAAGATTCGGGCGGTAATCGTACCGCTCGAGCGCCGCTTCGATGCGCGCGCGGGTGCTGTCGCGGACGCTGCTGGGGTCGTTGAAATATTTCGAGACGGTCGGACGCGAAATGCCGCTCACCGCGGCGAATTCTTCCATGTTTTTAATCTTGCTGAATTTCATGGTCTCGTCCGAAGGGGCGCGGGCCGGAGGGTCCGCAACTTCCCGCGCGTAAAGAAATCATATAGGAAGGTAGGCACTGCGCCCATGGTCCGTCAAGGGGCGGCACCCGATTGACCTGCACCGGGCACCAGAACCGCCGCACCCTGCAACCGGCCGCCGCGCAGATCGTCCAGCGCGTCGTTGGCCGCCTCCAGCGGATAGGCGGTGGTTTGCGTCTGTACATCCGCCTGATCGGCAAGAGGAAAGAACTCCTCCCCGTCGCGGCGGGTCAGGTTGGCGACCGACAGGATCCGCCGCTCGTGCCAGAGGTCGTGGTAGGGGAACGACGGGATGTCGCTCATGTGGATGCCGCCGCAGACAACGCTGCCGCCCTTGCGCAGGGCCTTCAGCGCCACGGGCACCAGCGCGCCGACGGGGGCAAAGAGGATCGCCGCGTCCAGCAGGACCGGCGCGGGCTGGTCCGACCCGCCGGCCCAGACCGCGCCGGTGTCGCGCGCGAAATCCTGTGCCGCGATGTCGCCCGGCCGGGTGAAAGCATAGACCTCGCGCCCCTGCCAGACGGCGATCTGCGCCAGGATATGCGCCGCCGCGCCGAAGCCGTAAAACCCCAGCCGCCGCGCATCCCCGGCCATGCGCAGGCTGCGGTAGCCGATCAGCCCGGCGCAGAGCAGCGGGGCCAGCGCCACCGGATCGCGGTCCTCGGGCAGGGGGAAGACATAGTGCGCGTCGGCCACGCATTGCTCGGCATAGCCGCCGTTGATCGTGTAGCCGGTAAAACCCGGCGCGTCGCAGAGGTTCTCGTGCCCCTCGAGGCAATAGGGGCAGGCGCCGCAGGTCGCTCCCAGCCAGGGCACGCCGACCCTTTAGCCCGGGGCAAAGCCGGTGACGCCGGCGCCAAGCTCGGCCACTCGCCCGACGATCTCGTGGCCGGGGATCAGCGGCAGCGCGGGCTCTGTCAGATCGCCATCGACGATGTGCAGGTCGGTGCGGCAGACGCCGCAGGCCTCGATGCGGATGCGCAGCTGGCCCGGCCCGGGCCGCGGCGCGTCCAGCCGTTCGGGGCGCAGCCTGCGCTCGCCGGCATGCAGAACCATCGCGCGCATCGTCACATCCTTTCGCATCCCTTCGCCCGCCCCCAGTCAAAGCGGCCCCGCCGCGCGCCGCATTGATTGACGTCAAATCGGCCCCGGCGGCACGGTGGTTAAATGGACGCAGCAGATAAAGCTTTTCGCCGGAAAGGAGCAGACCCCGAATGGCAGGCCCCCTATCCCTATTACGGCGCATCGTTCTCGCGGCGCTGACCCTGGTCTGCGCCTTTCTCATGGCGCTCGCCGCCGCCGCGCAGGAGGACGGCGCGGATCCGCCGCGCTCGGCCTTTCAGCGGTTGCTGGATCGCAACGCGATCCCCTATCGCGTGCCGCCTGTGGGCAAGGCGATCCTCGTCAACATCCCCGCCTTCGAGCTGGTCACGTTCCAGGACGGCACACCGGTCTTTCGCAGCAAGGTGATCGTGGGCACGCCGTGGAACCGCACGCCACGCCTCAGGACCTACACCACCGCCGTGCGCTTTCGCCCGACCTGGCGGCCCACCCCGTCGATGATCGCCAGCGGCGAGTATCGCGACAGGGTCTGGCCCGCGGGGCCGAGCAATCCGCTTGGGCTGGCGGCGGTGCGGATGCAGCCGGGGCTGCTGGTCTACATGCACGACACCAACCACCGCGAGCTGTTCGAGCGCGAAGAGCGGGCGCTGTCGCATGGCTGCATCCGGGTGCACCGCTGGGATGATCTGGTGGCCTGGGTGCTGGACATGCCGCTGGCCGAGGTGCACGCCCATGCCAACGGCACACGCACCTTCGATGCGCCCGCGCCGCCCATTCCGGTCCGGCTGGGATACTTCACGCTCTTTCCGGATGCCGATGGACAGATCGTCCAGCACGGCGACATCTACAACCTCGGCCGGTTCGGCGAGGCCGCGCCGAAGCCGGGGTCGGAGGTGATCGCGAAGGCGTCGCTGGATCAGCCGCTCAGCTGCGGATCGTCGGGCGGCTGACCGGCTCCTTCCTGTGCGTCAAGACAGGTGCGCGCCGCCGCGGCGCTGGTCTCGGGATCGCCCGAGGCATCGGCGCGGGGCCAGTCCCCGGGGGCCTTGGCCGAGGCGATCTGGGCGCGCAGCACAGCCTCGGTCGCGTCTGACGCGTCCGCCGCGCGGGTCCGGATGCGGCGGGCGAGGATGTCGGGCGGGGCGGTCAGCCAGACGGGCTGAAACGGCACACCCGCCCGCGCGGCGACCCGCGCCGCGGCGGCGCGGTCTTGCGCATCAAGGAACGTCGCGTCCAGAAGCGCCCCGTGCCCCGCCGCCAGCGCCTCTGCCGCGCGCGCGAAAAGCCGGACGTAGGTGCGTCGGCTGGCGGCCTCGGAATAGGCCGAGGGCGGCAGGGGCTCCAGCGGGGCCGCGCCGAAGAGCGCCTTGCGCTCGACATCGCTGCGCAGCACCAGCGCGCCGGGCGGCGGGCCGATCCCGGGCGCGATCAGCCGCGCGACCGTGGTCTTGCCGGTCCCCGACAGCCCGCCGATGGCCACCAGCCGGGGCGGCGGTGGGTCCAGGAAGGCATTGGCGTCGGTCAGGTAGGTGAGGGCGTTGCGCGTCAGCGTCGCGTCGCCTGTCAGCCGCCAGGTCTGCACATCGACCATGGCGCGGATGGCCGAGCGGATGCCCAGAAAGAGCGGCAGCGCGGCCAGCCCAGAGATATCGCCGGTGACCGACACATAGGCCGACAGCATCGCGTTGGCCTGCACACGCAGCCCCCGGTGCCAGAGGTCCATGATCAGGAACGCGAGGTCGTAATAGACATCGCAGGTGCCCAGCCGCTCGTCGAATTCCAGCGCGTCGAAGGGCACCGGCACGCCGTCGATCATCACCAGGTTCTTGAGGTGCAGATCGCCGTGGCAGCGCCGCACCCGGCCCTCGCCGCTGCGCCGGTCCAGCAGCGCCCGGTGGCGCTGCAGCTGCGCCCGGGCGGCCATGCTGAAATGCGCGACAGGATCCGCGCCCAGCGTGTCGGTCATGCCGGCAAAGACGCGCTCCAGCTCTTCGATGATCTCGTGGATCAGCACCGCGCCTTCGCCGGTCCGCAGGACCTCTGCCGCGGCGTGATAGCCCGCGACCGAGCGCCCCAGCGCGTCGGCTATGGGAATGGTCAGCCCGCCGGCCTCGGCGATATTGGCCAGCTCGTCCTTTGCCGGAAAGCGGCGCATGACCAGCACGTATTCCACCGGATCGCCCGGCCCGTCGAGCGCCAGCGCGCCAGAGCTGTCGCGGGTGATCGGCACGACGCGGTCGTAGATCGTCGGGGCGGCGGGCTTGTTCAGCGCCAGTTCGCGGCGCAGCACCGCCTCGCGCGCAGCAAGCGACAGGAAATCCAGATAATCGTATTTCACCGCCCGCTTGATCTTGTAGGCGTGGCCGCCCGCAAGAAAGACGATGGCGCTGTGGGTCTGGATCACCTCGACCGGCCCGGCGATGCCGTGGCTCTGAGGATCGGACAGAAAGGCGATGACCGGCTCCTGCATCCGGGCCTCCAACATCGGTATCGGCCCTGAGCGTAGCAAGGCGGCCCGCGGGCCGCCTTGACCGAAGTCAGAACCCGAGGCGTCAACTTGGCCGGTCCCTGTCGGGCCAGCGCAGGGTGTAGGTGACGCCGCCAACCGGTTCGCCGCGGATCCTTTGCGTGAAATGCACCGCGCGGGTGGGGCGCAACGCTGCCTTGATCTCGAGCTTGACGTGCTTCGGCCTCCGGCGCGCGCGGTGCCGGACGGTGACCCAGACGCCGGTCAGGGTACCGTCCTCGGTGTTCAGCTCGCCCTCGAACCGGCCCTGAAGCTTGCGGTCCCTGCGCCGCAGCCGCCCGGCGAGAAAGCCCTCGACATGCACGGTCCGGCGCGGCGCCACCTGTCTGACGGTGCGGACGTCGCTCAGTTCGGCGTCGAACCAGGCGCCGTTCAGCAGATCGCCCGCGATCCGGCCCGTCACAGCGCCGTCGAAGGGCGGGCGGAACCAGTCGGCGTCACGCAGGGGCGCCTCGACCTTCCAGTGCAGCGCGACCTCTTCGCCGGGCTCCAGCCGCCGGTCCTTGAGATCGCCGGGGCCTTCGAAATGCAGCCGCACGCCGTCGGGCAGGGCGCGGTCGTCGATCTCGAGATCGAGCGGCACCGACTCCTTTTCCCAGTTGGCGACGATGAAACGGATGCCCAGCCCGTCGGCCAGCGACAGCGGGGTATAGCTGACGTTGGATTGCACCCGGTAGGGGCAATCGTTGTCGTGATTGGCGGCCCCGGCGACCTCGATCTCGGCGCGGAGGCAGAAGTGGTCGACACCGGCCACGATTTCCGACGCGGGCAGGAACCACTTGACCGCCTGGCTTGCCGGCGGGCTGGCGGGGTTGGCGATGTTCATCGAGCCCGCCGCCAGCGTCGGGATGGTCAGTACGCAATCGGTGCCGGTGCTGTCCTGGCAGGGTTTCCACGCGGTCGAGCTGGGCGGCAGTGCTGTGCCGTGAGCGCGGAAGTAGAACCGGACGACGACGTTGGTCAGGTCCTGATCGCCGATGTTGCGCACCCGCGCGAAAAGGTCGTTTTCCGCCCCCACATCGGCGTCGTATTCCACCCCCGACCCGTTGTTGACGAACAGATCCGGCGACCGCCACCAATGCGCGGGAAATCCCAGGTAGGGGCGCGAATGCTTCCAGGCGACGGTCCAGGGCAACATGCAGGCCTCGCCGCCGTAGCTCTGCTTGACGAAAGAGCTGTCGAACGGGAAAAGCCCCACCGCGTAGAACGCCCGCCGCAGCATGTCGTATTCACAGCTGCGCGTGTCGCCCGCCGCCGCCTCGGCCGCGTCCAGGATCAGGTTGGCGGCCTCGATCATTGTCTGCACGCCGGTGGAGTTGGCCGGGATGCTGTCGAAATAATCTGTCACCGCGTCATGCATGACGGCGAAGATATTGGCGTTGCCCGCGCCGGGCACGGGGATCAGCTCGGCCGGGCGGCTGGTGCGTTCGTGCACGCCGCCTTGCCCGGCCAGGAACAGCGCGTGCGACAGGATGGTCGAGTTGGAATAGGGCGCGCCCGCGCCGACCCGGTCGTCGTAGTGATCGACATAGGCGGACCCGCTTTTCGTGTCGGTGCTGCGCGGATATTCGATGCGCCGGAAGGGCCGGTCGTTGCGGCAGGCCCCATCGGGCCAGAGCCCCGGCGCGGTCCATTGCCCGGTGCGCAGACCGGCGGCGGAATCCGACAGGCCTTCGTGGAGAGCGCGGTGCCAGCCGCCGGTTTCCAGGTAACCGGGGTCTCCGGCGCTGTCGACCGACCCGAAATAGGTCACCGCGTGCTGGTATTCATGCGCAAAGATCCCCGGATCGCCCGCCATGAAATCCATCGCCACCGACCCGCCCGAGCATTCGCCGTCATAAAACGCCAGATAGCCGAAATGCCGCCCCGACCCATCGACCCAGCGCCAGAAATAGGCGTTGTCGTCGATTCCGATATGCGCCGTCACGCGCACGTCGCAGGCCGATGTGCCCCATTCGCCGTTGTCGAAACCTTCCCAGCCCAGCCCGTCGTAATAACGATACGCCTCCTGCGCGAAGAAATGCGCGTCGGTTTCCGGCTGCTGGCTGTCCTCGCGATCGGTTCCGGTGCAGCTGGTGGTGGTGTCGTTCCAATGCCCGTCGGTGTCGGTCGAAAGATCGGTGCCGTTCTGCAGCTTGGTTTCCAGCCCGGAATCGCTGCCGCCGGCGTGGTGGGTGAAGATGTCGGTGGTGTTGGTGCGGTTGACCAGCAGGCGCTCGGCCATGTCCTCGCGCACCGCCAGAAGCGGGCGGGTGATATAGCCGCCGCCCTGCTGCAGGGTCGAGCGGCCATCCGCGGTCACGTCGGACCACACCCCGATCGGGCCGCCCTGATGGATCGTGCGCCCGGTCAGCAGATCGACCACCATGTCGACCATCTTGATGCTTTTGGTCGTCTCGCCGTTGACGCCCAGCCATTCGGTCGGCTGGTAGGCATAAAGCCGCAAGACATGCCGGAACTCGTCCTTTTGCGGGTAAAGCCAGTGCACCGGCGGCGCGTTCAGCGGAAAGTTCCGTTCTGCGATCCTGTCGTCGCCAAAGCCGGTCTCGATCTTGCGGTCGATGAATTTTGCGCCCGCCTCGTCGGCGCGCAGGTTGCGGATCAGCCGCCGGCGCAGGGTCTGTTCGCGCTGGCCGACATCCACGGGCCGGCCGCGGTATTCCAGCGGCGGCACGTCGACCTCGCGATACCCGCCGCTCTGGGCTCGGTAGACGCCCCTCTCGGCGTCGGCGTAAAGCACCAGGCTCGCGCAGTGGATCGGCAGACCCTTGGCCATCTGCATCGCGCGGATGCGCAGCCGGTCGTCCTTTGCGCCGCTCGCCTTAACAAAGCGCCAGACCTCGGCGCCGTTTTCCGGGCCGACCAGCGGGCCGAGCGCGTCGAGAAAGGCGTCAAGCACCGCCTCGGGCCGTTCGCGCACACGGTCGGGCGGCAGCAGCCGCCCGCTCAGCGCGCTGGCGATGCCGCGGACGTCGGTCCAGCGCACCGAGGCCGAAGTGTCGCGCTCGGTCAGCCGGTCGAGGATGTCGCGTTGCAGTCGGGTGACGTTTTCCACGTCTCTCCTCCCCTTGAGGATCATGCGTGTCGGGGGCGGGCGCGGCGCAGTCCCCTGCGCCGCGCTGTTTCGGCGTCAGGGCGCGGTATCCGGCGCCAGCACAAAGGCGCCGTGGTCGTAGGCGTCGTATTCGCTCAGCCGCCGCCAGCCGTTGGTGGCCATGGCCCAGACGTGGATCGCCTCCGAAAACGCGGCCATGTCGCATTGCGGCAGGCCGAGCGCGGGATAGGCCATGGTCAGCGTCTGGACCGAGGCCGTCTGCCCATAATCCCCCGGCGGCGCGGCGCGCGGGTTGGTCAACGGGCTGACGCCGCCGATGGTTTGCCCGCCAAGCAGCGTCACACCGCGTTTCAGCGTGAACTGGTAGGTGGCGAAACCGTTGTCATGGAGCGCCGTGAACGGCATCGACACGATGGAGGATATGTTCGCCAGAGAATAAGCCAGCACGCCGCAGGCGTTGGCGGGCAGCAAGCCGCGCTTGGCCGGTTCGATCGCCGCCTCGCACGCGGTGTTGTCGATATGCAGGGTCAGGACGAAACTGCGCTTGCCGTCGCCGTCGTCGTCCACCACCATTCCCAGCGGATCGGCATCCTTGGTGTGCACGGTCGCGGGTTTCGAAAGATCGAGCTCTTCGGGCACCACGAAGATCGCCTTGGTCGCGGCGGCGTCGATGTCGACCAGCGTGCCGGACGCATCGAAAAGGTCGATCTTCAGCTGGAACTTCCCGGCCTTCGCCGCGGGGGCGTGGGTTTGCGAGGGGAATTTCGCGCTCGTGTGGTTCTCGACCAGGTTGGGATAGACCCACTTGCCCTTGGGCGGCAGCGCCGGCGGTATCCTGAAGAGCGCCTTGCCGCCGACCACGAAAGGGCCAAGCGGGTAGACCTCCATCGTCGGTTCGCTGGCGCCCGGGGCCTCGTAGGAATAATGCCGGTGGACCTCGTGGTCGAGCGGCTGGAAGGCGCCCGTCGTGCCCTCGCGCCAGGAAAACTGATAGTATTCGATGCCCTTGGCGCGCAGGCCGTTGTCGAATTCCATATGCGGGCGCAGAAGTCCGCCCATGGGCCGGCCGTCGAAGGTATCGGCGTGCAGCGCCTCGTTTTCGTCGATAAACACCAGGCCCTCGTTGCCGGGCGTATCGCTGTCGATAATGCCCTGATTGGGCGACGCGCCGCGGATGCGGCTGAGCGGCAGATTGCCGATATGCATCACCGCGACCCAGTCGTCCGCCGGGGCCTCGATCGGCTGGCAGGGCGCGCAGGTGGGCGCCAGCGCATGGGTGGTGACCAGGTCCACATGGGTGCCGCAGACATAGTTCCAGCGGGTATAGCAGGCCACCGGCGTGGGCGCGTAGATGGTGATCTCGAACGGCCCGAAATGCCGTTTGGCCTTGAAGTAGAGGTCGGGCGCGTCGGGGTTCTTGCAGCCGCGAAAGAACACCGCGTGGAAATTGCCGCATTCGTCGGTCGTGGCGGTGGCGACGAGCTGCTTGCTGACACCCGCCGGGAAATAGCGGCAGATCAGAAAGCGGCTCAGGTCGGGCGCGCGCACCAGCGCGTCGCGAAATTGCGGCAGCGTGGCGACCTGCGCGGCGATCTTCAGTTCCGCCGGAACCGAGGCCGGGGCGTTGCCGGCAAAGCCCGCCTCTGCCGGCGCTTCGGGCTGATCCATCTCGGACGCCAGCGCCAGCGATCCGCCGAAATCCGGGCGCGGCGGGCGCGGAATAGGCACACGGCGTGCCTCGGGCAGCAGGATTTCCCAGGGCCAGGGCTCGGGTTCGACGATCCAGCGGCGGAACCGCTCGAGGATGTCGTCCGGAATGCGCGCGACGATCAGCGGGATCGGGTCGACCTCATAGACCTCGACCGTGGCGTTGCAGACCGGCAGGTCGATCTTCATCCCGTCCAGCTCGGTCCGCTTGACCAGTTTGCCGGGCACATGGCAGCGCGACGCGAACCAGCAAAGCCAGTGGTTGGGCAGAACCTCGAAGGCGACCTCGGCCTCGGCCGCATCCGCGTCGATGCGGACGGTCCGGCGCGCCCCGCCCCGGCGCAGAAGCTCGGCAAGGCCCGAGGCGTCGTCATCGACGGACGGCCCGGCGACCACGTTCAGCGACATCGCCTCTTTGGGAACGGGAATCGGCAATACGGCGGCGCCGTCCCGGCCCAAAGGCGCGCGGGCGATCACGCGTCCGCCCTTGGAAAAGGCGTAGACGGCGGCGCCCGGCCCGTCCTGCGGGGGCTGCCCGTCCAGCAGATCGACCCGCACCTTCAATGCGATGTCCTTGCGGTTCTTGCGGTCCTTGCGTTTCGGTGTGTCTTGTGGGGTCATGACGCGTTCCTCGAAAATGATTGGCTTTTGCCGAACCAGGACTTTCACAGGCGGGACGCACGATGGGCGCGCCTCCCGCATAGGGAATCGGAAACCGTTCGTAGATCAACTACTGCGGGAAAATTTTGCGGCCGATTGATATTGCTCAATCGGTCCTGACACCCGCCGAAGCGGGCGCGACAGGCAGGTCAGGCGCGGCGGGCCCAGCGGCCCCGCGTCACTCCGGGGTCAGCATGGCCTGGATCCGGCGGGCCAGATCGGCGTGGTGATAAGGCTTGTGGAGGATGTCGTAATCGCCGTCGAGCATCGCCTTGCCGGACACCACGTCGCTGGCACAGCCCGAGGTCAACAGCACCTTGACCGACGGAAATTCCTCGGCCAGCCGCGCGGCCAGTTCGAACCCGTTGAACCGCCCCGGCATCACCAGATCGGAAAAGACCACATCGGCCCGGGTTCCGGCCTTGAGCATCTCGTAGGCCTGCTCGCCGGTCTTGGCTTCTTCGGTGCGATAGCCGATGTCGCGCAGGCGGGCGACGGCAAAGCCGCGAACCTCTGGATTGTCCTCGACCACCAGCACCGTTTCGCCGTTGCCTCTGGGCGGGGCGCTGATTTCGACCGCGTCGGGCGACGGGTGCCCGGCCGCGTCGCCCGGCAGGACCGGCAAGTAGAGGCTGACCGTCGTTCCGTGCCCGGGTTCGCTGTAAAGCGACAGATGCCCCGCGGACTGGCGCACGAAGCCGTAAACCATGGCCAGCCCCAGCCCGGTGCCCCCCTTGTCGAAGCGGGTGGTGAAGAACGGCTCGAACGCGCGTTTCTGAGTTTCCAGTGACATGCCGATGCCATTGTCGCTGACGCTCAACCGGACGTAATCGCCTATTCTGACGGCGGTTTCCTGCGCCATATAGGTGTCGTCGATGCTTACGTTCTCGATCGAGATCAGCAAATGCCCGTCGTTTTCCATCGCGTCGCGCGCGTTCAGCGCAAGGTTGACCAGCGCAGTCCGAAGTTGAACCGGATCGACCAGTACGTTGTGCAGATCCGGCGCGATGCTGACCTTGATGGTGTTGCTCTCGCCCAGGGTGCGTTCCAGCAGCGGCAGCGTGTCTTTGCAAAGCACGCCCAGATCGGCCTCGACCGGTTTGAGCGCGCTTTGGCGGGCGAAGACCATGAGCTGGCGGATCAGCTCGGCCCCAAGCTCGGCCGCCGACAGCGCGCCATCGACCAGTTCCTCGTGCTTGTCGTCGCCGCCGCGCATTTGCAGCAATTGCAGATTGCCGATGATCACCGTCAGCAAGTTATTGAAATCATGTGCGATCCCGCCGGTCATCTGGCCGATGGCGTCCAGCCTTTGGGACCGTTCCAGCGCCCTTTGCGTGTTCTGCTGGCGCGTCAGATCGTGCAGGATCGCGACGAAATAGGTCTGGCCGGCGTAATCCGCGCGACCGATGGAGATGTGCATGGGAAAGACGCTGCCATCCTTGCGCAGCCCTTCCACATCCCGGCCTTCTCCGATGATCCGGGTCTCGCCGGTTTCCAGATGATGCGACATGAATTGGTCATGTCTTTCGGCCAGCGCGCGGGGCATCAGCACATTGACGTTCTGCCCTTCCAGTTCGCCCGTGGCATAGCCGAAAAGCTCGGTCGCGGCGGGGTTGAGACGCAAAATTCGGCCCTCTTCGTCTGAAACGACCACCGCATCGGCGCAAGCATTCAGCAAGGCACGGAACAGGGCGGTTTCTTGAGTGGCTTCGTCCATACCGGGCGCGCCTTTGCGGGTCAGACAGGTACAGGGGTCCGGCGACCATGACAAAAGCAATTGATGCGCGTCAATGCGCAACGGCTACGCCGTGCAAAAAATCGCCATGCGACCAAAGCAGGAGAACACGATGACACCGACCGTCGCATGGGTGCTGCTGGCCGGCCGCCGCGGCCCCCGCGTGTACGAATACCACGGACCCGATCGCGGGCTTTGCGCGCTCAAGCACGCGATCCGGATAACCGCGCCGCCGCCCGGACCGGACACGCCGGAACTGGCGCGCGACATCGCCGCCGCGTTGGAAGAGGCACACCGGAACCGCGCGTTCGACAGCCTGATCCTGGCTGCGGGGCCGCGGATGCTGGGGCTGCTGCGCAGGGCGATGAGCGCGCCATTGCGCGCGGTCGTGGCGGCAGAGCTGTGCAACGACCTGACCACGCTTTCCGACGAAGAACTGGCCAGGCATCTCGGCGGCGCCATCGCGCTCTGATCGCCCTGTGCGGGAATGGTGCGGTCGCAGGGCGGATTGATTCAGGTCAATGAAAGGCGCGCCCCGAAGGTCACACTCTGCCCGACCGCAGGCCAACCGGAGGACGACAGATGACCGCCAAATCCAACCCCGACAAGACCGCGCCCGAAACCCCGGCAAACCCGTTCGCCCAGTTGCAGGAGGCCGGTTTCGGCAATTTCGCCGCGATGGGCACCGCGTGGATGGAAGCCATGAGCGATATCGGCGCCGAGGCCATGAGCTTTGTGGCCGAGCGGCTGAAGGAAGACGTCAAGACCCAGCACGAGATGCTGCATTGCAAGGACATGGACCAGCTTCAGCACATTCAGGCGGAATTCGTGCAAAAGGCCATTGACCAGTACCAGGAGGAAACCGGCAAGCTGGTCGAGATGAGCACGCAGGCCTTCCAGCCGCCCAAGAGCGAAGACTGACCGCGGCAGTCTTGGGCCCCGCCCGGTTCCGGTGGAGGCCCGCAGGGGTCAGTGCGGCGCGATGCCCGCCTGCACCGGACGCTTCAGACAGGTCGATAGCGCCACGTGACACTTGGTCGAGAGGACGTCGGGCCGGGCATAGAGCCTGGCCAGCAAAGCCTCTGTCCCCCGGGCGCTTTGCCTGCACGCCTTCAGGATCGTGCAGGTGTCGCCGGTGACAGAATGGATTTCCTCGACCTCGGGCATCTTCTGAAAGCGCATCGGCGCGTCGGTCTTGCTCCAGCCGGTGGCGTTGACATGGGCGAACGCGGGGAACCGCTTGCCAGTCATGTAAGGCGAGCGGGCCGGGACGCCGGGGGGTGTCGTTGTTCAGCTTTGACGCCGCGCGCCCGGCCGATGACATCAGGGTGAACCGATACCGGCGAATATGCTAGAATGGCTAAGGCTCCGGATCTGCAGAGGAGGAGGGCACATGCCATTCGATCAAAGGCTTCCACAATTGAACGGCCATCACATGACCTGCGGGGGCGGGTTTGAGACCTGGCTGCAATATGTCGACGGGTTCGAGCTTAGGCATTTCTGCGCTTTCGAGCTGCTCAACGACAAACGCGGGCGCGCGTGCCTGGCCGATTATCAGCGCAAGCTTGTCGAAGCTGCCGTGGAAAACGGGTTCGGGGTGATCAATGAGGGCCTGCACTATCGCGCCAGCCGCGATTGGGGCGAATTGATCGGGTTCGACAAGCAGGCGCTCGAAGAGATCAACCTGCGCGGCATCGAGTTCTACAAGGACTTCGCCCGCGAATACGACAGCCCCGGCACCCCGATGACCGTCGGCGGCGTGATCGGCCCGAGGGGCGACGCCTACAACGTCGGCCGCACCCCGGATGCGGCCGAAGCCGAGGAATATCACGCCGAACAGATCGAGACGTTCAAGAAGGCCGGGGCCGATCAGGTCACCGCGGCGACGTTTTCAAGCGTCGAAGAGGCAATCGGTCTGGCACGGGCCGCCAAGGTCGCCGACATGCCGGTCGCGATCTCGTTCTTCGTCGCAAAGGGCGGCAGGCTGAAGGGCGGCGAGACGCTGGAAGAGGCGATCGCCGCCGTCGACGCCGCAACCGACAGCGCCCCCGCCTACTACATGATCAACTGCACCCACCCGACCGAATTCGTGCCCGGCCTGACGGACGGGGACTGGAGCCGGCGGTTGGGGGGCTTCATGCCCAACGCTGTGGCGATGGAAACGCTCGATCTCTGCAAGCTCGGTCATCTCGAAGACGGCGACCCGAAAGAGCTCGGCGGGCAGATGGCCGACCTTGCGCGCCGTTTCCCCCACATCAACGTCTGGGGAGGCTGCTGCGGGACCGACGGGCGCCACATCGGCGAGATCACAAGGCAGGTTGCCGAGGCGCGGCGCGAGAGGGCCGCCGGTTAGCGGCCCCGTTGGTCCCGCGCCCCGAGGGCCGCCTTGGCCGGGGCGGCCCCCGTGTCAGCGGCCGCCTTCGCGGATGGCGAGGAATGCCTCGATAAGCCTGGCCGCCTCTTCCGGTGTGATCCGCGCGTGTCCGCGCATGAACATGCCGATGTTGCGCCCCGAATAGCGGTCGACCAGCATCCCGTCCTTGACGATCATCTTTTTGCGCACGAAGACCCGCGCCCGGTCGTGGCAGAGCGCGCAGCGTTCGCGGAAAAAGCCCTCGGCGCGGATCTGCTGTTCGGCGGTTTGCAGAAAAACCGCCAGTTCGTCAGTGTTCAGACCGCCCTCGTGCTGGCGCAGAAAGGCGGCAAGGTCGGGGGTTGCCGCGCCGGTCAGCACATCGTTCTCGAGCCGCAGATGGTCTTCGACGAAGGGGCCCATATGCCCGTGACACTCCAGGCAGCGCTCTTCAAAGACGGCGTGAATGTCTTGTGCCCGCGCCGTGCCCAGCGGCACGGCGAGCAAGAGACCGAAAAGAACGGCGTAAGGTTTCATCCTGTCGCGTCCTCCGTACCGCCAGATATCTCAGACCGGCCGCGCGCGGGGTTGATCCGCGTCAAACACGCGGACGGATCGCGGCGATTGATCGAGGTCAAACCGCCAGAGCGCCCAAGCGTCCAGAATGGACCCCGGAATAATGCCTCGATCGGAGCCCGTCATGAAACCTGCCGCTTTGCTTGCCCTGGTGCTGTCCTGCCTTGCCCTGACCGCCTGCACCGGCCCCGACCAATACCCGGTGTCGGGTCAGGAATGCGGGCCGAACGATCCGGTCAAAGAGCTTGACGCGCCGGATTGCCCGCCGGCGATCTGACCGGGCGCGCGTCAGCGCAGCGTGAAGGCCAACAGCACCAGCACCACGATGGCGTTGACGATCCAGACAGTCAGCGCCAGCCGCCGCTGCTGTGTCATGCGCCGCCAACGGTCAGTCATACTCGAACCTTTCCGACAGAATGCGCCCGGCCGCGACGCCGCGGGCCAGCAACGCCTCTTCGACCGAGGTCAGCATCGCGGGCGGCCCGCAAAGGACAAAGAGCCACTCGGCGAACTGGCCGGGTGTAAACGTCCTGTCGAGCAGATCGGCATCAACGAATCCCACCTCGCCGGTCCAGCCGGGGCTGGGTTCGCACAGGGTGTGCACCAAGGTAACCCGCGCGTCGCGGGCCATTTCGTCGAGCTGCGCACCGAACGCGATCTGCGCGGCGCTGCGGTTGCCGTAGATCAGCGTGACGGGGCGCGGGTCGTTGGCCAGGCGTAGCTCGCGCAGGATGCCCAGCAGGGGGGCGATGCCTACCCCGCCCGCGATCAGCGCGATCCCCGGCTCGGCCCGCCCGTCCGCCGTCAAGGTGCCGTGCGGCCCGTCGATATAGGCTGTGGTGCCGGGCGCGATGCTGTCCAGGCTGCGGGTGAAGTCGCCCAGCCCTTTGACGATGAATTCCAGTTCGGGCCCGCTGCGCGGCGCCGAGGCGATGGAGAACGGGTTTTCCCGCAGCGAAAACGGCGAATGGCCGATGTTGAGCCAGACGAATTGCCCGGCTTCGTAGGGCACACCCGCGTGGCCTTTGGGCGCGATGCGGATGCGCCATTGGTGCGGGCTCAGCCGCTCGATCAGCGACACGCGCCAGGGATGCAGGTGCTGGTAGGCGGGCTTCAGCACATAGACGAAGAGCATCGACAGGACGGCAATGGCGGTCATCGTGCTCCAGGTCCAGACCAGCGGTGGATGAGCGCTGTAGCGCCCGGCCTCCAAAGCATGGTGCAGCAGCAGCCCCGCGATCAGCAGCGCGCCCAGCCCGTGCAGCAGGCGCCAAAGCTCGTGCCGGTATCCCAGCGCGTCGCGGTTGAAGGCCAGCATCACCAGCGACGGCAGCAGCACGAAGGCCGCGATGCCGCTGGCCAGCGCGGTGAAATCGGTGGTCAGCGTCAGCTGTCGGCTAACGTCCCAGGGCCTCTGCGGCCCCGGCAGCCAGCGGTAAAGAAACGGATGCGCCAGGGCAAAGACCAACGCCGTGCGCGCCATCAGCTGGTGAAACCGGATCGTGTGATCGAGCCCCACCCCGCCCGAGATCGTGCGGAACCGCCCCGACAGCACGAACTCCGCCAGGATCATCGAAAAGGCCAGCATGCCAAGGCCCGAGGCAACCTCGTGCCGCAAAGGGCGCGGCGGCAGGCCCAGCATCCACGACAGCGCGAGTGGCAGGCAGACCACCGCCAGATAAAGCAGGATCAGCGGTCCGGCCCGCATCGGCCTAATGCACCAGGAACACCGGAACGTCCGATTGCGCCAGCATGCTCTGCGTCGTCCCGCCCAACAGCAGTTGACGCGCCCGCGACCGGGCATAGGCCCCCATCACCAGCAGATCGGATCCGGTCTCGGTCACTTCTGCGCGGATCGCGGTCGCCACGTCGCGCCCGCCGCCGGGATATTGCTGCACGGTCACTTTGCAGCCGTGGCGAGTGAGCCAGGCGGCCAGGTCGACGCCGGGGTCGCTGGACACCTCGCCGTGTTTCATCCTGGGGTCGATGACGGCGACGGTCACCTCTTGCGCGCGGCGCAGGATGGGCAGGGCGCGGTGCACCGCCCGGGTGGCGGGCAGGCTGCTGTCCCAGGCCACGAAGGGGCGTTTCGCGGCCAGCACGCTCATGGTATTCGCCGCGTTCACGATCAGCCCCGGCGGGCTTTCATAGATCAGCCCGGCGACGATCTGGTCGAAATGCGGCGCATCGGCGTTCAGCGACGGCGGCAGAAAGACGAAATCCGCAAGCTGCGCGCGCACCGCGACCTCGTCGTCCAGCAGGGCGGGCTCGCAGAAGATGGTGGTGACATCGCCCTCAAGCCCCGCTTTCTGCAAGAGCTGTTCCAGCGCGTTGCCCCGGTCTGTCACGTGCTGCGCGGCCTCTTGATAGCTTTGCTGCCAGTCTTCGGGGAATATCCCCGGGCCGTAAGGCTGGGCGGCATAGGCATAGGCCGGAAACGGCGGCGCGGCGCCCGCGACCAGCAGGGCGACGTGATATTTGTCGACCGGAAGGTCTTCGATCATCGCCTTGATCTCGGCATCCGGTGTGGCGGGCTCCGCCACGATCAGAAGGGTCGTCTTGTCCATGGTCTGTCTCCGCGTCATGGGGTGGCGCGCGCCTGCCGGGTCCAGGCGGACGGTGCCTGCGTTCAAGCCCCGAGGCGCTTTTCCGCCTGCGCCCGGTCAGGGCACGTAGCCGGTGGGCGCCGGGTTCTGGAGGCTTTCGAGGTAGTTCGCCAGGGCGATCAGCTTGGTCGGGGTCGGGGTCTTGACGCCGTTGCCGGTGTCGAAGAGCACGATGTCCCCCTCGAGGAAATCGCCAAAGACCGGCATGTCCTCGCGCGGGTTGGTGCGGCGGGCGTAGCCGTCGACGATCGACATCACCTCGAGCATCGGCCAGTTGCCGCCACGCCGTGCGGCGATCCGCGTCAGATCGGCGGGAGGGGTGTTCAGGCTGGCGGCATGCGGGCCATCGCCGCGCCCGCCGGGGCCGTGGCACGAGGCGCAATTTTCGGCAAAGAGCATCCGCCCCACCCGCGGGCTTTCCAGCGAGCATCCCATCACCAGCAACGGAACCAAAAGCATAAGGTATTTCATATCCGACCTGTTTTCCTTTCCATCGGCCCCAAGGTGCCGCATCGGTGCATCTTTCGTCTTGATCCTGATCAAGGCGGCGCGGGTCATGTGCCGGTTGCCAGACGATCGAGGGCAGTCTGCATCATCCGCTCTGCCGCGTCGTCGCTTTCGGCGATGGCGGCCAGGTTTGCGGAAAAGCCTTCGGCATGGGGCGGCGGGGACAGGATCCCGATGCCGCCTTCCGTCTGTCCAGGCCGGAGCAGCAGGTCGTCCAGAACCTCGACCATCCAAGTGACGGGCCTTGGGTCGCGCGGCAGGATTTCCTGCACGATCAGCATGGCGCGGTCCCGTTCCCCGGGAACCAGCCGCCCAAGCGCCGTCATCGGGATCGACACGCCGCCCCAGCGCCCGTTGCACTCGATCCAGTGGATCGCCGCTCCGCCTTTGCCGCCGTGGCAGAGCACGGCGTCGAAGCTGCATCGTCCGAAAAACCCGATCCGCTGCAGGACGGCGGCGATTCTCAGCGCCTCGGCGCCGATCCGGTCTTGCAGCGCGCGCGGCAAGGGGCTGCGCCGCGCTCCGACAAAGGTCGCGGCCGTGCCCTGCACCCGCTGTTCAAAGATACCTTCGATGCGGGGCGGACCCTGATCGAGGTGCGGCAGCCACATCTGAACCGAAGGACTGTGCGTGACATGCGCATCCCAGACCCCGACCAGCAGCGGGTAGACGTCGCGCCAGCCCGTCGCGCGCAGCCGCGCCAGCAGAAACCAGCGCAGGGCGGCCAGCGGCAAGTGCCTGACCGCGGCGCTGGGCAGCCGGATGTTCCCGGCCGAGCCTGCGCTGTCGGGCACCTTGACGATCACCTGATCGGCGCTGCGGCCGATGCGCGCCACCAGACCGGCGGCGGCGGCGGGGCCGAAGGCGGCAAAGGTCGGCGGCGTGGCCTCCCCGCCGATGACGCGGCGGGCGAGATCGGCGAACCACAGCTTGTCATTGGCGCGGCGCGCGGCCCTCGGCGTGGGGCCGTTCACATGCACCGGGCGGCCCGCGCCTTGGCCGATGGCCTGCGCCAGACGCCAGACGTGGCCGGTGGTCAGATACGGTGTCAGCGTCAGGCCCCGGTGCCGCTTGCACAGGTCCACGCAGGCCTCCAGCAGCGGCGGCGACAGGCGGATCTGCGCCGCCGCGGGGGCGGGTCCGTGCGCCTCGGTCTCGATGAAGGCGATATCGGCAAGGCCCAGGATGTGCTTGAGGTAATCCTCGAACCCCCGGTCGCGGCGGCGCACGGCGACCATGTCGCCCGGCCGCGCCAGAAGCGCCATGCGGTGGTCGAAGCGCGACAGGGGCGCGGTGCGCAAGAGCGGGATCTCGGACTGGTCGCCGACCAGCAGCGCCGGGCCTGGGCCCGCGCCCTGCCGGACGAAATCCCCGAACCCGGCCGAGGACAGCAGAGCGGGCTCGTCGCGCAGCAAATGCGCGGCGATCTCGTCACAGGGGTCTGGGCAGAAAATCTCCGACATGGGGAAAGATTAGGCGCGGGCGGCCCCGCCGCCTTGATCCGGATCATCCCGCGCGCGCGCCGATCTGCATAGCTGGGCGTGCGAAGACGCGGAGAAGCCGAATGTGCCGATTGTACGCCATGCACGCCAATGAGCCCACGAAGGTGGAATGCGGCCTGGTGCGGTCGCAGAACGCGCTCATGGCGCAAAGCCGAAGCGACATGCAGGGCTATGCCCATGGTCACGGCTGGGGCGTGGCCGATTACGCCGACGGTCTGCCGATGATCGAACGCCAGGTCTGGGCCGCCTTCGAGGGCGAGCATTTCAGCCGCGCCGCGTCGCGGGTCTATGCCCGGACGGTGGTGGCCCATGTGCGCCGCGCCACGGTGGGCGGCACCTCGATCGAGAACACGCATCCCTTTCACCACGGGCGCTGGATCTTCGCCCATAACGGCACAGTGCCGAATTTCGAGCTTGTCCGCCCAATGATGCTGGCGGCGATGGACCCGCTGCACCGAAGCGAAATCCGCGGCACGACCGACAGCGAACATGTGTTCCGCTATCTCATGACGCTCTTTCTGCAGCATCCCGAACGTGGGCTCTTCGACACCGTCAAGGCCGGGCTTGAGCAGGTGCTGCGTTGGTCCGCGCAGATCGACGCGGAGGCGCGCGTGGGGCTGAATATCGTTCTGACAGATGGCGACCGGATGATCGGATCGCGGCTCAACCGGTCGCTCTACTACCTGCGGCGCGACCACATCTATCACTGTCCGATCTGTGGCGCACCGCATGTGCACCACGACCCCAAGGCGCATTACCATTCGGTCGAGATCGCATCCGAACCGGTGAGCCATGGCGAGGATTGGTACGAAGTGCCCAACGGCACCGTCTTCAGGGTGGCCGAGGATTACCGGCTGGACATGGAGCATCTGGAGCAGCCGGAGAACGGATCTCAGACCTCGACGACACCGACGACGTAATTCTCGCCGTAGGCCTTCGCGCAGCGGGGACAGGTGGTGTAGAACATGTAGACCGTCTTGGGCTCTTTGCCGTTGGCGCGGGCGGCGACCTCCATGTCGTGCATCCAGTCCTTCGCCTGGCTGTAGGGGCCCTCGAAAACCCGCGTCATGTAATCGCCCGACAGGGTGACCATCTCTTCGTCCTCGACCTCGCGGGTGACGGCAAAGAAATGCTCGCCCTCCCAGGGTGACAGATCGTGGCTGAGCACGATCATCTGTTCGGGATCGAAGGCGGCGCTGTCCTCGATATGCTCCTGCACGCGGGTAAAGACCGTGCCCATGTTCAGCGGCACATGCATGGCGCTTTTGGTCAGGGCGCGGACGAAGGGCTTGTCGCGGAAATGCAGCGTCTGGTTGTCCCAGCCGATGGGGTTGAACTTGGGGCAGCAGCCGGTGGTGTTGGTGCCGGTGTCGTAGCGGGGCAGGGCGTTGGTGTCCATGACGGGCCTCCTGTCGGCGGTAGGGACAGACTGGCATGGCGGCTGTCCGGCGGGATTGATCCATGTCACGGGGGCGCGCGCGCCGGGTGATAGCCTGCGCGGGACTCAGCCCACGCAACCTATCGGAGATTTGTCATGAACGACGCCCCCGAAGACACCAAACGCACGATCGTCGAGGAAATCGAGGTCGCCGGCAACCAGCTGGTCGACCGGGTCAAGGAGCTGGCCCAGGAAGGCAGCGTGCGCCGGATGAAGATCATCGCCGACGACGGCGACGTTTTTCTGGAAACCCCGCTCAACATCGGGCTGGCGGTCGGCGGCGTGGTGGTTCTGACCGCGCCCTGGCTGGCCATTCTGGGCGCGGTCGCGGCGCTTGTGACCAAGGTCCGCATCGAGGTCGAACGCGAGGCGGATACATCTGAGCAAAAGGAAGAGAGCCATGGATAACGTCGAAACCCTGCTCAAGGGCACTGTCGAGGAACTGGACCGCCTGCTCAACGCCAAGAACGTGCTGGGCGACCCGATCGAGCGCGCCGGCAAGACCGTCATTCCCATCGTCAGCTACGGCTTCGGCTTTGGCGCGGGCGGGTCGCGCGGCGGCAAATCGGGCGATGGCAGCGGCACCGGCGGCGGCGGCGGGATCAAGCCGCTGGGCGCGATCATCTTCGACGAGAACGGCGCGCGGGTCGAGGCGGTCAAGGGCGCGGTGTCGAACCTGGCCGAGGTGGTCGGCGACGCGGTGTCCGTGGCGATGTCCCGCTCGGGCCGTTCGGCCAAGGACGAGTCCGAGACCGGCTGACGGGGCGATGCAGACCCTCGGGCTGATCCTGCTGGCGCTGATCGGCGCGCTGCTGGCGCTGGCCGTTCTGGCGCTGGTGTTGCCGCTGCGCGTGTGGCTGGCCTTCGACACCGGCGCCAGGCGGAAACTGGCCGTGCAGGTGCAGCCCCTGGGGCGTTTCGGCCCGCGCGTTCCGGTGACGGGGCGGGCGGGCAAATCCCGCACGTCAAAGCCGAAAGCCCACAAGAAACGCCGCCCGCGCCTGCGCGGGCGAGCGATCGGCTGGGCACCTGTGAAACGGCTGATCGCCGGGGTCACCGGCGCGATTCATCTGGAGGAGGCGCGTCTCGACGCCGCCTTCGGCCTGGGCGATCCGGCCGACACCGGGCAGGCTTTCGGCCTTCTGACGCCTCTGATCTATGGCAGCGCGGGCGCGCCGCGCTCGGATGTCGTCCTGCGCCCGGTATTCGACCGGGCCTGCCTTGAGGGCACCGGCCATCTGCTCTGGCGCGCGCGGCCCGTCGCGGTGCTCTGGCCGATGGCGCGCTTTGGGTGGGAGGCCTTCGGGCCCACGGCGCGATGAGCGTCACGCTCGGCCCTTCGCACACGGTCGGGGACATCCGCTTTGCGGTGCTGTCCCGCTCTGCCGTCACGTCCCTGCCGTTCCCGCAGGGCGCGGTGGTGCACGGGGCCAAGACGCCGCTTTACGTGCTGTTCCGCTGCGGGACGCGCCTCTGGGCGCAGTCGGCAACGGGCGGCGAGGTGCCCATCGCCGAGATCGAGGCCCGCTATCCCGGTCAATGCGCGGTCTTTATGGCAGACGCCTAACCTGTCCGTGCACGCAGATAGCCCGCCAGCGCATCGAAGCTGCGCATCTGGTCGTAATCGGCCTCGGGCATCTCAAGGCCCAGCCGCTTGCCGAGGGCGGTGACCAGCGTCAGAAAATCCATTGAATCGATGTCGTATTCCTCGCGCAGGTCGGCCGCGGGGTCGGTGTCGTCGGGGTCGATGTCCGGGGCGATGCGGTGCAGTTCCTCGGTCAGGATGGTGGCGATGTCGTGCTGGGTCATAGGCTGTCCGGTGTCTGGAGGTTGCGGTCGATGGCGCGCAGGAACAGCGCGCCGCGATGGCCGTCGCTGACGCGGTGATCGGCGGCCAGCGTCAGCCGCGCGGCCAGCCGGGGTGCGACCGCGCCGTCAACGATCATCGGTTGAAGGCGCGGCGTGCCGATGCCGACGATGGCGACCTGCGGCGGGTAGATCACGCCGTAAAGCTCATCCACCCCGCGTTCGCCCAGCGACGACAGGGTGATCGTCGCGTCGGACAATTCGCGCGCCTTGAACCGGCCTGCGCGCACGCGCTCGACCAGATCGCGCATGTCGCCCATCAGCGTGTCGAGATCCTTGGTTTCGGTGTCGAAAAGCGCAGGCGCCACCAGCCCGCCGCCGCGGATGTGGATGGCGAGGCCGAGGTGGACGGCGTTGGAGGGGGTAAAGCGGTCGTCGGTGTAATGGCCGTTGAATTCGGGATATTTCTTCAGCGCGCGGGCCACCGCCTTGGCCGTCACCGCGCCCAGCAGCAGCCGCTCTTCGGGCGGGCGGTCTTGGTTGGTGGCGGTGACGAAGGCGTCGGCCGCGGTCATATCTGTCATATGCGACAGGTAGTAATGCGGGATCTCGCGTTTGGAACGCGACATCGCGGCGGCAATCGCCGCGCGCATGTCCGAGGGCGGCGGCGGCTTGGTGGTGGGTGCCAGCCCCGGAATGTCGGCGCGGGTGATCGTCTGACCGGGCGCGGCGCTCAGCGTGGCAAGGTCGATGCCCCGCTCGGTGGCCAGCCGCCGCGCGGCGGGCGTGATGCGCAGCCGCGGCGCGCCCGCCTGCGGGTCCGAGGGCGGGATCTCGGGGCCGGGCGGTTCCGGCATCGGTTCCTCGAAGGGCAGATCCTCGGGCATGGGCGGCTGCGGTGTGGGCTCTTTGACGGGCGGCTCTTCGGGCGGGATGTCGCCCGGCACCTCCGGTTCGGGCTTGTCCTGCGCGCCGGTGCTGATCGTGGCCAGCGGCGTGCCCACGGGCACCTTCGTGCCGATGGGCACCAGCCATTCGGTCAGGATACCGTCCTCGAAAGCCTCGATCTCGATCACGCCTTTCTGCGTCTCGACCGCGGCGATCACGTCGCCGCGATGCACTGCATCGCCGGGCGACAAAAGCTGTTCGACCAGCGTTCCGGCCTCCATGTCCGCGCCCAGAGAGGGCATCAGAAAAGCGCTCATGGCTTGACCTCCATCATGCGTTTCACGGCGGCCACGATCCGGGCCGTCTGGGGGATCGCCGCCTGTTCCAGATGCGCGGCGTAAGGAATGGGCGCCTCGACGCTGCACACCCGCGCCAGCGGCGCGTCGAGCTCGAAGAACGACTCTTCGGCCAGCCGCATCCCGATCTCGGCGGCGAGGCTGCCGGTCTTCCAGCCTTCGTCCACGATCAGCGCGCGGTGGGTCTTGGCGACCGAGGCCTTGATCGTGTCCATGTCCAGCGGCCGCAGGCTGCGCAGGTCGATCACGTCGCAGGAAATGCCCGCATGACCCAGCTCGCGCGCGGCCTCGATCGTCTTGAAGAGCGACCCGCCATAGGTGATCAGCGTGACATCGTCGCCCACATGGCGCAGCGCCGCGCGGTCGATATCGACCGCGCCCGCGTTCTCGGGCAGCGCGCTTTCCATGTTGTAGAGCATGACGTTCTCGAAGATCAGCACCGGGTCGGGATCCTCAAGCGCGGTCCAGAGCATCCCACGCGCATCCTCCAGCGTCGCGGGTGCCAGCACCCGCAGTCCGGGGATATGCGCGTACCAGCCCTCCAGCGAATGCGAATGCTGTGCGGCCAGTTGCTTGCCCGCGCCGGTGGCCATTCGGATGACCACCGGCACGCCGAACTGGTCGTTCGACATATGCCGCATGGTGGCGGCGGTGTTGAGGATCTGGTCCAGCGCCAGCAACGAGAAATTGACCGTCATCAGCTCGACGATGGGGCGCATTCCGGCCATCGCCGCGCCGATGCCCGCGCCGGTAAAGCCCGATTCCGACAGCGGCGTATCGCGGATGCGGTCGGGGCCGAAGCGGTCGAGCAACCCCTTGGAGACCGCGTAGCAGCCGCCGTAGCGGCCCACGTCCTCGCCCATCAGGAACACCCTTTCGTCGCGCTCCATCGCGTCCACGATCCCGGCCTTCACCGCCTCGCGGTAGGTGGTGGCGATCAGCTTGCCGGGCGGCTCGGGCGCCGGGGGCGCGGGGCGGTCGGCGGCCATGACATGGCGGGTGAGGGTCTCGACCGGTTCCCAGGTTCCGGCCTCGGCAAAGGCCACGGCTTGGGCGATTTCGGCCTCGACCTCTGCCTCGATCTGCGCCAGATCGTCGGCATGCAGCAGGTGGTTCGCTTCCGCCCAGCCCTGGAACCGCACGATGGGCCCCTTGGCGCGCCATTCGGCGATTTCCTCCTTGGGACGGTAGAGCTGGGCGTCGAACATCGAATGCGCCCGAAAGCGGTAGGTCTTGCATTCCAGGAAATAGGGCTTGCCGGTGTCCTTGATCGCCGCCAGTGCCCGCCGCGCCGCCGCCTCGACCGCGACGATGTCCATGCCGTCGACGCTTTCGGCGGCGATGTCATAGCTTTGCGCCTTCACCGCGATCTCGGTCTGGGATTCGGTCAGCGCCAGCGCCGAGCCCATGGCGTAGCCGTTGTTTTCGCAGACGAACAGCACCGGAAGATCCCAGAGCGCGGCCAGGTTCATGCTTTCGTGAAACTCGCCTTCGGCCACCGCGCCCTCACCGAAAAAGCAGGCCGTCACCCCGTCCGACCCGCCCATGCGGTCGCCGAGGGCCAGCCCCACGGCCATGGGCAGCCCGCCGCCCACGATGGCGTTGCCGCCGTGGAAATTGTGCTCGCGGCTGAAAAGGTGCATCGACCCGCCGCGCCCGCCCGCGCAGCCCTCGGCCTTGCCGTACATCTCGGCCATGATCGCGGTCATCGGCACCCCGCGCGCCAGCGCGTGGCCGTGTTCGCGGTAGGTGGCGACGACGCGGTCCTGCGCCTGCAGAACCGGGATGATGCCCGCCGCGATCGCCTCTTCGCCGTCATAAAGATGCAGAAAACCGCGGATTTTCTGCTGGGTGTACATCTCGGCGCATTTGTCCTCGAACCGGCGGATGCGGATCATTCCGTGCAGCAGCTCGCGGATATGCGCGTGATCGAGGCGGGGTTTGGTGGTGCTCATGTCTCGTCGCTTTCCAGGGTAGAGATATCGCCCTCGGGCAGGCCCAGCTCGCGCGCCTTCAGCAGGCGGCGCATGATCTTGCCGCTGCGGGTCTTGGGCAGGTTGCGGCGAAAGGCGATGTCCTTGGGCGCGACCGCCGGGCCCAGACGCGTGCGGGCAAAGCCCATCAGCTCCAGCCGCAGATCCTCTGAGGCCTCGAAGCCGGGCTTGAGCGCGACATAGGCCTTGACCAGCTCGCCCGCGGTCTCGTCGGGCACGCCGATCACGCCGACCTCGGCCACGGCGGGATGTTCGATCAGCGCGCTTTCGACCTCGAAGGGGCCAATGAGGTGGCCCGCGCTCTTGATCAGGTCCTTGTCGCGGCCCACGAACCAGAAATAGCCATCGGCATCTCGCATCGCCAGATCGCCGCTGAGATACCAGCCGTCGCGGAAGCATTTGTCGTAGCGCGCCTGTTCGTGCAGGTAGGCGCGCATCATCGACGGCCAGCCGGGGCGCAGCGCCAGCTCGCCCATGGTGCCGGGTTCGGTGATTTCCTCGGCGCCCGCGTCGGTGATCTTGACGATCCCCGCCTCGATCCCCGGCAGCGGCTTGCCCATCGAGCCCGGCTTGACGTCCATCGAGGCGTAGTTGGCGATCATGATCCCGCCGGTTTCGGTCTGCCACCAATTGTCGTGGAACGGCATGCCGAAGGTGTCGTTGCCCCAGATCACCGCCTCGGGGTTCAGCGGCTCGCCGACGCTGGCCATGAAGCGCAGGGCGCTGAAATCATGTGACTTTGCGGCGGCGGCCCCGGCCTTCATCAGCATCCGGATGGCGGTGGGGGCGGTGTACCAGACGTTGACGTGCTCGCGCTCGAGCGTGTCGTACCAGCGGTCCACGTCGAATTCCGCCTCGTCCACGATCATCGTCACGCGGTTGGTCAGCGGCGCGATGATGCCGTAGGAGGTGCCGGTGACCCAGCCCGGATCGGCGGTGCACCAATAGACGTCGCCCGCCCTGAGGTCGAGCGCCAGCCGCCCGGTGATATTATGCGCCACGACCGCCTCGTGCACATGCTGCACGCCCTTGGGCTTGCCGGTGGTGCCCGAGGTGAAATGCAGCAGCGCGGGGTCCTCCGGGTCCATCCGTTCGGTATCGAAGCTGTCGGGGGCGGCGTCCATCAGCGCCGCCAGATCCGCGGTGCCGTCCTCGGTGCCATCGATCAGGAAGACCCGGCGCAGCTCGGGCAGGCTGTCGCGGAGCTTCTTGAGCTTGCGCTTGTAAAGCCGTTTCGAGGTCAGGATGGCGTTGGCCCCGCCGATCTCCATCCGCGACTGGATGGGTTCCGGCCCGAAGGCGGAAAAGAGCGGGCAGAAGACCGCGCCCGCCTTCAGCGTGCCCAGCACGGCGATGTATAATTCAGGCACCCGGCCCAGCAGCGAATAGACCCTGTCGCCGCGCCCGATCCCTTGCGCGCGCAGGACGTTGGCGAAGCGGTTGGCGCGGTCCTGCAACTCGGCATAGGTCAGGTCCGTCCGCGCGCCCGCCTTGTCGATCCAGCGCAGCGCGATCTGGCCGCCATGCCCGGCGGCGACGTGCCGGTCCACGGCCTCGTGCGCGATGTTCAGCTTGCCGCCCGGGAAGCCGTCGATCCTCTCGCGCGCCGCGTCCCAGGTGAAGGAGGCGCGCGTCGCCTCGTAATCCGGCATGTTGCTGTGCCGCGCGGTGTCGGGGGATTTGCGTATCCTGTCGGTGCCCATCTGCCTTGCCTCCTTGACCGCACTCGGCGCCGCCTGTGGACAGGCTCTTGCCGGGGCCGACTATCGCACCGCGTCCCGGAAGGGCCCTTGATCTTGATCATTTCAGCCGCCGTCCGGGCGCGTAGGCTGGTCCGGTAAAGCGGTGGCGGAAGGTACAGGGCCGATGATCGACACCCCCGAAGAGGTTGCCGAAAAGCTCGGCCTGTCCGGCGGCAGGCGGGTTGTTCCGCCTTGGGCGCGCTACGCGGCGGCCGCTGCCGCAGCACTGGCGCTGGGGCTCTGGTGGTGGGCGGGCGCGACAGGCGGGGACGGTGTGCGCTACGTCACCCAAGAGGCCGCCATCGCCGATCTGCGCGTCACCGTGACCGCCACGGGCACGGTCGAGCCCACGAACCTGGTCGAGATCTCCAGCGAGCTTTCGGGCACGCTGGCCAGCGTCCGGGTCGATTTCAACGACATCGTGACCAAAGGCAGCGTTCTGGCCACGCTGGACACCGCCAAGCTCGAGGCGCAGCTGGCGGTCAGCAAGGCGGCGCTGGACATGGCCATCGCCCGCGTCGCCATGGCGACCGCCACGCTCGAGGATGCGCGCGAGAAATACGACACCACCCTGGCGTTGGAGGAACGCGGGATCTCGGCCCATCAGACGCTTGTGACGCAAAAGGCCGCCTTTGTCCGCGCGCAGGCAGAACTGCAATCGGCGCAGGCCGACCGCGCGCTGGCCGAGGCCAACCTGGACCTGCATCAGGCCGAGCTGGACAAGGCCTGCATATGTTCGCCCATCGACGGCGTGGTGCTGAGCCGGTCGGTCGATCCCGGGCAGATCGTGGCGGCCTCGCTCTCGGCGCCGGTGCTTTTCACCGTGGCCGAGGATCTGACCCGGATGGAGCTTCAGGTCTTCATCGACGAGGCCGATATTGGGCGCACAAAGGTGGGGCAGGCGGCGGAGTTCACCGTCGACGCCTATGACGAACGGGTGTTCCCCGCCCGCATCACCGAGATCCGCTTCGCGCCCGAGACCGTCGACGGGGTGGTCAGCTATCGCGCGATCCTGTCCATCGACAATTCCGATTTGTCGCTGCGCCCCGGCATGACGGCGACCGCCGACATCACGGTGGCAGAGCTTGACGGCGTGCTGACGGTGCCAAACGCCGCGCTGCGCTATGCGCCCCCCGCCGCGCCGGTCGAGACCGAGGACCGCAGCGGGCTGCTGGGCATGCTGATCCCCGAGCGCGAGGACCGGGCGGCCACGGGCGACGGCCGGACGCTCTGGGTGATGCGCGACGGCGCGCCGGTGGAAATCGCCATTCGCGCGGGCCAGACCGACGGACGCCGGACCGCGATCCTCGACGGGCCGCTGGCCGCGGGCGATGCGGTGGTCGTGGACCGGGTCGATGACTGAGCCGCAGGGCGCCGCCCCGCTGATCCGCCTGCGCGGTATCAGCCGGGTCTACGGCCACGGCGACGCCGAGGTGCGCGCGCTCGACGGCATCGACCTCGATGTGGAAACCGGCGAATTCGTCGCCATCATGGGGCCCAGCGGATCGGGCAAATCGACCGCGATGAACGTGATCGGGTGCCTGGATGCACCCACGGCTGGGACTTATCATTTCAGCGGGGTCGAGGTGGCCGGGCTGAGCCGGGATCAGCGCGCGCTGCTCAGGCGGCACTATCTGGGTTTTATCTTTCAGGGCTACAACCTGCTGCCGCGCACCTCGGCGCTGCACAATGTCGAACTGCCGCTGATCTACAAGGGCCTGCCCCGCGCGACGCGTCATGCGCTGGCCTCGCAGGCGCTGGCGCGGGTGGGGCTGGCCGAGCGGGCGCATCACGACCCTTCGGAACTGTCGGGCGGCCAGCAGCAGCGCGTCGCCATCGCCCGGGCGCTGGCGGGCAATCCGCAGGTGATCCTGGCGGACGAGCCCACCGGCAATCTCGACACGCATCTGTCGGCCGAGATCATGGAGGTTCTGGGCGATCTCAACCGCAACGACGGGCTGACCATCGTCATGGTCACCCACGAGGCCGACATGGCCGCCTATGCCAAGCGGCTGATCTGGATGGTCGATGGCCGGATCGAAAGCGACCGGCCGACGGACCGGGCGGCCTGACATGCTGTGGGAAACCGTAAGGCTGGCGGTGCAGGCGATCTTTCGCAACGGTCTGCGGTCGTTCCTGACGGTGCTGGGCATCGTCATCGGCGTGGGCGCGGTGATCGCAATGGTCACGGTCGGGCAGGGCTCGACCGAGCAGGTCACTTCGGATGTCGAAAAGCTGGGCAGCAACATGCTGATGGTCCTGCCCGGGCAGGACGCGATGGAAGGCGGCGCGCTGGGCAGCCCGCCGCCCATGTTCAGCACGCGCATGAACGACCTCTTGGAAGAACAGATGCCGATCATCGACGTTTCGGCCCCCATGAGCACCACGCGCGGCCGGGTGATCTTTGGCAACGAGAACCGCCGCACCGACGTGATCGGCACCGACAACCGCTATTTCACCGCCGCCCGGTGGGAGCTGGCCCGGGGCCGTCTTTTCGACGCGACCGAGCTCAAGTCCGGCAAGGCGGTCTGCGTGATCGGCGAGTCGGTGCGCAAGCAGCTTTTCGGCAGCTCGGACCCGATCGGCGAGGAGGTGCGGATCAAGACGCTCTCGTGCGAAATCATCGGGCTGACGCGGTCCAAGGGCGCGTCGACCTTCGGCAGCGATCAGGACGATTTCATCATCATGCCGCTGCGCACCTTCCAGGGCCGGATCGCCGGCAACACCGACGTCAACCTGATGATCGTCGCCGTGCGCCAGGGTGTCGACACCGACCGCGCCAAGGCCGAGATCGAGGCGGCGATGCGCGATCTGCGCCGCATCGGCGCGGGCGAGGAGGACGATTTCACCGTCATGGACATGAAGCAGCTCGCCACCATGCTGTCGGGCATCACCGACATCCTGACCGGCCTGCTGTCGGCGGTGGCCGCCGTCAGCCTGCTGGTAGGCGGCATCGGGATCATGAACATCATGCTGGTGTCGGTGACCGAGCGCACCCGCGAGATCGGCATCCGGCTGGCCATCGGGGCGCAGGCGCGGCAGGTGCTGCTGCAATTCCTGGTCGAGGCGATCATCCTGTCGCTCTTCGGCGGGCTCATTGGCATCGCGGTGGGGCTGGGGTTCGGGCTTTTGGGGGCGCACCTGCTGGCCATCCCGTTCCGCCCCGATCCGGGGATCATCCTGCTGGCCTTCGGCTTTTCCGCGGCCATCGGCATGATCTTCGGCTATTTCCCCGCCCGCCGCGCCGCGCGGCTCAATCCCATCGACGCCCTGCGCCACGAGTGATCCGCCGCGCGTGACATATGTCAATCGGCGCAGGGACCGGTCTGGCACACTTGCGCTGTTCCATGACCCGAGGAAGACCATGCAACTGGATGACGACGAAATCGGCCTGCTGCTGACATCGCTTGAGACCCGCAACGACCTCAGCGTCGCCGAGCTGGACGGGGTGGGCCACGCGCTGGCCTTCCTGCTGAAAGACCGCTTCGACGCCAAGCGCGGCGCGGCGGCCAACCTGGGCAGCACCGAAGAGGCGCTGCACATCGCCGACGAGGCCTTCCCCAACTGGTCGTTCACCATTCACGGCCGCGCCAACGACCGCGACGGCCACTGGCGCTGCACCATGCGCGAGAATGAGACCTTCGACAGCGACGCGATCATCGGCACCGGCCGGTCGCCGGTGCTGTCGCAGGCCATCGTCGCCGCGGTGATCCGGCTGGCCATGCAGGACCGCTGACCGGGCGGACGACACGCATGGGCAAGACACATGGGCAAGGAGGAAACCCGATGTTTGTACGACTGCCGAAATCCCTGATCGCCACTCTGGCGTTCGGAACCGCGCTTGCCCTTGGCGGGCCTGTCTCGGCCTTCACCGCCTGTCAGATCACCGACACCGGCGGCATCGACGACAACAGCTTCAACCAGACCGCCTGGAAAGGCGTTCTGGACGCGCAAGAGGCCTTTGGCATCGAGGGACGTTTCCTGGAAAGCCAGGCCGAAACCGATTACGAGGCCAACATCAACTCGCTTCTGGGCGGGGCCTGCGATCTGATCGTCACGGTGGGTTTCCTGCTGGGCGACGCCACCAAGAACGCGGCCGAGGCCAACCCCGATCAGCGCTTTTCCATCGTCGACTTCGCCTACGATCCGGCGCTGCCCAACGTGCTGGGGCAGGTCTATGCCACCGACGAGGCGGCCTTTCTGGCGGGTTACCTGTCGGCCGGTATGACCAAGACCAAGATCCTCGGCACCTTCGGTGGCATCAACATCCCACCGGTGACGATCTTCATGGACGGCTTCGTGCGCGGGGCGAATTACTGGAACGAACAGAAAGCCGACAGCGTCACCGTTCTGGGCTGGGATCTGGACCGCCGCGAGGGGCTTTTCACCAACAATTTCGAAAGCCTCGACGATGGCCGCGCCTTTGCCCAGAACCTCTATGAGGAAGGCGCCGATATCGTGCTGCCGGTGGCGGGGCCCGTGGGGCTCGGTTCGGCCACGCTGGCCAACGAACTGGGGACCGATGCGCTCAAGATCGTGGGCGTGGACGCGGACCTTTATTTCACCGACACCCAGCGCCAGCATGTCTATCTGACCTCGATCACAAAGCGGATGGATTCCACCGTCAAGCAGGTGATCGAAGCGGCGATGAACGACACGTTCGAGGGCGGCATTCTGGTCGGCACTCTGGCCAATGGCGGCGTGGGCCTCGCGCCGTTCCACGATATGGACGCGCTGGTGCCCGACGAGCTGAAGGCCGAGCTGGACACGATCCGTCAGGCGATCATCGACGGCAGTCTCGACATCGGCGGATAAGGTGCGCCGATGCAGGCCGAGCTGCGCAACATCACCAAACGGTTCGGCGCGACCGTCGCCAACGAGGCGGTCAACCTGACGATCCGCCCCGGCGAGGTGCTTGGCCTGCTCGGCGAAAACGGCGCCGGGAAATCAACGCTGATGAACGTGCTTTGCGGGCTTTATGCGCCCACGGCGGGCGAGATCGTGCTGGATGGCAAGCCGGTGGTCTTCGACGGCCCCGGCGACGCCATCCGCGCAGGCATCGGCATGGTGCATCAGCATTTCATGCTGGTGCCGGTCTTTACCGTCACCGAAAACGTCGTGCTGGGCGAGGAGCCGGTGGGCCCGGTCGATCATCTCGACCGCAAGACCGCCCGCGCCAAGGTGGCCGAAATCAGCGACCGCTACGGGCTGCATGTCGACCCCGGCGCGCTGGTCGAAACGCTGCCGGTGGGTGTGCAGCAGCGGGTCGAGATCCTCAAGGTGCTGTTCCGCTCGGCCGATGTGCTGATCCTGGACGAGCCCACCGCGGTGCTGACCCCGCAAGAGGTGGACGAGTTCTTCAAGATCGTCCGCGCCTTGCGCGACGCGGGCAAGGCGCTCGTCTTTATCACCCACAAGCTCAATGAAATTCTGGAAATCGCCGACCGGATCAGCGTGATCCGGCGCGGCAAGATCGTGGGCGAGGGCGATCCCAAGCAGATGACGCGCCAGGATCTGGCCGAGATGATGGTGGGCCACCCCGTGGATTTCAGAATCAAGCGTGCCGAGTTCGCGCCGAAAGAGGTGATCCTCGACGTCAGCGGCCTGACCGTTCTGCGCGCCAACCGCGAGGTCGCTGTCAACGACGTGTCGCTGAACGTGCGCAGCGGCGAGATCGTCGGCATCGCCGGGGTGCAGGGCAACGGCCAGTCCGCGCTGATCGAGGCGCTTACCGGCCTGCGGCCGGTGGCGGCGGGCCGCGTCACCTTCGACGGCACCGACATCACCCACGCCAGCGTTCGCGCGCGCCACGCCATGGGCATCGCGCATATCCCCGAGGATCGCCAGCGCCGGGGGCTGATCGTCAATTTCACCGTGGCCGAGAACATGGTGCTCGACAGCTATTACGACCGGCGCTTTTCCGGCGGGGCCGCCATCGACTGGGCGCGGGTCAGGCAAAGCACCGCCGAGGTGGTCGAGGCCTATGACGTGCGCACCCAGTCGGTCGCCTCCGCCGCCGGAACGCTGTCGGGCGGCAACCAGCAAAAGCTGGTGGTGGCGCGCGAGCTCAGCCGCGACACAAGGCTGGTGATCGCGGGGCAACCGACGCGGGGGCTGGATGTGGGCTCTATCGTCTATATCCACGAGCGGCTGATCGCAGCGCGCGACGAGGGCGACGGCATCCTGATGGTGTCGTCCGAGCTGGACGAGATCCTGGCCCTGTCAGACCGCATTCTGGTGATGTTCAAGGGCCGCGTCGTGGCCGAGTTCGACGCCTATGCCGAGGATACCGACAAACGCCGGATCGGCCTGGCGATGGCGGGGGTGGCGGCATGAGCGCGGCGATGGACAAGGCCATGCATGGCCGCTTGCTGGGCCGGACCGAGGTCGAGGATCTGATCATCGTTCCGCTTTTCGCCTTCATAGCGGCGCTGGCGCTGGGCGCGCTGACCATGCTGGCGACCCGGGTCGATCTGGCGACCATCGGGCAATCCTATGTGGCGTTGCTGCACGGCTCGGTCGGATCGCTGAACGCGCTGTCGGAAACCCTGACCGCCGCCACGCCGCTGGTGCTGGCGGGGCTGGGGCTGGCGCTGGGGTTTCGCGCGGGGCTTTTCAACATCGGGGCCGAAGGGCAGATCGTGATCGGCGGACTGGCCTGCGTGATCTTCGCCTTCAGTTTTGACGGGCTGCCCGGGGTCATCCTGATGCCCGCGTCGCTGCTGGCGGGGGCCCTGGCCGGGGCGTGCTATGCCTCGATCGCGGGCTATCTGCGCGCGGCCACCGGCGCGCATGAGGTCATCTCGACCATCATGCTCAATCTCATCTCCTACCGTCTGCTCGATTACGCGCTGCGGCTGCCTTACGTGCAGAAGGAAGGCCGCGCCGACCCGATCTCGAAATCCGTGCCCGAGGCGGCCGAGCTGCCGCGCCTTCTGACCGCGCTCGACCCCAATCTGCGGGTACATGCGGGGGTCTTTCTGGCGCTTTTGGCGGTGGCTCTGGTCTGGTGGCTGCTCTTCCGCGCCAAGCTGGGGTTCGAGTTCCGCGCAAGCGGCGAAAACCCCGATGCGGCGCGCTATGCGGGCATGAACGCCGGGCTGATCATCGTGCTGGCCATGGGGCTGGCGGGCGCACTGGCGGGGCTGGCGGGCGCCAATCAGGTGATGGGCGTGCTGGGCCGCGCCACGCCGGGGTTTTCGGCGGGCATCGGCTTTGACGCCATCGCGGTGGCGCTGCTGGGCCGGTCGCACCCGGTGGGCGTGCTGCTGGCCGGACTGCTCTTTGGCGCGCTCGAGGCCGGAGGGCGGCAGATGCAGGTCGAGGCGGGCGTCAGCATCGACCTCATCGGCATCATTCAGGCGCTGATCATCGTCTTCATCGCGGCCCCGCTGCTGGTGCGGGCGCTCTTTCCCTGGGGCTTCCGCCGCAAGAGGGCCGGGTCATGACCGCGCTGAGCGATCCGCCCCATGCCGCCCCGGCCACCCCGGTCGATCCACGCGCCGCGCGGCAGTCGCGGGTCACCGGGCTGATCCTGCTGGCGCTTGCGGCGGCGGTGGCCTTCTGGTTCGCGCCGGGGGCCGAGGCCCCCGCCACCTTCCGCATCTCGCGGCCCGGAGACGCGCTTTTCGTGCCCGACCTCATCGTGCCCGCGGGCGCGTTTCTTTATGCCGCGACGGGGCTTCTGGCCTTTCTGGGCGCGCGGCAGTTCCTGCGCGGCGGCGCGCGCTGGTCGTCGCTGTCGCTGGCCGCGGGGCTGATCCTGGCGGTGGCGGCGCTTTTGGTCTGGGCCACCTCGGGCAAGGCGTTTTCGCTGACCGGCATGATGCAGGCCACCATGGTGCGCGCCGTGCCCATTGCCCTGGGCGGCATGGCCGGGGTGCTGAGCGAACGGGTCGCCGTGGTCAACATCGCCATCGAGGGGATGCTGCTGGCCGGGGCCTTCACCGGGGCGCTGATCGGATCGGTGCTGGGGGGCGTCAGCGGGCTGTTCGCCGCCGTCGCCGTGGGCGGGCTCTTCGGCTTTATCCTGGCCGCGCTGGTGGTGACTTACCGGATGGACCAGATCATCGCCGGGGTGGTGATCAACCTCTTCGTGCTGGGTCTGACATCCTATGTCAGCAGCCAGGTGTTTCAGGAATACCGCGCGCTCAACAACGCGCCGGTGTTCCGCCCGATCAAGGTCCCCCTGCTGGGGGACATTCCGCTGATCGGTCCGATGCTGTTCAACCAGAACATATTCGTCTACGGCGCCCTGATCATGGCGGGGGTGGCGACCTATTACCTCTTTCACACCCGCTATGGCCTGCGCGCGCGGGCGGTGGGCGAACACCCGCGCGCCGCCGACACGCTGGGCATCAACGTCTACCGCACGCGGTATATCAACGTCACCATGGCGGGGATGGTGGCGGGCTTTGGCGGGGCGTGGTTCACGCTGGGCTCGGTCGGGCGGTTCGACGAGAACATGACCGGAGGGCGCGGGTTCATCGGGCTGGCGGCGATGATCTTTGGCCGCTGGCACCCGGTCGGCGCGCTGACCGCGGCGCTGGTCTTTGGCTTTGCCGATGCGATGCAGCAGAAGCTGGCGCTGTTGCAGACGCCGATCCCGTCAGAGTTCCTGGCCATGGCGCCCTATATCGCCACGATGATCGTGGTGGCCGGGCTGGTGGGCCGCGCGCGCCCGCCTGCGGCGGACGGCAAACCCTACGTAAAGGAATAGGCTCAGCCGTTTTGGTCCGGCGTGGGCCGGGCCAGATCGTCGATCAGGCGCATCACCTCGGCATCGCTGGTCTGCGAGAAATCGCGGTATCCCTGACCCACCGCGTAGAACCGCGCGGGCGTCTCGAGGCAGATCACCTCGTCGGCGAGGGCCCTGAGCTCTTGCAGGCTGTCCTCGGGCCCGATGGGCAGGGCGACAATCAGGCGCTTGGGCTTGCGCGCGCGCAGGGCCCGCAGGCTGGCGCGCAGGGTGGCCCCGGTGGCGACGCCGTCGTCGACGACCACCAGCGTCTTGCCCGACAGCGCCGGCTGCGCCTTGTCGCCCAGATAGGCCGACCGCCGCCGGGCGATCTCGGGCAAGAGAGCGCGGCCCATCTCGGCCACCTCCTTTTCGCCGATCCCCAGATTGCGGGCCAGCGGATGGTTGACCTCGACCAGCGGGTCGGGGCCGTCGACGATCGCGCCAAGCGCCAGCTCGGCATGGCCGGGCGTGCCGATCTTGCGCACGAACACCAGATCGAGCGGCAGACCGCGCGCCCGGCAGATCTCGGCCGCCACGGGCACACCGCCCCTTGGAAGGGCGATCACCACCGTGTTTTCGGGATCGAGCGGCGGCAGCGCCTGGGCCAACCTTTGCCCGGCCTCCTTGCGGTTCTTGAAGATCATGTCGCGCCCTCCACCTGTCGACCCCACCATGTCCGCGTGCTGGCCACGCGCCTTACGGCCGGGCTGAGCGCGACCAGCAGGATCATGATCGAAAAGAGACACCAGACCGCCGGCATCTCGTTGAGATTGTCCGTCAGCGCATGGGCCAGGACCGGCCCGGACAGCAGATGCATCCCCACGAACCGCCAGGCTCCGTAGAGCAGAGGCACCACAAACACCGCGATCATGTAGCTGGGAAAGGCGGGCCTGATCCCCAGCGCGTCCTCAAGCGGCAGCGTCAGCCCGTTGTAGGGAATGTTCCAGGCGATGTGCCAATCGCCCGACACGGTGCAGAGCGCCTCGGCACAAAGCGCAAAGCCCGGGCGGCAGGGGCCGACCCCCGGCGGCGGCGCGACCTGCGCCAGCATGACGGCCGTGGCCAGCGCCGCCGCCCCCAGCGCCCAGACCCGCGCCCGCGCGCGCACCGGTGCGGGCACCAGTTCCAGCGCGAAGGCGTTGATGAAGAGCGGCTGAAAGGCGATGTGCAGATAGGACAGCCACGTCACCGCGCGGTTTGCGGGCGTGCCGCATTGGTCGATGACGGCGTATCCGGCCAGCTGCAACACCTCCATCAGGGTGAAATAGCCCAGCGTCAGCCAGATCGCCGGCGGATGGCCCCGCATCCGGCTGGCCACGGTCGCGGCTCCGCCGACGGCGGTCATCGCAACGGTCGCTTCGACGCTCCAGCACATGGGGATCGGCGCTCCTTTCCCAACGACCCTACGCGGTTCGCGCGTGGCGCGACTTGATACGGCTCAAGCCGTCGCAGCGGTACAGACAAGCCTGCCCGCGCCGAAGCGGCTTCATTTTCGAGGGGCAAAGGGCTAGGCTGGGGCCCATGTCGCTGCCAATCCTCTACGATCACGCCGGGTCGATCTGCTCGCAGATGGCGCGTCTCGCGCTGGTGGAAAAAGCCGTGCCGTTCCAGCGCCGCCCGGTCGACATCATGGACACCAACGAACAGTTCGAACCGTGGTACGTGGCGCTCAATCCCAAGGCCGTGGTGCCGACGCTGGTGATCGGCAACAAGGTCGTCACCGACACCATCCGGATCGTGAACCGGGTGCAGAGCATGGACGGCCCCGACTTGTCGGGGGACGCCACCACGCAGGGCTGGCTGAAGGACATCATGGCGCCGCATTACGGTGTGCTGCTTTACCGCAACCGGCTGGATCCGGACGGCACCGCGCCGCAGATCGTGGCGCGGGGGAAATTGCTGAAGGCGCTTCTTCGGCAGCATCCCGAAATGGCGGACCTGCTGGAGGGCCGGATCGCGGGCAACCGGCGGTTTCAGGCGCTCTTGCGCAACCCCGAAGAGATCGAGACGCATCTGGCCTCGACCCGGACGCTGATAGACCGCATGGCGGCGGCGGTCGCGGATCAGCCCTTTATCGCCGGGCCGGCCTATTCGGTCGCCGATTGCTTTGCCACGGCAGCGCTGGCGCGTTTCCGGATACATCGGCTGACGGAGTGGTGGCGCGGCACCGCGCTCGAGGCCTATTACGACCGCATGAGGGCCCGGCCGAGTTTCGAGGCGGCCGGGGTCATCGACACCGGCAGCGAACGCGATATCTGACGCCGGCGCCGAAACCGGGCCGCGCACCGGCCTAAAATCTTAGCCGTATTTGCATATTTCCAAGCCCGCCGCCTTGGCGCAAAATCAAACCGGAGGCGTCTGCGAAATTTGGGCCCCTCAGGGCGGCGGATGGAGTGGCCCGGTCGTTGCACGGGCCGGAAGAGAGGACCCCATTATTGCAAATGCGGGAGGATACGGGGCGCGAAACGGCGTCGGTCACGACGGAGAGGCCCGGCTGCGGCTTCTTCTCGGGCTGTCGGATGCGATCAACGCGCTGGCCGACCCTTCCGAGATCACGCAGGAGGCCTCGCGTCTTCTGACCGAGCATCTTGACGTCGACCGCGGATATTACGTCGAGCTGGACGAGGCCGCCGGCACCGGGGTGGTCATGCGGGATTTCGTGCGCACCGACGTGCCTTCGCTCGCAGGCGACTATGCGCTGGATGAATTCAAATGGTCGATCGACAGCCTGCGGCGCGGCGAATGCCTTTTTATCACCGATGTCGGTGGCTCTTCAGCTTTGTCCGGCACGGAACGCGCGGCGCTGCTCGGCATTGGCATCGTCGCCATCATCGGCGTGCCGCTCATCAAGCAAGGGGCGTTGGTCGGGGCCTTTTGCGTGACCACCTCGCGGCCGCGGGACTGGACGCCCGGAGAGGTGTCGGTCTTGCGGGACGTTGCGGACCGCATCTGGGCCGCGATCGAAAAGGCGCGCGCCGAGGCGTCGCTGCTGGAAAGCGAGACGCGGCACAGGGCGCTGGTCGATTCGATGGACGAAGCGGTCTGCGTCTTCGAACGCCTGCCGCTGCGCCCCGACGGGCTGCGCGACTATCGCTATGTCTCGATGAACCCCGCGATGCAGAAGATGTTCGGCATCCCGGATCTGAGCGGCCAGTCAATCCGCGACAATTTCCCCGACGAGGCCGAGACGTGGTACGACGATTACGACCGCGTGCTTGAGACCGGCCAGCCGCTCCGGATCGAGCGCGCCTCGGATCCGCAGGACATGGTGCTCGACATGTTCGTGACGCGCATTGACGACGGCAGGAACACCCGCCTGCTGGCGGTGATCCGGGATATCTCGGCGCAGCGGCGGGCCGAAAGGGCCTTGCGGAAAAGCGAGGCGCGCCTTCGCGCCCTGGTGAACGCCAGCTCGGTACTGATCTACAGCCTGAACCCGGATTGGAGCGTTCTGAAACGGCTGGACGGGCAGGGCGTTCTTATGGACACCTCCGAACCGCGGCAAAGCTGGGTGAACGACTACATCGACCCCGAAGACCAGGACATGGTCCTCAAGGCCGTGCAAAAAGCCATCCGCACCGAACAAATGTTCGAGCTGGAACACAGGATCCGGCGGGAGGACGGCAGCTTGGCCTGGGTGATGTCGCGCGCGGTTCCGATCCGCGGCGAAAACGGCGAGATCGTCGAATGGTTCGGCGCCGCCATCGACGTCACTAGCCACCACCAGGCGATGGAGAGCCTGTCGGAGGCGCAGCGGCTCGAGGTTGTGGGCCGGCTCTCGGGGGCGATCGCGCATGATTTCAACAACCAGCTTCTGGTGATCATGAACAACATTCAGCTGGCGCAGATGAAGACGACAAGCGCCGAGGGGGAAAAATTCCTCGCCTCCGCCATGAAGGCCGCCGAGGTCGGCAAGAGCCTGATCAAGCGGCTGGTGGTCTGGGCCGGCGAAAGCGAGTCGCATCCGCAACGGGTCAATCTCAACACGCTGGTCACAGAGATGAGCGGCATCGTCAGCCGGATGCTGGAGGATCGCATCGCCTTCGCCACCGATCTGGCCGCCGATCTGTGGCCGGTCTCGGTGGATCCGGTCGATCTGGACAATGCGATCCTGAACCTTGCGCTGAATGCGCGGGACGCGACCGCCGATGGCGGGCAGATCAGCCTTGCGACCTCGAATGTGACCTGGGCGCAGACCGACCCCGACCGCCCCCCGGGCGCGCGGCCCGGCGATTACGTCTGCCTGTCCTTCACCGATACCGGCGCGGGCATGACCGAAGAGGTGCAGGCCCGGGCGTTCGAGCCGTTCTTCACCACCAAATCGCAGGGCACCGGCCTGGGATTGTTCAGCATCCGTGACGCGTTCCAAAGGTCTGGCGGGCATGTAACGCTCGACAGCGGGCCGGGGCGGGGGACATGTGTGAAACTCTATATCCCGCGCGCCAGCGACGAGCGGCCCCGCGAAGAAACGCCGCCGTCGACGGGCGTCAGCGCCAGGCCCGCGACCCTGCTGCTGGTCGATGACGATCCGGCGGTGCGTCAGACGGTGCGCCAACTGGTCGAGGCCATCGGCTACCGCGTGGTCGAGGTGACCGACGCCGCCGAGGCGCTTGCCCGGCTTGAGGCGCATGACGATATCCGCATCGTGCTGAGCGACATCTCGATGCCGGGGCCGATGAACGGCCGCGATCTTGCGCGCCATCTGATGACCGAGCGGCCCGACATCGGCGTCATGCTGACCACCGGCTTCAATCTGGGTCCCGACACGGGGGCCGACATCGACCGTGACACCGGCGCCGCGATCCTCCGCAAACCCTACCGGCTGAAGGATCTTGAAGCCGCGCTCGCGCGGCTTCTGCGGTCCCCGCGCAGGCCCTCCGCTCGGCCCTGAGGGCGCAAGACGGCGTCACGGGCAAAGTGCAGCGCGTCTGACGTGTCGTCGATATGCGGGATCGGACGGTGGTGCCGCAGCGACCGGTCCCCGGCAACCAGAGCGGGCGGGTTGCTCCGAGTGCCAAAGCTCGGGGCGTCAGCCGAAACGGCGCAGCGCCATGGCGGCGCGGACCCGCGCCTCGGCCATCTCGTCCGCCGCCGCGCGGGGCATCGCGCCGGTGGCGCGCGCGCGCTCCAGCACCTCTTGCGTGTTGGCGGCGATCTTCTCGGCCACGGCGGCGCGCGCGCCGGATTCGGTGCCGCCATGGTATTCGACCGACGCGCAGATCACACCGCCCGCGTTGGCGATGAAATCCGGCACCACCAGAACGCCCCGGTCGTGCAAGAGCCGTTCGGCGGCCACCGAGGCCGGGATATTGGCGCCCTCCAGCACCAGCCGCGCCTTGATGTGCGGCGCATTCGCCTCGGTGATCACGTCGGGCCGGGCGGCGGGAATCAGGATATCGCACTCTGCGGTGATCGTCCGCTCGGCGCGGTCCGTGGTCGCGCCCGGCAGGTCGGTCACGCTTTGCCCCGCCGCCTTCAGCGCGATCAGATCGTCGACGGGCAGGCCTTTATCGTCGAAGACGGTGCCGCCGCTGTCCGAACAGGCGACGATCCGCGCGCCGCGTTCCGCCAACGCGCGCGCCGCGTGCTTGCCCACCGCGCCGAACCCCTGAATGGCGACCCGCGCCCCGTCCAGACGAATGTCGCAAAAGCGCTCGGCGACCTCGGCGGCGATGCCGAGCCCGAAGCCGGTGATGCCGATCTCGTCCAGCGGGATGCCGCCCAGCACCCGAGGCAGGCCGAGGCTGCGCCCGGTCTCGTCCCGGATCCAGGCCATGGCGGTCTCGTCGGTGCCCATGTCGGGGCCGGGGATATAGCCCTCCTGCTCAGCGATGGCGCGGGCGAAGGCGCGGATCAGCCGTTCCTTGCCGGGCTCTTTCGGGTCGCCGACGATCACCGCCTTGCCGCCGCCGTGCGGCAGGCCCGCCGCGGCGTTCTTGAAGGTCATCGCCCGGGCCAGCCGGCTACATTCTGCAAGCGTCACGTCGGGCGCCATGCGGATCCCGCCGATCGACGGGCCGGCGGCGGTGGTGTCGATCACGACGATGGCGCGCAGCCCGGCGGCGGCGTTCTGCACGAAAACGGTCTTTTCGGGGCCAAACGCGTCTGCAAGCGCAAAGGGGTCGTTCATGCGGTTATTCTTCCGAAGGCGGTGGCGGGGTTTCGAGATCGGCGCGCAGAGCGGCCAGAAAGCGCGCCGCTTCGCCGCCGGTGACGACGCGGTGGTCGAAGGTCAGCGACAGCGGCAGCACGCGTTGCGCCACGGGCTGGCCGCCCTTCAGGATCACCCGGTCGGTCATCCGCCCGGCGCCAAGGATGGCGACCTGCGGCGGGCTGACGACCAGCACCGCATGGGTGCCCCCGAGGGTGCCGAAATTCGACAGCGTGAAGGTGCCGCCCCTCAGCGCCTCGGGCGGGATGGAGCGGTCGCGCACGGCGGCTTTGAGGCGGTTCAGCGACGTGCGGATGTCCGGGTCGCTGTCGGCGTTGCGCAGGACCGGGGTGAAAAGACCGTCGGGCGTGTCCACGGCAATGGTCAGATCGACATGATCGAAGAGCTGACGGCGGTCGCCGTCGAACCAGGCGTTGAGCGCGGGCTCGTCCCTGCAGGCGCTTGTTACGGCGCGGATCAGGCGCAGGGTCGGGTCCTCGGTGGCGGGCCAGGCGTCGATCACGGCGTGATCCATGATCGTGGCGGGCACGACAGCGGCGCGTGACCGCTCCATCGCCCGCGCCATGGCCCGGCGCGCGCCGCGCAGCGCGTCGCCGGGGCCGCGCGCGACGGCCAGAACATCGGCCGAGAGGACCGCGCCGCCGGGGCCGCTGCCCGCGACCCCGGCCAGATCGACGCCCTTGTCGCGCGCCAGCTTGCGCACCGCCGGACTTGCCGCCGGTCTCGGCGACTTGCCGGGATCGCCCGCGTCCGGGCCGCTCTCAGGCGCGATTGCCCCTGGGCCGACGCCCCTTTCGCGTGCGGGTTGCCGCTCCGCCGGTGTCCGGGCTGCGCCCAGATCCCCGACGATGGCGCCTGCGTCCTTGCCGGCCTCGGGGTCGATCTCGGCAAGCGCGCCGCCGGTTGGGACGATGTCGCCGACCGCCGCGATCAGCCGTGTCACGATGCCCGGTCCGGGCGCGGGGATCTCGACCACCGCCTTGTCGGTCTCGACCGACAAAAGCGGCTGGTCCGCCATCACCCGGTCGCCCTCGGACACATGCCAGGCGACGATCTCGGCGTCCGTCAGGCCTTCGCCCAGGTCGGGGAGGGTGAACACGCTCATGCGAAGGTCATCGCGGATCGGACGGCGTCGAGGATGCGCGCGGTCGTTGGCATGTAATGCGCCTCGAGCCGGGGGTAGGGCATCACCGTGTCGTAACCGGCGACCCGGCGGACCGGAGCCAGAAGCGCCGTCAGCGCGTGTTCGGCCAGATCGGCGGCGACTTCGGCCCCGAAGCCCGCGGTCAGCGGGGCCTCGTGGACGATGACGCAGCGGCCGGTTTTCAGGACCGATGCCCGCACCGCGCGCCGGTCGTAGGGTTTGAGTGTGGCAAGGTCGATCACCTCGGCCGCGACGCCCTCGGCGGCCAAAGCATCGGCGGCCTCGAGCGTCTCGGTCACCATCGCGCCCCAGGTCACCAGCGTGACATCGCCGCCCTCGCGCAGAAGAAACGCGGTGTCGAGGGGCAGGGCCGCGCCGTCGTCCGTCACCTCCCCACGCGCCGCGCGGTAAAGGCGCTTGGGTTCCAGAAAGACCACCGGATCGGGATCGCGGATCGCCGCCAGCAATAGGCCGTAGGCCCGCGCGGCAGAGCTGGGGATCACCACCCGCAACCCCGGGATATGGGCCAGCATCGCCTCCATGCTTTCGGAATGGTGTTCGGGGGCCTTGATGCCGCCGCCGTAAGGCGCGCGGAGCACCATCGGGCAGGTCAGCCGCCCCCGCGTGCGGTTGCGTAGCCGCGAGGCATGGTTGGCCAGCTGGTCGATGGCGGAATAGAGAAAGCCCATGAACTGGATCTCGGCCACCGGCCGCAGCCCGTGCGCCGCCGCCCCGACAGCGACCCCGGCGATCGCGGTTTCCGACAGCGGCGTGTCGCGGACGCGGGCAGCGCCATAACGCTGGACCAGCCCGTCGGTGGCGCGAAAGACGCCGCCGTCGATGCCCACGTCCTCGCCAAAGACGATCACGTCCGGGTCGTCCTCCAGCGCGCGGGAAAGCGCGGTGCGGATCGCCTCGATCATGGTCATCTCAGCCATGGCCTGCGTCCTTTGCCTGTGCTTTTAGATCCTCGGGCATGTCCGCGAAGAGGCTTTCGAACATCGCGCGCGCCGGTGCGGGGCCGGTCGCGATGTAACGCTCGGCGGCGGCCTCGACCTCGGCGCGTGCGTCGTGCAAAAGCGCCTCTTCCTCGTCCTTGGTCCAGCCCTGCGCCTCGGTCAGATGGGTGCGCAGGCGGGCGACCGGGTCTTCCTTCCAGTGCGGGCGCACCTCTTCGTCGTCGCGGTAGCGGCGGGCGTCGTCGGCGGTGGTGTGATCGCCCAGCCGGTAGCTTTGGCATTCGATCAGCGCCCCGCCGCCGCCCGCGCGCGCCCGCGCCAGGGCGTGGCCGACCGCATCGCGCACGGCGATGACGTCGTTGCCGTCCACCTGGACGCCCGGGATGCCCGCCGCTACGGCCTTTTGCGCAAGCGTCTGCGCGGCGGTCTGGTCGCGGCGCCGCACCGAGATGGCCCATTGGTTGTTGTTGATCACGAAGACCGCAGGCAGGCGCCAGGCGCCGACAAGGTTCATCGCCTCGTAGAAATCGCCCTTCGAGGTCGCGCCGTCGCCGCCCACCGCAACGGCGACGCCCGCCTCGCCTTTTTGCACCATCGCCAGCGCGACCCCGGCGGCATGGGGAAATTGCGAGGCGACGGGGATGCAGACGGGGAAATCCCGGCGCGGGCCTTGATAGTCGTTGCCGCGCTCGTCGCCGCCCCAATAGAGAAAGAGCTCGTCCAGCGTCACGCCCCGCACCAGCTGCGCGCCGTGCTCGCGGAAGGAGGGCAGGAACACGTCCTCGGCGCGCATGGCGCAGGCGGTGCCGACGGCGACGGCCTCTTGCCCGAGGCTCGAGGCATAGGTGCCCAGCCGCCCGGTGCGCTGCAGCGCGATGGCCTTCGCGTCGAAGGCGCGGGTTGTCACCATGGCGGTGTACATTGCCACCAGCGCGGCCCGGTCCCCGGCGAAATCGGGCAACGGTTTCAGCGCTTGGCCCGAGGGGTCCAGAAACCTGGCGACCGGGGCGGCCCGCGATTGCGCCGGGTCCTGCCCGGATTGCGGATCGGCGCGCCCCTGCGCCGCGCCTGATGTCGGGTCGTTGCCGGCCATGCCGCCCCCTCGCCGGGGCCAAGCCGCCCCGGGATGCCATTGCGAATGCTCTTGAGGTCGAAGGGTAACGCGGGAACGCGGCGGGGAATTGACTTAAGGCAAAAGCGCCGGATTTGCGTGGCTCGGGACGGCGTTCGAAGCCGGGGCGATCCGGGGGCCAAAGCCCCCGGGCCTCGTTGGCCTTGGCCTATTGGCGTCCGAAGCGGGCGGGCAGGTCCTGACCGATCCAGGCCTCCATCGCGAGATCGCTGGCGCGCGCCTCGCTCTCGGCCCAGGCCTCGGTCGCGTCGGTGCCCGCGCGGGCGGCGCGCTGGTCGATCTCTTCCAGCAGCGCGGAGCCTTCGGCATCCCCGGCGGCCTTGGCGATCATCGCCCACATGGCCGCGATCATGTAATTCCTGGGCTGCCCGGTGCCGGTCAGCCGGGCGCGTGCCTCGGCCTTCACCGCCGCCACGCTGTCCAGCGGGTCGAGAGGATGCGGCCGGTCGCCCTGAACCTCGGCCTGCACGCTCAGGATGTCGGCGAAAGGCAGGCTGCGTTCCAGCCGGTCGAGCCGCGCCATAGCGCCTTCGGCCCCGTTCGCCGCCGCGATCAAAGCCCAGCCATAGGCGTTCCTGGGGTCGCGCGGTTCCAACGCTTCGGAAAGCGCCGAGGCGGCGGCGATATCGCCGTCGCGGGCGAGGCCCACAAGCAGCCCTATCCCTGCATTGACGCTGCGCGGCGCGCCGACGCCGGTGACCAGCGCGCGGCCCACCGTCAGCTTCTCGTCTGCCGACAGGTCGGTCTCTTCGGCGGACAGGGCCCGGCGAATGGTGTCGGCGGGAAGCGCCTTGGTCGCCGCCGACGGCACCAGCGAGACGCGCGGCGCGAGAACGTTGAAGACCTCTGCCGGTTCTTCCTCCCAATAGACGAAATCGAGGTATTGCGGGTTGTCCGGGTCGATCTGCGTCTCAAGCACGAGCCGCTGGGGGGCGGCCAGAAAACCGCCCCAGGCCGTGGCCGCCGCCGCGATAAAGCCTTGCTGCGCGTCGGTTAGCGGGGGCGGCGCATCGCCCGGCTCGGCGCCGGCCCGGTTCATGTCGGTCAGCATCTGGCTCAGCATCCCGGTGACCGCATCGGGTGCGGCGGCGGGATCGGTCAGGGACGGAGGCAGGATGTTCGACACCTTGTCCCAGACGCCGAGGTTTTCCACCGACAGGACCGCCGAGTTTAGGAAGGCGACGGGCTCGGGCTCTTCCATATCCTGCGATCCGTCGAACCAGAAGTAATCGAAATCCGCTGCCAGATCGACGGCCATGAGGCCGTCGGCGACCACATGCGCCCCGACCCGCGCGCCGGCGGAGGGGATGTGGTAATCCACGGAAATCGTCGCATGGGGCACGGAGGGTTCGGCAAGCTGGAGCATGGCGAACATCGGCCAGCTGTCCGGCGGAAAGCAGGCCCGGTGGGTCTTTACCCCGTAAAGGCTGGCGCGGAGCCGCAGGTTGTCGATGTCCCCCGCCGGGGCCGAGGTCAGGACGACCCGGTCGACAGAGACCTTGCAGGCCCCCTCGTCGTCCCAGACGGGCAGCGGGTAAAGCTCGAGCTCGGTTAGCACGGCGCGGCCGGCCAGCATATCCACGGTAAGCGCCTGATAGGTCAGGTCGACCTGTGTGCGGGCTGCCAGGATGCCGTATTGGATCAGCCCTTCGGCAATACGGTCCGGGTCGAACAGATCGAGCCAGCTTTGGGCCTGTGCAGAGGCGGTCACCGGCGTGACCGTCAGGGCGAAGGCGGTGAGCAGAGAAAATGGTTTGCGCATGAAAAACCCCCGATGAAAAAAAGGTCAGGGGGCGATGGTACGGCGTTTGCCGGTGTTTGGGCAATGAATTTGGCAGGATTGCCGTCCCGGCCAGCGAACGCAGGCCCAGCCGTGGGGTCAGGCCCGCTGGCGGGTCACCTGTCGCCAGCCCCGTCCGCAGGGTTGCGCAGGGCGGCAAGAACCGCCCGGCGCACCTCGGCGGGCTGGGCGTCGACCGCCTCGGAGATGCGGCGCAGGTCGCGGCGGGTGCGGTGCAGCTGGTCGAGCAGCGTCAGCACCGTCGGCATCGCGTCCGCGGGCAGGCCGATGTCCTTGCGCAGATCGCACAGGAGCCTGAGGCGCGCCATGTCGAGATCGTCGAAGACCGGGCCGCGCGCGCCCTGGGCGGGGCGGACCCAGCCCTGGCGGACCCAGAGCCGCAGCTCGCGCAGGGTCAGGCGCTCGATCCGGGCGATGACTTTGCGTTCGTCGAGGCTCATGTCGCCCTCCTGATGTCAGCGCGCGGGTCGAACGTGGACGTCTCGCGCCAGCGCTCGGCGAGGGCGCGCATCTCGTTGTCGATCTCTTTCGGCAGCACGATCTTCAGCCGGACGGTCTGATCGCCCGCTGTGCCGCCGCGCCGGATGCCCCGGCCCTTGAGCCGCAGTCGCTGGCCCGAGGAGGCGCCCTTGGGGATGGTCATGGAGACAGGGCCGGAAATGGTCGGCACATCGACCTTGGCGCCAAGCACGGCCTCGTCGAAGGTGATCGGCAGCTCGATCTCGACGTCGTCGCCGTCGCGGGTGAAGACGGGGTGCGGTTTGACGCCGATGGTGACCAGCGCGTCGCCCGCCGGGCCGTTCCCCATGCCGGGCGCGCCCTTGCCGCGCAGCCGCAGGGTCTGCCCGTCGCGGATGCCCGCGGGCACCGCGATCTCGATCGACTTGCCGTCGGGCATCGTGACCGCCCGCTTCGCACCGCGCGCGGCATCGAGAAAGTCGACATCCAGATGATACCGCAGATCGGGCCCGCGCGCATGGGCCTCGCGCGCCCCGCCCGCGTGCCGGGCGCGCTGGCCGAAGAGCCCCGCGAAGAGGTCCGACAGGTCCTCGTCCGTGCCCGGCCCGAAGCAATGATCGTAGCCGTGGCCATAGCCCCCGTCATAGCGCGCGCCCGCGTCCTGCCCGGCGTAGTGGTGGTAGAACTGGCGTTCGGGCCGTTCCTGGCCCGATGCGTCGATCTCGCCCGCGTCAAAGCGGCGGCGCTTTCCGGGGTCGCCCAAGAGGTCGTAGGCGGCCGCGACCGCCTGGAATTCGGCCTGCTTGGCTGGGTCGTCGGGGTTCAGGTCGGGGTGCAGGGTCTTGGCCAGCCGGCGGTAGGCCTTTTTGATGGCCTCCTGCGAGTCCGACTTGGACACCCCCAGTATCTTGTAAGGATCGTCACTCATCTTTGGACATCATCCTTTCATTTTCCGGCGCTGGCGCCGACCCAATCCGCGATCTCTTGGGCGGGCGTCACACCTGTTCGACGGCCGATCTCGCGCCCGCCCCTGAACGCGATCAAAAGCGGGATGCCGCGGATGCCGTAACGGCCCCCCGCCGCAGGGAAGGCCTCGGTGTCAAGCTTGGCGAAGCGCGCGACGCCCTGCAAGGCCTGCGCCGCCTTGGCAAACTCGGGCGCCATCATCCGGCAGGGTCCGCACCACGCGGCCCAGAAATCGACGATGAGCGGGAGGTCGTCCATCCTTTCGGCCTTTTTCAGCACGTCCAGAGAGATCTCGACCGGCGCCGCACCCACCAGAGGCGCGCCGCAGGTGCCGCATTTGGGCTTGGCGCGCAGCCGGTCCTGCGGGATCCGGTTCGCCTGGCCGCAGGAGAGGCAAGTCAGTTTGATGTTCATCGGAGAGGCCCCCATACATTCCCGTTCTTGCATATATAGGGGGCCCGTGGGTGGTTGAGAATGGGCAGTTCGGAAATATCCGCAGGGGCAGAGGTTCGGAGTATGGGGTAATTTTGAGTAAAATAAATAACATAAAAACAATATATAACGCGCAATTTGATTTAATATGCTTGCGGTGCTACCGTCGCCGCTGCAAGCGCCGAATCCGGTCCGCCTCGCAAATGACATCAGCAGGGAACCCATCCATGTCCGAATTCGATCTCGTCGTGCGCGGCGGAACCATTGTGACGGCGTCCGACCGGTTTCGCGCCGATCTGGGCATCCGGGATGGGCGCATCGTCCAGATCGGTCACGACCTGTCTGGCGCGCGCGAGGTGCTGGACGCCACCGGCCGGCTGGTCCTGCCCGGCGGCGTCGATGCACATGTCCATCTGGCGCAGCCCACAAGCGACGGCACGATCATGGCCGACGATTTCGACAGCGGCACGCGCGCCGCCGCCGCGGGCGGGTCGACCACCGTTCTGCCCTTCGCGCTGCAGGAGAAAGGCAAATCCCTGCGCGAGGCCGTGCGCGACTATCACGCCAAGGCCGAGGGGAACTGCCATGTGGACGTGGCCTTTCACTTGATCGTGTCGGACCCCACGCCGCAGGTTCTGGGCCAGGAATTGCCCGCGCTGATCCGCGACGGCTATTCCTCGTTCAAGGTCTTCATGACCTACGACGACCTGCGTCTGACCGATGCCGAACTGCTCGACGTGTTCGAGGTCGCGCGGCGCGAAAAGGCGCTGGTCATGGTCCATGCCGAGGGGCACGACGCGATCCGCCACATAACCCGCAAGCTCGAGGCGGCGGGCCAGACCGCGCCCTATTACCACGCCATCGCCCATTCCGAGATCGCCGAGCGCGAGGCCACCCACCGCGCCATCAGCCATGCGCAACTGGTCGATGTGCCCATCGTGATCGTCCATGTCTCGGGCCGCGACCCGATGGAGCAGATCCAGTGGGCGCGCAAACGAGGACTCAGGGTTCATGCAGAAACCTGCCCGCAATATATCGCGCTGACGCGGGACGACCTCAAAGGGCTGAACATGGATTTCGAGGGCGCGAAATACGTCTGCTCGCCGCCGCCGCGCGACACCGCCGCGCAAGAGGCGATCTGGGAAGGGCTGCGGGACGGGACGTTCGACCTTTTCTCGTCGGACCATGCGCCCTTCCGCTATCAGGGCGAGGCCGGCACCGGCAAGGACAACCCCCGCGCCCGCACCTCGTTCAAATGGGTGCCGAACGGCATTCCGGGGATCGAGACCCGCCTGCCGATCCTCTTTTCCGAAGGGGTGTCGAAGGGGCGCATCAGCATCGAGCGGTTCGTCGAGCTGACCGCCACCAACCCAGCCAAGCTGTACGGGCTGTATCCGCGCAAGGGGTCCATCGTCGTCGGCGGCGATGCCGATCTGGTGCTCTGGGACCCGGAAGAGGCGCGGACGATCACCCAAGGCGATCTGCATCACGGGTCCGATTATACGCCCTACGAGGGGATGCAGGTGACCGGCTGGCCGCAGGTGGTGGTGCTGAAGGGCCAGGTCGTCGTGCGCAACGGCGTGGTCGACACCGACGCACGGCGTGGCGGGCATATCGACCGGACGGCGATCTAGGCTGGACGGCTGCGGCCTCTTAGAGAGGTCGCAAGGGTAATCGTCAATAAATCAGTGCGTTACGCTAAAGTTGATTAAATATCAAAATTCGCATAAACTGCTCTCACAAAATCCCTTTCCTGATTCTGGAGACCACAGACATGCGCAGACCCGGACGCCACTTTTTGCAGATCCCCGGCCCCAGCACGGTGCCCGACCGCATCCTGCGGGCCATCGACAACCCGACGATGGATCATCGCAGCCCGGAATTCGGCGACCTGGGCCGCCGGGCGCTGGACGGGATGAAGACGATCTTCGGGACGGAAAGCGACGTGATCATCTACCCGGCCTCGGGCACCGGCGCGTGGGAGGCCGCTTTGGTCAACACGCTGTCGCCCGGCGACCGCGTGCTGATGTGCGAGACCGGCCAATTCGCCTGGCTCTGGCAGCGGCTGGCCAACCGTCTGGGGCTGACCCCCGAAATCATCGAGACCGACTGGCGGCAGGCCGCCGATGCCGACGCCATCGAAGCCCGCCTGCGGGCCGACACCGGGCACGAGATCCGCGCGGTCTGCGTGGTGCACAACGAAACCTCGACCGGCTGCACCTCGGACATCCCGGCGGTGCGGGCGGCCATCGACGCGGCAAACCACCCGGCGCTGCTGCTGGTCGATACGATCTCTTCGCTGGGGTCGGTCGACTATCGCCACGACGAATGGGGCGTCGACGTCACCGTGGGCGGGTCGCAGAAAGGGCTGATGCTACCGCCGGGGCTGTCGTTCAACGCGGTCAGCGGCAAGGCGCTTGCCGCCTCCCAGACCGCCGCGTTGCCGCGCTCGTTCTGGGATTGGGGCGAGATGATCGCGGCGAACAAGACCGGCTATTTCCCCTACACCCCCGCGACCAACATGCTTTACGGCCTGGTCGAGGCCATCGACATGCTGCACGAGGAGGGGCTGGAGGCGGTCTTTGCCCGGCATCGGCGTCACGCCGCCGCCACAAGGCTGGCGGTGGAAACCTGGGGGCTCGAGGTGCTCTGCCGGATGCCCGAGCATTACTCGCCCGTGCTGACCGCCGTCATGATGCCCGAGGGGCATTCTGCCGACGCCCTGCGCGGCATCATTCATTCCCAGCTGAACATGTCGCTGGGCAACGGGCTGGGCCGGTTGCAGGACCGGGTGTTCCGCATCGGCCATCTGGGCGATTTCAACGACCTGATGCTGCTGGGCACGCTTTCGGGGATCGAGATGGGCCTTGTCCGCGCCGGGGTGCCGCACCGCAAGGGCGGCGTGCAGGCGGCCATCGACCTTCTGGCCGATGGCGCGGCTCAGGCCACGACCCGCGCGGCCTGAGCCACGTTTGAAAGCTGACAAAGGCCGGGCCGCAACGCCCGGCCTTTTTGCGTTGGGCTATTGCGCGGCCGTCGCCCCGGCGTCTTCCTTCCACTGCGCGACCAGGCGGCAGGTCTCGTTCCCGGCGCGTTCCAGATGCGTCTGCCAGATGTCCCGGGCGGCCTTCGCGTCACGTTCGCGCAGCGCCTGCATCAGCGCCTCGTGATCGGCCATGGACCGGTCGCGGTGGGGCGTCGTGCCGACCGACAGAAAGCGCGCGCGTTCGACGTGAAAGGCAAGGCTGGTGCGCACGCGTGTCAGATCGGGGTTCTTGGCGGCCTCGACGACCAGATCGTGGATCTGGCGGTTGAGGTCGAAATAGCCGGGCAGATCGCCCGTCTCGTGGCAGTCGCGCATCCGCGCGTGCAGGTCTTCGAGAACCGCCAGCTCATCGGCGGTGATCCGTTCGGCGGCCAGTTCCGCCGCCAGGGATTCAAGCCGCGAGATCACCTCAAAGAGGCTGCGCGTGCCCTCGACCGTGATCTCGGACACCCGCGCGCCGCGGTTGGTGGTCAGCTCGACCAGGTTTTCCTTGTCGAGGATCTTGAGCGCCTCGCGCATGGGTGTCAGCGATACGTCCAGTTCTTCGGCCAGTTCGGACACCCGCACCTTTTCGCCCGGCGCCAGATCGCCGGCCACGATCATCGAGCGGATTTCGCCCGCCACCTGTTCGTGCAGTGGCACCCGGCTGATCGCCTGCTTGCCCCGGCGGTCGACCCGCCTGCGCGGATGGTCCGATCTGCGTGTCTTCATCTGGGTCTCCTCCCCGGCAGATGCGTGGCAACGGCGGCCCGTATCCGCCTGACCTTTCTATGCGAAGCGGCTTGTCGCTGGAAGCGTCAAGATTTATAATTAAAATAACGTTATCATCATGAAAGAAATTATGAAATGAAAAATGATTTTCATGCGCCCGAGGCCCGGACCCTGGCCGACGCCCTGCTGAAGGCCCGTAAGGAGGGGCGCGCGCTGGCTGCCCATGCTTTGCCCGCCACGGTCACAAAGGCCGCCGAGGCCTATCGGGTGCAGGCGCTTGTCGCGCGTGCCTGCGGCCCGGTCGGCGGCTTCAAGGTCGCGAACAAGCCCGACGCCCCGCGCATCATGGCGCCGATCCTTGCGCCGGATATCATTCCCGCCGGGGCGCGGCTGGCGGTGCCCGGCGACGAACAGATCGGCATCGAGCTGGAGGTGGGCTTTCGCATCGACGCCCCGCTGCCCGAGGCGGGCGCGCCCGACCGGCGCGCGGCTATTGCGGGGTGTCTCTCGGCCGTGCCGGTGATCGAGATCGTGCGGACGCGCCTGCCGATGGACGCCCCGCCGATGATGAAGCTGGCCGACAACCAGATCAACGGCGGGCTGGTCGTGGGGCAGGCGGTCAAGGACTGGCAGGGGCTGCGCCTCGGGCCGGTTCAGGCCTGCCTGACCTTTGGTGGCGAGACCGTGCTGGATGGCGACGCCGCAGTGCCCGGCGGCGACGCGTTCGAGAATTTCCTCGTGCTGGAAGAGATGATCGGCGATCACTGCGGCGGGCTGACGCCGGGCCAGGTGGTGATCACCGGTTCCCTGAACGGTCTGCCCTATGTGCGCGGGGGGATGCGCGTCGAGGGCCGGATCGACGGGCTGGGGGCGGTGTCACTCGACCTCGACACCCTTGCCTGACGCGGTGCAGAGCGCGGGCCAACGCCAGCCGGGCCCGCGCCGTTCCAGCGCGCCGGCAAGGCGGATCAGCCGGTCTTCGCCGCCCAGATCGCCGATCAGCTGGCAGCCGATGGGCAGGCCCGCGCGGTCGAATCCGGCAGGCACCGCCAGACCGGGGTGGCCCGAGGCGTTGACCCAGCCGGTATAGATCGCATGACCGCGCGGGCCGACCGGCGTACCGGCGATGGTCTCGGGGTGGGTCTTTTCGGCGGGCCAGGGCTGCGCCGCGGCGGTGGGCATCAGGATGACGTCCCACTGCGCGAAAAGCTGCGACATGGCGGAGCGTAGCGCGCGCACCGCCTCTATCGCATTAAAGAGCGCCGGGGCGGGCAATGCCGCGCCGGCCTCGGCCATCTGCAGGTAGAGCGGCCCGGCCTTGGCGGCCATCTCTGGCAGCCTGTCGCGCAGGGCGGCGAGGCCGATCTGCCCGAAGCTGCCCCAGAACGCGCCCACCGGATCGAGGTCGATGGGCAGGGGGCCTTCGCTGACGTGATGGCCGAGGCCGGACAGCCGGTCGGCCAGCGCGCGATGGGCGGTCAGGATCTCGGCGTCGCAGGGTTTCTCGCCCAGCAGCGGCACCGACAGGATGCGCAGCCCCTCGGCGCTGTCGGGCACGGCTGGCAGGGCGCGCGAGGCGGGATCGCCCCGGTCGGCCCCGGCCAGCACGCGGTAGAGCAAGTCGAGATCGGCACAGTCGCGGGCGAAGGTGCCGATCACCTCGAAATCCAGCAGGATCTGCGGCAGCCCGCCGCCGCGCGCGATGCGCCCGATGCTGGGTTTCAGCCCGTAGAGGCCGGTATGCCCCGCGGGTCGCCGCGTCGAGCCGCCGCCATCGGTGCCGATGGCCAGCGTCGCCAGCCCCGCCGCCACCGCCGCCACCGATCCGCCCGAGGACCCGCCGGGCGTCAGCGCCGGGTCCCAGGGGTTCCGCGTCACGCCGAAACGGGCGTTGGCGGTATAGCCCTCGACCGCGAATTCGGGCGTGTTGGTCTTGCCCACCAGGATCGCTCCGGCGGCGCGCAGGCGGGCGACGGGCAGCTCGTCCGCGCCCGCCACGGTGTCGAACGTGTGCCCGCCCCAGGCCGTCCGCATTCCGGCGACATGCAGGTTGTCCTTGATCGCCACCGGCACGCCGTCGAGCGGCGAGAGCGGCTTGCCCGCCTGCCAGCGCCGCTGCGACGCGCGGGCCTGTTCGGGCAGGTCCTCGGCCAAGGCCACATAGGCGTTCAGCACCGGGTTCAGCGCGGCGATGCGCGCGGTCAGCTCCTCGACGACGGCGACCGGATCGGCGCGGCCGTCGCGGTAGGCGGCCGTCAGATCGGCCGCCCCCAGGGTCCAGAAATCCTGGCGCATGGCCTTAACGTCCGAGCATCGTTTCGGGCAGCCACGTCACGATGCCCGGCACGAAGATCAGCAGGATCGTGAAGAGCACCATGATCAGCGCGTAGGGGATGGCCCCCAGCACCACGTCGCGGAACGGCCCTCCATCGGTGCGCACGCCCTGCACAACGTAAAGGTTCATGCCCACCGGCGGCGTGATCATGCCCAGCTCGCACATCAGCACGATGAAGATGCCGAACCAGATCGGGTCGACGCCCACGGCGGTCACGATCGGCAGCGCCACCGGAATGGTCAGCACCTGCATCGACAACACGTCCATGAACATGCCGAGGAAGAGGTAGAACACGATCAGCGCCATCAGAAGTGCGGCCGGCGACAGCCCGAACGAGGCGACCCACTGGGTCATCGTTTGCGCGATGCCCCCCAGCGCCAGCGTGACGTTCAGCATGAAGGCGGCGGTGATGATCAGCAGGATCATGCCGGTGGTCTTGGCGGTCTGGCGGAAGCAATGGTCGAAGAATTCCAGGCTCAGCTTGCCCTCGCGGGCGGCGAAGGCCAGGGCTGCGACCACGCCCAGGGCGGCGGATTCCGTCGGCGTGGCGATGCCGAAATAGATCGACCCCATGACAACAGCAAAGATGATGGCGGGGGGGATAAGGTGCTTCAGCGCCGCGATTTTTTCCGACAAGGGCACGCGGGGTTCCTCGGAGGCGTCGCCGGTGACCGGGATGAAATAGGATTCCGCCGCGATATAGAGCATGAAGAGAAGCGTCAGCGCGATGCCGGGAATAATGCCCGCGATGAAAAGCTGGCCGATGGATTCATTGGCCAGCGAGCCGTAGATCAGCAGGTTCACCGACGGCGGGATCAAGATGCCCAGCGTGCCGCCCGCGGCCAGCGACCCCAGCGCCTGGCGCGCGCCATAGCCCCGAGCCTTGAGGTTGGGTAAAGCGACCGTACCCACGGTCGCGGCGGTGGCCACCGACGAGCCGGAGGTTGCGGCGAAAAGCGAACAGCAGCCGATGTTGGTGTGCAAAAGCCCCCCCGGCAGCCGGTTCAGCCACAGCGCCAGCGCGCCGTACATCCGGTCGGCGATGCCGCTGCGCAGCAAGAGTTCTCCCAGCAGGATGAAAAGTGGGATCGCGGTCAGGATGTTTTCGTTCTGCACCCCCCAGATCACCGGCCCCATCGAATTCAATAGCGGCCAGCCGAACAGCAGCACGCCGCCCAGCACCCCCAGAATGACCATGATGACCGCAATCGGGAAGCTCATGAGCAAAAGGCCCATCATCCCGAAGAAGCCCGTGAAAACCGATGCTACACCCATGTTATCCTCCCAAGATCCGGGGCCTCGGCCCCGCGTAACGTGATGATCGGAGCGTCGGTCAACGACGCTCCAGATCGCTCATTTCTTCTTCGAGTTCTTCGATGGCCCCCTTGGGGTGGAACTCGGCGCTGACCTGGTCGAGCCGGCCGTTGATGACGTGCACCGTGGCGCGGACGGCCATGTAGATGGCCGACAGCGCAAAGAGGGAAAGCGCTGCATACCAGGCGGCCTGCGGCCAGATCAGCGGCGTCGCCCAAGGCGTCGGCGCGGTCGACCCATAGGCCAGCGTGTCAACGATCACGATGCGGCCCACGTAGAGGATGAAGAGCCCCAGCAGCGCCAGCGACACGATCGACAGCCAGTCCATGATCGCCTGCAACCGCTTGGGAAAGCGCGCGTGCAGCACGTCGATCCGGATATGCGCGCGGTCCACCAGCGCCACGACGAAAGCCAGGCTCGATCCGACGGCCAGCACATAGCCGCCCAGCTCGTCCGCGCCTTCGAAGGAAAAGTTGAACAGTTTCCGCGCCACGGTCTCGACCGAGACGAAGAGCGACAGGGCGACGAGGGCGATCCCGAAAAGCCGTGAGGCCAGTGCGGCGAAGGTTTCCATCTGGGGCGCTCCTGCAAGGTGGCTCAGGGCCGAACGGGGGGACGGGGCCTGAACGGCCCCGTCGCTGGTCTGATCGGTCATTGGGTCATCACGGCGCCCATGGCCGCCTTCCAGTCTTCCGAGCAGGTGGGATTTTGCTTGTCGCAGACCTCGGCCCAGGTCGGGAACGAGATCTCGTTGACCGCGCTCTCGATGATCGCCTTGTCGGCGTCGGTGATCGGCACCAGCTTCAGGTCGTATTTCTTGACCGTCTCGCAGGGGTCCTGACCGACGTTGCAGCGCACCGCGTCGTCAAAGAGCTCTTCGGAATAGGTCCAGATGTCTTCGACCAGCTGGTCGAACCCGGCCTCGAGCTTGACCTGATCCTCCGCCGAAAGCTTGTTCCAGGCGTCAAGGTTGATGCCATAACCGTTCACCGCCAGCTGGAAGGCCACCGGCAGCATGTAGTTGGTCACCTCCGGCCAGCCCGCGGAATTGGCCGAGCTGGGGCCTGTGATGGCGCAATCCACGACGCCGCGGGCCAGCGACTGGTGCACGTCGGGAAAGCCGATGGGCACCGGTGTGCCGCCGACGGACGAGACGAAATTGGCGAGGTTCTGGTCGTAGACCCGCACCTTCTTGCCCTGAAGGTCCGAAAGTTGCGCGATTTCGGGCTCGCAGAACAGCACCTGCGGGCCGAACGGCCAGACGCCCAGCAGCTTGGTGTTGAACTTGGCCTGCAGCTGCGCATCCACCTTGTCGGCGAAGGCGGCGATGGTCTTGCGGCCGGTGTCGTAATCGGGGTTCAGCCCGACCAGATCGAGGCCGAGGATCGTCGGCTCGTCGCGCGACACCTGGCTCATGCGCAGCGACACGATGTCGAAAAGCCCCGCCTTGAGAATGCGCAGCTGTTCGGTGTCCTTGATGCCGGTCACGTCGAGCGGCTTGTAATCCACCGTGGCGTCGATGCCGGTCTTTTCGGCGAAATTCTCGAAGAAGGGCTGTTCCACGTTCTTCTGGATCAGGCCGGTGGCGACGGGCTGGCCGAGCGCCTTGAAGGCGTAGCTCTCGGCGCTGGCCACGGTCGCCGTGGCGATCGTCGCGGAAACCGCGAGGGTGATGAGTGACTTCATTTCAGTTCTCCCTTGTTAGGATCTGTCGTTCGTTCAGGCGTCACGCCGGGATCGGCGCGCCGTTTCGCTGGTCGTTGGTGGGTAGGTCGCACTCGAAAATCCGCCCCCAGCCCGACAGGGCCGACGTATCCATGCCGGCGAGCCGGAGCGCGTGCCACATCGTGACCGAGATGCTGTCGAGGACAGGCACGCCGGTCTCTTTCTCGACGCGCGGCGCCACGCGCGTTCCGTCGAAATTGGTGCAGAAGACGGCGATTGCGCCGGGGCCTTTGCGGGCCACCTCGCGGATCAGGTCCGCCACGGTGTCCTCGTCATAGGTGGCAAAGCTGAAATTGCCCGGGTCGCCGAGGTGCCGTTCGGCCACGCAGTCGAAACCGGCGGCGGCGAAATTGGTGCAGATCGCCTGCTGCACGTCGTCGAGGTATGGTGTCGCCAGCCCGTAGGTGTCCGCGCCCAGGGCGCGGAAGCCGTCCAGCGTGGCCAGCGTCGACGTGGTCGCCGGAACCCCGGTCAGCGCCGTGATCCGGCGGCAGAGATCGCGGTCGTTCTCTACGCCCAGCCAGCCGCCCGAGGTGCCGCCCCAGGCGATCACGTCGCACTTGGCGTCTGCCAGAAGGTCCGCGGCCTGCAACTGCGGCTCGAACGTGAATTGCCCAAGCGCGTCGTCGCTCATGGCGATGCGGGTGACGCGGAAGCGCCCGAAATGGGCTGTCACCAGGGGCAGGTCCGCCAAAAGCGCGCCGACCCGCGGCTCCATCACGGTGTTCGACGACGGTGTGAGCAAGCCGATCCGTATCCTGCTGACCATCTGAAACCTCCTGAGTTCTGTCGGGGATGATGGTGTGTGAGGTGCGATGAAATTACAAATAAAAAATTATAAATGATGTAATAGGATGTTTAGTAATAATAAAATTTAGTGTAGCAGGCGGCTTGCCCGAAGTTTGAGCAGACCGCGAACGAATCGCGAGGCCCGGCTGACGGCCTCTGAAGGCAGGAGGTCCGGTCGCACGGGCACGCGCCGTTCCTCTTGGCAAAGAGACAGCAAAGCGCTCTGCGGCACGGCTGGGGCGTGGCAATGTCAGAGAAGCGCGGCGCCCGGTATCGCCGGGCCGCCGCTCAGGCGCGTGCGTTCAGCCGGAGGGGCGGCGCGCGCGGAAAACTCAGTTCGCGTATTCGCTGAAGACGGTCACGCGGCCGTCGTCTTCCAACCGGCAACTCAGGCGCTGGCCGCCCGCGTCAAGCACCAGAAGCGGCCCGCCGCCGGTGCGAATGCGGTTGACGAGGTCGATGTCCACCGCCGGGGCGCCGCTGAAGGCGGCCGCCTGATCGATACAGGGGGCGGTCATGGCGTTGAATTGCGCCTCGGTGCCGCTCAGCCCATCGTCGGCCATGGTGTCGGCGGTCTCGGCACAGCCTGCAAGCGCTGCGGCGGTTGCGGCCAGTGCCGTCAATTTGATGAACGGGTTACCAAAGACCATCGGTTATTCCCTTCGGCGTCAGAGGTAAGTCAAGGGGCGGCCTGGGCCGCCCCGCCGGCCCAGGTGTCAGAGCGTGCCCTCGTTCCCCACGAACATCAGCGACGGGTTCGACCCGTCGCCGGATACCAGGCAGCGCCATGGCGCGCCGTTTGCGCCGACCCGCATGTAGACCGCTGTCGCGGCCTCTGAAAACTCGCTGCCCACGACGACCACGTCGCCATCGGTCTCTGCATCGAGCGTGGTGCGGCAGGCGGTGACGGCTGCGTCGCTGACCGACACGTCCATGGTCTCGATGAAGGGCGGGCCCGAGGGATCGGGCGCCATCTGGCCGTTCTCCATGACCGGCTCTGCGTCACCGATACTGTCGCAACCGGTCAGGGCCGCCGCAGTCAGGGCGAGGGTGGTGAGTTTGAGAAAAGTATGCATGAAATGGTCCTCCTTTCAATGTGTTGGCAGGTTGGGCGCGGGGGCACGCCCCGTGATCACTGCAGATACCGGGCGTTGACCCAGCCGCGTTCGCGCATGTCGGTCTGCATCTCGATCTCGCACCAGCGCGCGCTGCCGACATCCTCACAGCCGAGCCTGCGCACGCGGTCGTCATTGCCGAGCGCGCCGACGATGGCGTTGCCGGCGCCCGGCCCGCTGCGGACGTTGAGCAGATCGTTGTCCGGCACACCGGCGACCCGCATCATGTCGCCGCCGCCTGACGCCGCCCCCTGGTCGCCCGGCCCTGGCAGGCCGAGAAAGCGCGCCGCGACCCAGCCGATCACGCCGCCGCTCGAGGCCTGGACCTGGCACCATTGCTGGCCGTCCGACATGGTGCAGCCGCCCGCGTTGCGCAGGACCGTGCCGTTGCGGTGCTCGCCGATCTTCTGGGCGCTGGCGCGCGGTGCGTCGCGGACGTTCAGCACGCCGTTCCCCGACAGGCGCACGACAAAGAAATCCTCTTCGGGCAGCAGACCCGCATCCGACCCGCCCGAACTCTGCGATGCGCCGCCGGGCGCGATGTAGACGTCGATGGAAAAGCCCACCGTCTTGCCCGCGTCGCGGTCGTTGCCCATCAGGTAGACCCGGATCGCCCAGTCGCCGCTCGAGGGAAGCGTCACCTCGGCGCGCTGGCCGTCCATGCTGCCGTTGAAGAGCGCCGGATAATCCTGCCCCCCCGGCAGGATGTTGAAATAGATTGACCCGTTGCCGTTGGTCCCGGTGACGGCAAGCGAGGCGACCATGGTCTGACCGCCCTGCGCCCCCAGCACTTAGTCGATATATTCATCCCCGACGATCGTGCCGTTGATGGTGGCGCTGGTGGCGCCGGGTTCGAACTGGATCCGCACGCTGTCTTGCGCCAAGGCGGGCGACAGCCCGCCGCCGAAAAGGGTGGCCGCGAGGCCGAGCGCGGCGGCGGCAAACAACGTGGCCAAGTGTCTTGTCTTTGCGGTCATTCCGGGTGTCCTCCTTTGTGCGTCTTGTCCGGATAACGTCAGGTCGATGGGGCGCGCCGGGGTTCGGGCGGTCCGATCCGGCAACTCAAATCCTCATCATGTTAACCGCACTGCGGTGTTACGCAAAGGAAACCGGATTGATGGCGTTCCTCGAACCGAAGCTCGGCGAACGGGGCCGGGCAAGCGCCGGCTAGGTGCGCGCATCCATATCGGCTTTGGCGACAGGGCCGCCGCGATCTCACGGATATCGCGGCTTTCTGCTATACTCCCGTCGCGGCGCATTGCCGCCCAAGCACGGGGGAGGACGTCATGAAAAGGGTATTCGGCGCGGTCACATGGGGCGCGGTTTGTCTGGCGGGGGCGGCCCTGGCCGGCGGCGACTGCGCAGAGCTTTGCGATGCGGGCTATTACGCAACGGCGACAGCCGACAGCGTCCGGCAACTGATCGACGCGGGCACGGATGTGAACGCGCGCGACGAGGTGGGCAAATCCGCGCTGCACTGGGTCGCGACGGCCAGGCCCGAGGTGATTGCCGCGCTTCTTGCAGCCGGTGCCGACGTGAACGCCAAGGACGAATGGAACCGCACCCCGCTGCATTTCGTGGCGGCGACCGGCGCGGTCGAGAACATCCGCCTGCTGCTGGATGCGGGGGCGGAGGTGAACGCCAAGACGGCCAACGACTGGACCCCGATCCACGGTGCCGCGAAATTCGGGTCGGAGGATCAGATCATGGTCCTGCTCGATGCGGGCGCCGATACGGCCGCCAGAACCGAGATGGGCGAATCCGCCTACGACTTCGCGGTCGGCAACGCGCGGCTGGAGGGCTCCGACGCTCTCAGGCTCTTGCAGGAGGGGCAGTAAGGACAGCCCGATCCGCGCGGGGCTCTTATGCCCCATGGACCCGTGTGGTGCGCCGGTTCTGCGGGGTTTCCGCCCCTTCGACCGGACCGCGCCGCATCTGGCGGGATCAACCGGTCAGGGCAGCAGCATCCCCCGCAGCATGAAGAAGAACATCGCCGCCAGGATCGCCGCCAGCGGCACGGTGATCAGCCAGGCCGCCGCGATCCGCAGCAAGAGGTTGCGTTTGACCAGCTCGACCCGGTGCACCCGCCCCAGCGCCCTGCGCTCGCGTTTGGCCAGCAGCCGGTCTTGGGCGGTCTGTGCCTTCATCGTGCGCAGCATCTCGCCCTTGCTGGCCACGTCGGCGGCCTCGAAGCGGGTCAGGAAATGCTCAATCGCCTTGGGGTCCTGATCGGCGTGGTGTTCGCGGATCTCGGCCAGCATCCGCGCGTAGCTCGACTTGATGTATTCGCGAAGGAAGCCCACACCAAAGACGCCGCCGACCGCGATATGGGTCGAGCTGACCGGCAGGCCCAGCTGCGAGGCGATGATCACCGTGATCGCCGCGGCCATGGCGATGCAGAAGGCGCGCATCTTGTCGAGCTCGGTGATCTCGCTGCCCACGGTGCGGATCAGCTTGGGACCGTAAAGCGCCAGTCCCAGCGAGATGCCGATCGCGCCCACCGCCATGACCCAGAGCGGGATCGACGCCTTGGCGGCGACACCGCCCGCGACGATGGCCTCGTTGATCCCGGCCAGCGGACCCACCGCATTGGCCACGTCGTTGGCGCCGTGGGCAAAGCTTAAAAGGGCTGCGGCAAAGATCAGTGGGATTGTGAAAAGGTCGTTGACGCTGGATTTGTGGTTGCGCAGCGTCCGCGTGGCGCGCCGGATGTAGGGGCGCATGATCAGGTAGACCAGGGCGGCCGCCGCCAGCCCGATGACCAGAGCGATGGGAAAGCCGACCTTGATCAGCTTGGTCACCCCCTTGAGCATCAGATACGTGCCAAAGGCCCAGGCCATGACCGCCACCAAGAGCGGCACCATCCGGTTCGCCGCCCCCAGAACGTCGGTCTGGTAGGTGATCGTGCGCTTTATCACATAGAGAAACCCGGCGGCGATCAGGCCGCCCAGCACCGGCGAGATCACCCAGCTGGCGGCGATCATCGCGACCTGGTGCCAGTTGGCGATGCCCCAGCCCGCCGCCGCGATCCCCGCCCCCAGCACGCCCCCGACGATGGAATGGGTGGTCGAGACCGGCGCGCCGATGGCAGTGGCGAAGTTGAGCCACACCGCCGCCGCCAGCAATGCGGCGATCATCAGCCAGATAAAGGTGTCGCGGTTGGCCACCAGCTCGGGGTCGATGATGCCCTTCTTGATCGTGCCGACCACGTCGCCGCCCGCGATCAGAGCGCCGCCCGCCTCGAAGAACGCGGCGATCAGGATCGCACCCGTCAGGGTGATCGCCTGCGAGCCGACGGCGGGGCCCACGTTGTTGGCCACGTCGTTGGCGCCGATGTTCATCGCCATGTAGCCGCCGATCATCGCGGCTACGACCAGCAGGATGCCGTCCATCCCGCCATCGGTGCGCACGATGGTGAAAAGCATGATGCCGACGATAAAGATCAGCGCGGTCCCGAAACGGAAAAGCTCGTCCCGGTTCCGCTGGACGGCGGTCTCGATGTTTTCGGTTCTCAGCAAGGCTCAATCCCCCCGTTGGCGCCCGTTCGGATGGGGACACCATCCCGCACCCGGGCGAAACGCCAATGATCCACGTCAAGGACCGGGGCACAGGCGGGCGGTACGTATCGAATTCACAACGGTTTCATCTGACGGGCCGGGCGGTGTGGCGCAGAGGAGGCGCGGCAGTTCCGGCCAGGGAGCGCATTCGGAATGACAAGGGACGCCGTCTCATGCCCCGCGCCCCGTGGGCGTAAGTGCCTTTCAGGCGCAGGTCATGCGGTTCGGGGGGCCGCATGACGCGCTACGGTCTGCCGGTCGCGATCGCGGCGCTGCTGGCGACGTTCTGGTTCAGCCCGGATGCGCAGGAGATCGCCGCCGGGGTTGCGATCTTTCTGTTCGGGATCCGGATGCTGGAGGACGGCTTCAAGCTCTTCGGCGGCGGCACGATGGAGCGCGTGCTGGAAAGCGCCACCGGCTCGACCCCGCGCGCCATCGCTTTCGGGATCGTGTCGACCTCGCTCTTGCAGTCGAGCTCGCTGGTGTCGGTGATCACCATCTCGTTCCTCAGCGCCGGGCTGATTTCGCTGATCGGCGGCGTCGGGGTGATCTTCGGCGCCAATATCGGCACGACGACCGGAGCCTGGCTGGTCGCGGGGCTGGGGCTCAAGGTCAACATCGCCGCCTATGCGATGCCGATGCTGGCGCTCAGCATCCTGCTGGTCTTTCAGAAGTCCAAGCCCCTGCGGGGCGTCGGTTTTGCCCTGGGCGGGCTGGGGTTTCTGTTCCTGGGTATCCACTACATGAAAGAGGGGTTCGAGGCGTTCAAGGATCAGATCGACCTGACGCAATTCGCGCTGTCGGGGCTTCTGGGGCTGGTGGTCTATTCGCTGACGGGCATGGTCGCCACGGTGATCATGCAATCCAGCCACGCGACGATGGTGCTGATCCTGACCGCGCTGGCCGCCGGTCAGATCAGCTATGAGAACGCGCTGGCGCTGGCCATCGGCGCGAACATCGGCACCACGGTTACCGCGATCATCGGCTCGCTCGGCGCGAATTTCCAGGGCCGGCGGCTGGCGCTTGCGCATCTGGTCTTCAACGTGGTCACGGCCGCCGTTGCGCTGGTCTTCATCGCCCCGCTGCGCGACAGCGTCGACTGGATCAGCGCGGCGGTGGGGATCGCCGAGGGCGATTACGCGATGAAGCTGGCGGTGTTCCACACGATCTTCAACGTGATCGGAGTGGTTCTGATGGTGCCGATGTTGCGCCGCCTGATCGTCTTCATCGAGCAGCGGATCGTCGAGCCGGTGCCGGATGTCAGCCGCCCGCGTTACCTCAACGAGGCGGTCGACGCCTTCCCCCAGACCTTCGAGACCGCTTTGCGCAAAGAGGTTCAGCACCTTTACGAAAACGCCTCGGAGCTGATCATGCACGGGCTCAACCTGCACAGACAGCAGGTCTATACCAGCGACAACCTGGCCGAGACCGTGCGCCAGAGCCGCAGGCGGCTCGAGCTGGACATCGACCAGGATTACGAGCGCCGGGTCAAGACGCTCTATTCCGCCATCGTCGAATTCACCACCCGCGCCGGGGACAAACGGCTGCCGCCCGACATCGCGGGCCGGGTCTATGCCCTGCGCGATGTGGCCAGCGACATCGTGCAGGTGGTGAAATCGGTCAAGCATCTTCGCAAGAACATCCTGCGCTATACCACGCGGCCGCAGGGGGCGGTCACCGGGCTTTACGACGATCTTCGGACCGAAATCGCGCGCATCGCCGTCGAGATACGCAAGCTGGGCCGCGCCGCGCCCGAGGACCGCAGCGCGCTCTGGCTGGACGAAGAACGCGCCCAGATCGAGGAGGCGGCGCAAAAGGCCACCGGCCGGGTCGACGCGCTGATCCGCAGCGGCGACCTCAGCCCGGCGGCGGCGACGTCCTTTCTCAACGATTCAGGCTATGCCTACAGCGCCATGCGCGACTTGATCGCGGCGGCCCGCAGTTACTACATCGAACGCGACAGCGCCCTGGCCGAGGTCGAGCGCATCCTGACGCTGGATGACGAGGAAATCGCCGAGGCGGTCACGCAACGGAACGGCGCGGCTGCGCAGACGGCAAAGCCGACGGTCACGAAACCGTCTTGAAACAGGTGTAGGATGCGGCCGACGGGCCGCGGATCGGAGACACAGGACATGGGACTGAAGAACCTCGCCGAGAAGGTGGTCGAGTACAACGCGCGGCTCGAAGACGGCAAGGCCAGCAAGATCAAGCCCGGCCATGTCGAGAAGGTGCTTAAAAAGCTGCGCAAGAAGGCCGCCGCGCTGGAATCCGAGATCGCGGTGGCGGACACGCCCGACAGAAAGACCCGGCTGGAAAAGAAGCTGAACATCGCGCGGGAGCATGTGGAGCGCGCGGAATGGCTGCTGAACGAGATCGGCGGCGCTGGCGGGGCCTGAGCCAAGCGCCCGTCAGGGTGTCCCGGCGCGCAGCGCGCTGATCATCCGCGCATTATCAAGCGCGATGACGCTCTGGTCGGCAAAGCATTGCGCCAGCGTCGTGGCCTGTTCGGTGAAGGGCCGCACATTCTGGCGATAGATGGTGAAGGCCCCGACCAGCCGGTCGCTCGACATCATCGGAATGGCCACGAAGGACCGCGCGCCGCCGTGGAACGCGGTGGCGTATCGCAGCGGATCGTCGCCGTGAAAGATCTCTTCCGCGCGCACGTCGGGAATTGCGACGATCCCGTGCCCCGCCGCCAGCCGCCCCAGACCCGTCTGAGGGCTGACCGCAAAGGTGCCCTGCGCGTCGAGCCAGTCGCGGAACGCGTCGGGGATGCCACGGATGTGGCTGGCCGAAAAACGCCGGTCGCCGTGATAGTCGAAGAGTATGCCGAATTCCGCCTCGCAGAGATCGAGCGCGAAGCCCAGGATCGCCGACATGACCTTGTCGATCTCGCCGTCCGACCGGCTGATGATGCGCAACACCTCGCCCAGGGCCTTCTCGCGGCGCAGCGCCTCTTCGAGGCTGAGCGCAAGCTCGGACACGATGGCGGCGTGATCGGTGCGCACCTCTGGGTCGGGGGAGGCCCCACTCAGCCGGGCGTGAAGCTCGAGCTTCGATGAGACGTCGAGCTTGCGGTAGATCGTGGCCAGATGCGTCCGCACGGTCGAGGGCGCAATCCCCAGCCGCCCGGCGATGGCCTGATAAGTGTCGCCGCGGGCATAGGCGCTTGCGATCTCGGTCTCGCGCGGGCTGAGGATGTCATGGGTCAAAACGGTCGAACGGGTCCTGAAAAGTCTGTCCACCGATCCTGTCGCAGCTTGGCCGGGCGGGCAATCCTGCAGATGATGTAGGCGAATACCGCAGCGGTTGCGGGCAGAATACAGCAAACGGCGGATACCGTGCGGGCTGCCGGGGGCGCATGATGCCGCCACCCCAGACGGAGGATCGGCGGATGCACAGGCTCAAGGCCGCAGGAGGCCATTTCAACACCGGGCGGTTTGCGCTCTTTCATCCAAAGGACCTGTGATGCGCTGGCGCATCCTCGCCCTGCTGTTCGCCGCCCGTGTCGGGCTGGGGCTGCAATTTCAGACCATGGCCTCGGTCGGTGACGATCTGGCCGGGGTCTTCGGGCTCGATTACGCCGACATCGGGCTGATGGTCGGCCTCTTCATGGCGCCGGGGCTGTTCCTTGCGTTGCCTGCCGGGTTTTCGGGCCGGTTCGCGTCGGATCGCACGCTGGCCGGGCTGGGGTTGGCGGCGCTGGCGCTGGGCGGGGCGGTGTCGGCCACGGCGGCGGGGCCCTGGACGGTCGGGGCCGGGCGCATGGGCGCCGGTCTGGGCTTCGTCTTTGCCAACCTCTATTTCACCAAGATGGCCGCCGACTGGTTCGACGGGCGCGAGATCGCCACGGCGATGAGCATTCTGGTCATGAGCTGGCCTTTCGGCATCGCCATGGGGCAGGTCGGCCACGCCGTCCTGACCGAGCTTTACGGCTGGCGCGTGCCCTTCGCGGTGGCGTCGGTCTATTGCGCGCTTGCGGCGTTCGGCATGTTCACCCTCTACCGCACCCCAGAGGTCCGGGCGGGGGCCGCGCCCGGCCGGATGACCTGGCTCTTGCCGCGCGAATGGGGGCTGATCCTCTGCGCCGGGGTCGCCTGGGGCGTGTTCAACGCGGGATACGTGGCCTACCTGACGTTCGGTCCGCTGATGCTCGAGGCGCGGGGCACCGATCCGCTGGCGGCGGCATCGGTGATCAGCGTCGGCAGCTGGCTGATGATCCTGTCGGGCGCGGCCTGCGGGCAGATCGCCGACCGCTTCGGGCGGCGCGACACGATCCTGACGGTGTGTATCGGCGCAGGCGTCGTCGCGCTGCTGCTGCTGAAACTGCCCGGCGCGGGGCTGGCGGCGAGCCTGATCTTCGGCCTGCTGGGCGTCGCGCCCGCCGGTGTGATCATGGCGCTGGCCGGGCAGGCCGTCGCGCCCGAGCGGCGGGCCTTCGGGATGGGGATTTTCTTTACGGTCTATTACGTCGTCATGACCGCGGCCCCGCCGTTCGCAGGATGGCTGTCGGACCGAAGCGGTACGCCCGATTCGGCGATCCTGTTCGGCGCGGTGCTCTTTGCGCTGGTCCTGCCGGCAGCGTTGGCCTTTCGCCTGCTCAAGGCCGCTCAGCGCGCGCCCCAGGTGTCCGAGAGGCGGTAGCCCTCGGGCCAGGGGTCGGACGGGTCGAGCATGTGCTGGTGAATGCCGGTGATCCAGCCGCGCCCCGAGATCTCGGGCACGATCGCCTGGCGGGCGCCCACTTTGGTTTCGCCCAGGATGGTGCCCGCGAAGGTCGAGCCGATCAGCGAGCGCGCCGTCAGCCGGTCGCCCACCCGCATCCGCCCCCGCGCATGCAGCACCGCCATGCGCGCCGACAGCGCCGTGCCGGTGGGCGAGCGGTCGACCTTGCCGGGCTGGATCGCCACGGCGGCGCGCGTGGCCAGCCCTTGCGCGCCCTCCTCCAGCCCACCGGCGAAAAGGCAGAACGAGATGTGCCGCCAATCGGGGTTTTCGGGATGCGTGAAACCAAGCTGAGCGTTGGCGGCGTCGGTGATCCGGACGCCCAGCCGGGCGATGTCATGCGCCTCGGTATCGGTCAGCGCGAACCCCAGCGCGGGGGCGTCGACGATCACGAAGCTGTCGCCGCCATAGGCGGTGTCGACGGTCAGCGTGCCCAGCCCCTCGACCTCAAGCGACTGGCCGAGCGCGGCCGCGAAGGAGGGCAGGTTGCGGACGTGGATCCGTTCGGCCTTGCCGTTCCGGCACTCGGCCCGGACACGCACCAGCCCGCCCGGGGCCTCGAGCACCAGGTGGGTTTCGGGCTCTTGCATCGGCACCAGACCGCCGTCGAGCAGGACCGTCGCCACGCAGATCGCATTCGATCCGGACATGGGCGGGGTGTCCTCTGGTTCCATGATGATCCAGGCGGCCTGCGCCTCGGGGTGTTTGGGCGGCACCAGCAGGTTCACATGCCGGAACACTCCGCCGCGCGGCTCGTTCAGCACGAAGTTGCGCAGCGTCCCGTCCCGCGCGATCCAGCGGCTCTGCGCCCAGATCGTGTCGCCCGGAGGCGGCAGCACGCCGCCGACGATGACGTCGCCGACCTCGCCCTCGGCATGGGCGGAAATCACGTGTATGGTCTTGACCGAGCGCATGTCAGATGTCCTTGACCAGCCGCAGCGCGTCGTAGATCGCCGCGTGGGTGTTGCGCGCGCTGACCGCGTCGCCGATGCGGAAAAGCTGAAACCGGCCGTCCGGGTTTCGCGTCACCCGCTGCGGGCGGCCCGCGATCAGCGCGTCGTGATCGACCGCGCCCGCGTTCGACGACAGCGGCCTGAGGTCGAAATAGAGATCTGCCAGCGGCAGGGTGCCGTAGTTCACCACCACCTGATCATAGGTCTTTTCAAAGGTCACATCGCTGTAATCCGTGCCGATCACTGCGCAGAGCCGGTTGCCGTCGCGCACAACGTCCCGCAGGCGGCGCGCCACCGTGAATGTCACGTCCTTGTCCTGCAGCGCGCGCATGTAGGGCACCAGGTTCATGCCCATGACCTCGGGGGCGACGCCGCGGTCGGGGGTCATCACCTCGACCTTCGCGCCGGCGTTCGCGGCCACCTCGGCGGCCATGAGCCCGGGATGATCGCCGCTTTCGTCGTAGATCAGTACCTCGTGGCCCGGCTTCGCATCGCCCGAGATCAGATCCCAGGCGGTGATCACATGCGGTGCGTCCTGGCCGCTTTCGAAAAGTTCGGTGTTGGGCAGCCCGCCGGTGGCGACGATCACCACATCGGGGTTCAGCGTGGTGACATCCGCCGCCTCGGTCCAGGTGTTGAAATGGAAGGTCACGTCGTGGGCGGCGCATTGCGCCATGCGCCAGTCTATGATCGAGATCATCTCGCGCCGGCGCGGGTTCTGCGCGGTCAGCCGGACCTGCCCGCCGGGGTCGGGCTGGGCCTCGAACACGATCACCTCGTGCCCGCGTTCGGCGGCCACGCGCGCGGCCTCGAGCCCGCCAGGCCCCGCGCCGACGATCACCACCCGCTTGCGGGTTTCGGCCGGGGCGATGTCATGCGGCATGGTCAGCTCGCGCCCCGTGGCCGGGTTGTGGATGCAAAGCGCCTCGCATCCCTCATAGATCCGGTCGAGGCAATAGGTGGCGCCGACGCAGGGGCGGATGTCGTGCTCGCGCCCTTCGATGATTTTGCGCACGATATGCGGGTCGGCCATATGCGCGCGGGTCATGCCGACCATGTCCAGAAGGCCCGATGCGACCGCGTGGCGGGCGGTGGCCACGTCGGGGATGCGGGCGGCGTGGAAGGTGGGCAAACCGGTGGCCGCGCGCACCGCGCCCGCGAAATCCAGATGCGGGGCGCTTTTCATGCCCTGCACCGGGATCACGTCGGTCATCGCCGGGTCGGTGTGGATGCGGCCCCGGATCACGTTGAGGAAATCGACCATGCCACAACCGGCCAGCCGTTTCGAGATCTCGATGCCCTCGCTGGGCGTGATCCCGCCTGCCGCGACCTCGTCCGCGGTGTAGCGCAGACCGACGATGAAGTCCGCGCCCACCCGCGCGCGGATGCCCGTCAGCACGTCCATCAGCAGTTTCATCCGGCTTTCCAGCGTCTGGCCGCCGTAGGGCCCCTCGAGATCGTTGGTCAGGGGCGACCAGAACTGATCGAGCAGGTGTCCATAGACCTGCAGCTCGATCCCGTCCATGCCGCCCTCTTTCATCCGCTCGGCCGCATCGGCGAAATCGCCGGTGATGCGCTCGATGTCCCAATCCTCGGCCAGCTTGGGGAACATCCGGTGCGCCGGTTCGCGGTGTCTGGACGAGGACAGGGAAGGCAGCCAATCGCCCTTGGACCAGCCGGTGCGGCGGCCCAGGTGGGTGAGCTGGATCATCACCGCGCAGCCGTGATCGTGGCAGGCGTCGGTCAGCCGGCGGATCCAGGGCACGACCTCGTCCTTATAGGCCAGGATGTTGTTGAAGGCCGGCGGGCTGTCGCGCGACACCGAGGCCGACCCGGCGGTCATCGCCAGCGCCACGCCCGCCTTGGCGCGTTCGGCGTGATAGGCCGCGTAGCGATCCTTCGGCATTCCGTCTTCGGGGTAGGCCGGTTCGTGGCTGGTGGTCATGATCCGGTTGCGCAGGGTCAGATGCCGGAGCCGGTAGGGCTGAAGCAGGGGATCGCTGGACATCGGACGCTCCTTTGTTGGCGGTGGTCCGTGCCCAAGGAATGCGATTTGTCCCGGCGGATCAATCCTCTTCGCTGTCGGTCACCAGCTGTGACAGATCGCGCGCCGCCTCGCGCAGCGGTTGCAGAAAGTCGAGCGCCCGGTCGATGCCGAACCGCTGCGTGGGGGCGTGGAACGACAGTGTGGCCATCAGCCGGTCCTGCACGTCGAGGATCGGCACGGCGAGCGCGATCATGTCCTCCATGAACTCTTCGCGGTCGAGCGCATAGCCCTGCTTGCGCACCTCGCGGATCTCGTCGAGCAGCCGGTCGTGATCGGTGATCGTGTTGGGCGTCCGCGGTTCCAGCTCGGTCGCGTCCAGGTATTTGCGCAGGTGGTTCGCGGTCAGCGAGCTGAGGTACATCTTGCCGCTGGCGGTGCAGTAGAACGGCACGCGGGTGCCGATGGGCAGCTGGATGCGCAGCGGCCATTCGGTCTCGACCCGTTCGAGATAGGTCATCGCGTCGCGGTCGGGCAGGGCGATGTTGCAGGTCTCGCCGATCTCTTGGCTGAGCCGCCGCAGGATGGCCTGCCGCGCGCTGCGGATGCGCCGCGACGACAGGACGCTTCCGGCTAGGGTCCGCAGGCGGGGGCCGGGCGAATACCGCCGCCCGTCCAGATCGCGCTGCAAAAAGCCCTCTTCTTCCAGAGTGTTGAAGAGGCGGTGGATGGTCGGCTTGGGCAATCCGATTCGGGCGTTCACCTCGGTCGGGGTGACCGGCACCCCGGCCCTGGCGATCTCTTCGATCACCATCAGCAGCCGGAGATTGGTCGGGATCGTCCCCTCTTTGCCGGTGTTGCCATCCATATGTTCGCCGTCCTCATCGTTGCGGGAGCAATGCCGTCGAGAGGGTCGGCACAAGCGCCACGACGAACCAAACCGCGATCAAAGCCACAAGGTAGAGCAACGTGTAGCGCAAAAGGCGGAAATACGGAACTCCGGTCACGCCGGACGCCACATAGAGGTTCAGCCCGTAAGGCGGGGTGATGAACCCGATGGACGCGCCCACAAGGAAGACCACCGCGAACTGCACCGGCTCGACCCCGACGGAATGCGCGATGGGGGCCAGGATCGGGGCGAGGATGATGGTCACCGGCAGGCTTTCCAGCACCATCCCCGACACAAAGACGATCGCCATCGAGGTGAAGAGCACCGCGTGATAGCCGCCCATCGAGGTGACGAAATTGCCGATCGTCTCTTGTGCGCCCAGAACCGACAGAATCTGCTGCATGACCACGGACACGGCGATCAGCGGCGCGAGGATACCGGTGATCTGCGCCGAGCGCATGGTGATCGAGGGCAGCTCGAGCGGGCCGAAGCCCTGCACGACCAGCATCTGGGCGAGTGGCTTGGTCTCGATGTCGCTGTCCTTGTCGCCGCCCAGCAGGCGGTGCAGCGGCAGGCAGACGAAGCCCACGATCACGCAGAAGCCCACGGTCACGCCCGCCGCCTCGGTCGGAGAGAACTTGCCGGTGTAGATACCCCAGAGCACGAGGCCGATGGCGAAAAAGCCCAGCCATGCGCCCACGGCGGTCTTGATCACCCGTACCGGGCTCAGCGGGATCAGAAAGCCCCAGCCGTTGCGCCAGCAGATCAGGAAGCAGGCGATCATCATCCCGCCCACCATCATCGCGCCGGGAATGATACCGGCGACGAACAGGTCCGAGATCGGGAGGTTCAGCAGGAACCCGTAGACGATGAAGATGATCGAGGGCGGGATGATGATGCCCACCGTCCCGCCGGCGGCGGCGGTGGCGGCGGAAAAGCGTTCGTCATAGCCGCCCTTGACCATCTCGGGATGCAGCATCGACCCGATGGTCGCCGTGGTGGCCGAGTTCGAGCCAGAGATCGCGGCGAAAAGCCCGCAGGCCCCCAGCGACGCCATAGCCAGCCCGCCGCGGATCCAGCCCAGGCAGGAATAGGCGAAATCGCTCAGCCTTCGGGCGATGCCCGAGCGGTTGATCAGGTCCCCGGTCAGGATGAAGAGCGGCATGGCCAGCAGTGCGAAACCGTCGGTGAAGACATCCGCCAGCGCCGCGCCGATGTTGTCCAGCGACAGCCCCAGCACAAAGGACATCCCCAGCACCCAGTAGCCGATGACCACGAACACCGGGACGCCCAGCATGAAAAGGAACGTCACCCCAAGCGAAATGAGCGTGATGATCGTCGAATCGGCCATGTCAGTCCCCTCCGATGACGGCTTGTTCGATCAGGGTGCCGCCCGACCGGTATCTGTCGAAGTCGATCAGCAGGTTCTCGAGAACCCGGGCCACCAGCACGGTAAAGGCCAGCGGGACCGAGATCAGGAACCACCATTGCATGACGTTGTCGGTGCCCAGCATGATCTGGAAATTCGAGGCCGAGTTGGCGGCAACGCGGCTCGATGTCACCACGACGATCCAGGAAAACACGATCCACAGCGTCGCATCCAGCAGCAGGCAGGCCATCTGCCCGCCCCGCGGCATGGCGTTGCGGAATTCGGCAAAGGCCAGGTGCGTGCGCAGCTTGACGTTATAGCTGCAGCCGAACCACGTCATGATCAGGAAAAGGAACGGCGGCAGCGTGGTCGACCACGGCGCCTGTTCCGACAGCACGAAGCGCCGAAACACCTCGACAAAGATGATGCCGCCGATCGCCAGGTAGGAGATCACCATGACGGTGGGTTCGAAGTTTCTTTCGAACCAGGGGCTTACGCGGTAAAGCAACAGGATGAGAACCGCCGCGACCAGCATCGCGATCAGCCCCAGGGGCCAGATCGCGGGCTGACCCATCGCCTCGCTCAGCATCCATGAATCGCCTGCGGAGAGGGCGCTCAGGATCTCGCCTGTGCCCTGGAACCAGCCGGTCATTCCCCATTCCTCCCTTTGGGTCGCCGTATGTCTTTGCCGCGAACGTGATCGCGGTCTTGGTCGAACCGGGCCGCCGTGGGGCGGCCCGGTCCGGGATCGTCAGGTCAGGCCGAACGCCACCAGCGGCGCGGCTCGACGTTTTCGGGCAGCGTGTCGGTGGGGATCTGACGCGCGACGTCGTAGATGCCCTGATAGGTGTCCAGACCGCCGGCCCAGTTGTTGAGCCGCTCGCGCCACTGCGCCCAGGGTTCGGGGTTGAACTCGGGCGAGCACATTTCCTCGGCCGTGCGGACCTCTTCGTCCGACAGGAACGCCGCGCGCACGTTGTTTTCGGCAAAGATCGTGCCGGGCAGCTGCGGGTCGCTGAAGCCCACGGTCTTGACCAGCGCGGCCTCGTTGGCGGCCTGCACATGGACCTGCGCCAGATAGGCCGATTCCATGATCGCGTCCTGAAGGTGCGCTTCCATCGCGTCAAAGACCTTGGCCGACATCGAGGTATGTTCGGTGCCGCAGAAGAACCGCAGGTCGACCGACTGGCTGACCACCGGCGCCATGTTGGCGTAAGCCACCGCCGACGCCCAGGTCTCGGCCCCGTCGATCAGGCCCTGCTTGAGCCCGTCGAGCGTTTCTTCCCAGGCCACCGGCACCGGGTTGAGGTTCAGAAGCTGCATCGCGATGCGGCCCAGCTGCGTGCCCGTCACGCGGTTCTTGGTGCCGAAGAGCTCTTCCAGCTTGGTCACGGTCGGCTTGTCGGCGAACGACTGGCCCAGCTGGATGCCGCGCAATTCGCAATGGCTGAAGAGGAACTTCAGACCGTGCCGCTTTTCCAGAGGCTCGCGCAGCAGCTTCATCGACTCGGGGCTGTAGAGGAAATGGTACTGCGCCGCCCGGCTTGGGAACATATAGGCATAGTCCAGCACGTTGAGGTAAGGCGCGCCGCCGGCCGAGTTCTGGGTCGAGGCGGCGTACATGTCCACGACGCCCAGCTGGGTCTTCTCGACGCAGTTGAGCTGGCCGCAGATCTGGTTGTCGCCGATGAACTCGACGCGAATCTCGCCCTCGGTCCGCTCCTCCAGGTCGCGGGCGAATTCCAGAACGCCGGCGCGTTCGATCAGCAGGTTGCGCGCGTTAAAGCCCGACGCGCCCTGCTTGAGCGTGTGCTTGGGCTCTTTCGAAAAGCGCTTTTCATAGGTGCTTTCCGCCGCCTTCGCCAGCGACGGCAGGCTGACGGCCCCGGCGAGCGTGCCCGCGCCCAGCACAACCGAGGACAGGCCGAACTGGCCCGACAAGCGGAACAGATCGCGGCGGGAAATCCCGCTCAGAGCTTTCGATACTTTCATGGTCTCCTCCCATTTTGAAAATATTGATACTTGTGGTCTCAATATCGGTAGATTTATGCTGGTCGTGGCAAGGGAAAACTTTCCCTGCCGGGGAGAGCCGAGGAGGTTACTGAAAAATGTCTGAGATTACCGCGGATTACGTGATCGTCGGCGCAGGCTCTTCCGGATGCGTGCTGGCGAATCGTCTGTCGGCCGATCCATCGATCAAGGTGGTGCTGATGGAGGCCGGGGGGCGCGACTGGAACCCCTGGATCCACATCCCGGTCGGCTATTTCAAGACGATGCACAACCCGTCGGTCGACTGGTGCTATCGCACCGAACCCGACCCGGGGCTCAACGGCCGTCAGCTCGACTGGCCGCGGGGCAAGGTGCTGGGCGGGTCGTCGTCGCTCAATGGGCTGCTCTATGTGCGCGGACAGCCGCAGGATTACGACCGCTGGCAGCAGATGGGCAATCCCGGCTGGGGCTGGGACGAGGTGCTGCCGCTCTTCAAACGGTCCGAAAATCAAGAGCGCGGGGCGGATGAGTTTCACGGCGACCAGGGCCCGTTGTCGGTGTCGAACATGCGCCTGCAACGCCCGATCTGCGACGCCTGGGTCGCCGCTGCGCAAGAGGCGGGCTATCCCTTCAACCCCGATTACAACGGCGCCACGCAGGAGGGCGTCGGCTATTTCCAGCTGACCGCGAGAAACGGCCGGCGCTGTTCGACCGCCGTGGCCTTCCTGAACCCGGCGCGGTCGCGTCCGAACCTGACCATCCTCACACGCGCCGCCGCCAGCCGCATCGTGTTCGACGAGAACCGCGCGACCGGCGTTGCCTATCGCGACGGCTCGGGCCGCGAACAGGTGGTCAAGGCGCGCGCCGAGGTCATCCTGTCCTCGGGCGCGATCGGGTCGCCGCAATTGCTGATGGTGTCGGGGATCGGCGAGGCCGCGCAACTGCGCGACCACGGCATCGAGGTGCGGCGCGACGTGCCCGCCGTGGGCAAGAACATGCAGGATCACCTGCAGGCGCGGCTGGTTTTCAAATGCAACGAGCCGACGCTGAACGACGAGGTGCGCAGCCTCTTCAACCAGGCCCGCATCGCGCTGAAATACGCGCTGTTCCGGTCAGGGCCGATGGCGATGGCGGCGAGCCTTGCCACCGGGTTCATGCGCACCGGGGACCATGTGGAAACGCCCGACATCCAGTTCCACGTCCAGCCCTGGTCGGCCGACAGCCCGGGCGAGGGGGTGCATCCCTTCTCGGCCTTCACCATGTCGGTCTGCCAGCTGCGCCCCGAAAGCCGAGGCGAGATCCGGCTGGCGTCCGCCGACGCGGGGGTTTACCCGAGGATCCATCCCAATTACCTGTCCACCGAAACCGATTGCCGCACAATCGTCGAGGGGATCAGGATCGCCCGCCGCATTGCCCGCTGCGAACCGCTCACGCATAAGATATCCGAGGAATACCGCCCCGACAGCACGCTCGATATGGACGATTACGAGGGCACGCTGGACTGGGCGCGCAACTATTCGACCACGATCTACCACCCCACCGGCACCTGCAAGATGGGCCCGGGGGACGATGCGGTGGTCGATCCGCGCCTGCGCGTGCACGGCATCGCCGGGCTGCGGGTCGCCGATTGCTCGATCATGCCCGAGATCGTCTCGGGCAACACCAACGCCCCGGCGATCATGATCGGAGAGCAAGCCTCTGACATGATCCTGGAAGACCGCAAACAGGGCGCGCTGAACGGTGCCGCCTGACATCAACATACGAGTATGAAAGGATAATAAGCCATGAAGATGACGACGGAAGAGGCGTTTGTTAAGGTATTGCAGCGGCATGGGATTGGGCATGCGTTTGGGATCA